>NZ_JAWIIV010000006.1:0-256641 GCF_035916955.1 Noviherbaspirillum album | reverse complement strand
GGCCTCCGCTCCGGTGAAAGAAAAACACCCTACTAGCGTAACCGCTCGTAGGGTGGAGGGTGACCATCTCATTAGCCCCGTAAAAACGAGGCTTTAACGGGGCTTTCAAGCTTGCCGAATGGCGGATTACCAGATCTGCCACCAGGGCTTGTTTTCCTTGGGGCCGCCGCTGAAGTAGCTGCTGTTCGGGAAATTCTGCTTGAGCACGCGGTTCGTGTCGTCACGCAGTTTGGTCATGCCCATCGCATCATAAGACTGCGCCATCACGAACAGCGCTTCTTCCACTGCCGGCGCCTCGCGGTATTCGGCCACTGCGATCTGCGCGCGGTTGGCGGCGGCGACATAGGCGCCGCGCCGGTAATAGTATTTGGCGACGTGTACTTCATACTGGGCCATGGCATTGACCAGGTACTTCAGGCGTGCAATCGCATCCTTGGCATAGACGCTGTCGGGGAAGCGCTCCGCCAGCTGCTTGAAGGAGTCGAAGGCATCGCGCGCGGCTTTCGGGTCGCGCTCGCTGGGGTCCTGGCGCGACAGGAAACTCAGGAAGCCGATCCTGTCGTTAAAATTGATCAGGCCGCGCAGGTAATACATGTAATCGACATTCGGATGGTTCGGATGCAGCTTGATGAAGCGCTCGACCGCGGCCAGCGCTTCGGGCTGCTCGCCCGCGCGATAGTGCGCATAGGCGATTTCCATCTGCGCCTGCTGCGCATAGGTGCCGAATGGATAGCGCGATTCCAGCTTTTCAAAATGCTGGATGGCGCGTTCATAATTGCCGCTGGCGAGTTCGTCGCGGGCCTCCGAGTATAATCTCGACGCTGACCAGGTTCTGGTCTCATCGACCTTTTCCGGAAGCATGCCGCATCCGGACAAAGACAGAGCGAGGGCGATGGCAGCAATTTTGAACGATCTATTTCGCATGAGGTTTTGCAGGAACACGGCTGAACAAGGCCATGATTATAGCCGATGGCGACTTCTTGCAACGATACAACTGAATTTCAGATTTTGACTAATACTTCCCCCGAAAACGAGCTCTACGACGGCGATATCGATGACGGCCTGCTGCCGGAAGCGTCTCCCATCGAACTCAAACTTACTCCCGAATTCTGCGGCGTGCGCATCGACAAGGTGCTGTCGCAGCTGGTCCCCGAGTATTCCCGCAGCCGCCTCCAGCAATGGATCGAGGGCGGTCACGTGACCGTCGACGGCCAGCCCGCCCGCGCCAAGACGCTTGCCCTGGGCGACGAGACTATTGTTATCCATCCGCAATCCGCGCCCGAGGATACTGCTTTCAGCCCGGAAGCGATTCCCTTGAGCATCGTGCACGAAGACACCGCCATCCTGGTGATCGACAAGCCTGCCGGCCTGGTGGTGCATCCCGCGGCGGGAAACTGGTCCGGCACCCTGCTTAATGGCTTGCTGCATCATTTCCCGGCGATTGCATCGGTCCCGCGGGCAGGCATTGTGCACCGGCTGGACAAGGAGACCAGCGGGTTGATGGTGGTCGGAAAGACCTTACTGGCCCAGACCGACCTGGTCCGCCAGCTGCAGGCGCGCAGCGTGCACCGGGAGTACCTGGCGCTGGTCTGGGGGACGCCCCAGATCAACGGGAAGATTGATGCCGCGATCGGGCGTCATCCGCGTGACCGGATCAAGATGGCGGTGTCGGAGAACGCCAGCGCCAAGCCTGCGGTAACGCATTATCACAAGATCGCGGCCGGCAGCATCGACGGCCGGCCGGTGAGCCTGCTGCGCTGCCGCCTTGAAACCGGGCGTACCCACCAGATTCGTGTCCACATGCAATCCATCGGTTTCACGCTGGTCGGCGATCCCCTGTACGGCAAACCCCATCTCGCCCCGGTGTTCCCGAGGCAGGCCTTGCATGCTTACCGCCTGGGGCTGCTGCATCCCTCCACCCAGAAGGATTGCGACTGGACCTCGCCGCTGCCGGAGGACATGTGCAAGCTGCTGGAGCGTGCTGGCATCGACGCGGCCGCCGCCGTGGGGGCGCCGGCATGATTCCGGTCCTGGTTCCGGACTGGGAGGCTCCCGGCAACGTTTCGGCGCTGTCGACCACCCGGCGCGGCGGGACCAGCGCGGCACCCTACGATGACGGCGGCGGAGCCGGGGGTCTCAATCTCGGCGTGCATGTCGGCGACAGTCCGCAGGCGGTGGCCGCCAATCGCGCGTTGCTGCGCTCCCGGCTCCCGGCCGAACCGGGCTGGCTGACCCAGGTACACGGCAGCCAGGTCGTCGACGCCCGCGAAGCGTCGCGGGCAATGGAAAGCGGCAGCATGCTCAATGCCGATGCCTGCATCGCGACCAAACCGGGCGTGGTGTGCGTGATCCAGACGGCGGATTGCCTGCCGGTGCTGTTCTGCGACAGCGCCGGCAAGGTGGTCGGCGCAGCGCACGCAGGCTGGCGCGGCCTTGCTAACGGGGTGCTTGAGAATACCGTGGCGCGCATGCGCGAGGCAGGCGCCGGCGACATCCTGGCGTGGCTGGGACCGGCCATCGGACCGTCATGCTTCGAGGTGGGCGACGACGTGGTGCAGGCTTTCGTCGAGCATGACGGCGGGTGCGCATCGGCCTTCGTGCCGCGCGCCGGAACGGCGTCAAAGCATCTCGCCGACATCTATGCGCTCGCGCGACGACGCCTGGCTTCCGCCGGCGTTGCCCGCGTGTGGGGCGGCACCCGCTGTACCGTCAGCGAACGCGACCAGTTCTATTCCTATCGCCGCGACGGCGTGACCGGCCGCATGGCTTCATTGATCTGGTTCAAGTAGCGTTTTTTCACAAGGGCGCAAAATGCCCCGCGTCAACTAGCGGCGCTTCCCGCTACTGCTTACCGGTCCTCGCTCTTAACATCTTCGGCCTGCCTTGCCGCGGCGGCTTCTTCCAGTAGTAATTTTTCGGCTTTCGCCCGATTGCGCTTGCGTCGTGGCGCGCCCATCAAGTATAAAATGATCGACAGGGGCAAGACGCCATAGAGCAGGAAGGTCATGATGCCTGCAATGACCGAGTGTTCGGTGATGGACATCATCAATACGACATAAATCCATGCGATGGCGACGATATGCATAGCAGGTGAAGTCAGGCAGTTTCGAAGTTCGACAAACCGTAACCTTACGCGAAAAAAGAGACGCAAGCATGAATAACATGTTCACCCCTCAAGGCGATCCCCAGGCCTGGATGGCAAAATTCGCCGATCCGAACGCATGGCAATCCATGATGCAGATGCCGCAGATCCCACCGATGCCGCAGATGGATGCCGCGTCTTTCGCCGCGACGGTCAAGGAGTTCGGCGCGACCATCGAGCCGTCGGTACTCGCCAGGCTGCAGAGCGACTACATGCAGGAGATGGGCAGCCTCTGGCAGCAGATGCTGACCGCGAAAGCGCCGGTGATCGCCGACAAGCGTTTCACGTCGCCGGAGTGGCAGTCCAATCCCATGTTCGCATTCAATGCAGCGGCCTATCTTTTGAATGCGCGCTTCCTGATGGCGATGGCGGACGCGGTCGAAGCCGCGCCGCGTGCGAAGCAGAAGATCCGTTTTGCGGTGCAGCAGATGGTGGATGCGATGTCGCCCGCCAACTTTCTCGTGACCAACCCCGAGGCGCAGCAAAAGATCGTCGAGACCAAGGGTGAAAGCCTTGCCAAGGGCATTGCCCTCATGCTTGAAGACATGCAGAAGGGGCGGATCTCGCAGACCGACGAATCGGCGTTCGAAGTCGGGAGAAACGTGGCGACCACCGAGGGCGCCGTCGTGTTCGAGAACGAGCTGTTCCAGCTGATCCAGTACAAGCCGCTCACCAAGACGGTCTATGAACGCCCGCTGCTGCTGGTGCCGCCCTGCATCAATAAATACTACATCCTGGACCTGCAGCCGGAGAATTCGCTGGTGCGCCATGCGGTCGAGCAGGGGCATACGGTGTTCCTGGTTTCATGGGTGAATCCGGATGCGTCGCTCGGCAACAAGACCTGGGATGACTACATTCTCGATGGCGTGGTCAAGGCGCTCAACGTGACTCAGGAAATCTCCGGCCAGGAGCAGATCAATGCACTTGGCTTTTGCGTGGGCGGCACGCTGCTGTCGACCGCACTGGCCCTGCTGACTGCGCGAGGAGAAAATCCGGTATCGAGCCTGACGCTGCTGACGACCTTCCTCGATTTTTCCGATCCGGGCGTGATCGAGGTCTTCATTGATGAGGCGCAGGTTTCCATGCGCGAGCAGCGACTCGGCAACGGCGGGCTGATGCCGGGCCGGGATTTCGCGTCGGCGTTTTCCAGCCTGCGTCCCAACGATCTGGTCTGGAACTACGTGAAGACCAATTACCTGAAGGGCGAGCAGCCTCCCGCGTTCGATCTGCTCTACTGGAACGCCGACAGCACCAATCTGCCCGGTCCGATGTTCTGCTGGTACCTGCGCAATCTCTATCTCGAGAACCGGCTGCGCACGCCTGGCAAGGTCACCGTTGCCGGCGAAAAGATCGACTTGTCGATGATCGATGCGCCGGCCTTCATTTACGGCTCCCGCGAAGATCACATCGTGCCGTGGACCGCTGCCTATGAATCCGTCAAGCTGCTCAATCCGAAGCAGCGCGGGCGCAATAAATTCGTGCTCGGCGCTTCCGGGCATATTGCCGGCGTCATCAATCCGCCCGCAAAGAAGAAGCGCAGTTACTGGAGCGCGGACCAGGCGTCTGACAGCGCCGAGCAGTGGCTCGCCGAAGCGAAGGAAACACCTGGCAGCTGGTGGCCGGAATGGACCGCTTTTCTCGCTGCGAATGCCGGCGATCAGGTCCCGGCGCCGCGCAAATTCGGCAACGCGACTTACAAGCCGATCGAGCCGGCTCCCGGCCGTTACGTAAAGGTCAAGGCAGAGAAGCAGGGGCTGGCCTCGGCATTTGTGTGATCGCCCGGAGGGTGGCCAATCCTAGTCAGCGATTGATCGGCCGTCCTCCAGTTTTTCACTTTGCGCAAGAATTATTGGGAAATACCCGCTTAGACCCTGAGCTTATTGTTTGTGCGCCTTGCCTGGGTGCATTGCATGAACGCAATCCTCGATGCGCTAAGGCCTATATTTCAAAAGACGATTTTGCGCAAACGCATTGCAATAATTCCATGTGCATTTGGCAATACTTGGCTAACGCTTTGTTTTTTCGCACTATAATGAAATCGGAGACAGCGAACGCTTGTTCGCTTTATTAAAGAAACGGCATGGACGCGTTGCGACGCAAAAAACTGGAATATTCAATGAACAGTGCAAAAAAGCTTTCCGAGCGCTTGATTAAGAAGTATCCGAATCGCCGCCTGTACGACACCCAGACGAGTTCCTACATCACGCTTGCTGATGTCAAGCAACTGGTGCTTGATAACGAGGAATTTACTGTCATTGATGCCAAGTCCGAAGAGGACCTGACCCGCAGCATTCTCCTGCAGATCATTCTCGAAGAGGAAGCCAACGGCACGCCGATGTTTTCCAGCGGTGCGCTATCCCAGATCATCCGCTACTACGGCCATGCGATGCAGGGCATGATGGGCTCCTACCTCGAGAAAAACATCCAGGCCTTCATCGATATACAAAACAAGCTCGCCGAAAACTCCAAGGGTTTCTATGAAGGCAAGCCATTCAGCCAGGAAATGTGGACCCAGTTCATGAATGTACAGGGGCCGATGATGCAAGGCATGATGAGCAATTACATAGAGCAGAGCAAGAACCTGTTCCTACAGATGCAGGACCAGATGCAGAACCAGACGAAGTCCATGTTCGGCACATTCCCATTCGTGCCGCCGGTCGACAAGACCAAGAAATAAACATCTTCACCCGGCTTGCATACCTTGCGAGCCGGGTGGCCCGCCTGCCGCCACCGACAAACTTCCGGCAGAGGGAACAATAGCGGATTCGCTTTGTACCCCATTCTGTCATGTCCAACGCTTCCCCATCTCAGGAAGTCGGTTTGGTTTCCCTTGGCTATCCGAGGAATTCTTGAAATAACCCGGCGCGCGAGCGACGAATAGATGTAAAAAAGCCCAGAACGCATTTTGCTTTTCTGGGCTTTTTACGAACTAGATAGATAGTGTGCTGCACTATCACATTCATTGATGGAGCGATATCCTAGCTTCTTGCCTTAAGTTACCGCACACAAGCCACATACGAACCTGACACGTCGGGTCTTTCGCTTGATGCACCTGTCGAAAGATTGAGCGCAACATGTCCCGCCTCCGACAAGTTGCTCGCCATTGTGCTGCTCCACGTGTGGCCAAGTGTCCATCCTTTGCCATTCATTTCTCCAGATGCATAAAGCGCAGCCAATTCAGTGTCGCTTGGCTGCCGCCAACCGCTTGCCCCACTGATAGTTGTGGTCTGACAGTAGGCACGTGCATTGGCCCAGGTGTCGACATGTGCAACTGGCATCCAGGTGAGTCCCTGCACAGTAGCTGGCGCCGCGTTAGATTGCGGTGCCACGCACTGATTGTTTGTCAGAATTGCGGGCGGCACACAGGTAGGTATGGCGACACACTGCTTGTTAATCCGGGTTTGGCCAGTTGCGCAAGGTACTGCTTCAACGGTCAGGGTTGTGGTTCCATGACTCGGGCCAAAACTTCCAAGCTCCGGCTGCGACGCAGTGATGGTTGCCTTGCCAGGACCGACAATGGTTATCACATCGCCGCTGATCGTTGCGACGCCCGGATTGTCAATGCTGAAAGTGAATGCGGCTGGGCTTTTGGACGAAGGAGCTACCAGTTTGAAGTCCGCGTCCGTTTCTTTCTTGCTGATGGCAGCGAATTCACCCTGCTTGGTATCGGGGTTGCCTCCGCAAGACATTAGCACGCAAGCTGTTGCAATCGAAACGACAATTGACTGAAATTTCATGATTTCCGACAGTAAATGGAAACCATCGATGCTACAAGGTAAGTCATCAATATCCAAATTCGTGTGTTGCTTTTCGGACGCCCATTCAACCGAGTTTTGCCGCTTGGGTAAGAGTTGCAGACGTATGCAGAGATCGATGTAAGCTTTTTGAACGCCATTCGAGAGCATAGGGTGAGTTAAAATCGCGGTTTTGTATTCTTGAGCGCAGCTGCGCTCATGCAAACGGATCATTACGTGAAAAATCATCTAGATTCAAAAGCTTACGAGAATCTCTCTCCGAAAGTCGGATTTGTTAGCCTAGGCTGCCCCAAGGCACTCGTCGACTCCGAACAAATCCTGACCCAGCTGCGCGCCGAAGGCTACGATACCGCCAAGTCCTATGACGGCGCCGACCTGGTCATTGTCAATACCTGCGGCTTCATCGACGCAGCCGTCCAGGAGTCGCTGGACGCCATCGGCGAAGCGCTGAACGAGAACGGCAAGGTCATCGTGACCGGCTGCCTGGGCGCCAAGAAGGATGCCGCCGGCAACGACATCGTCCAGTCCGTGCATCCGAAAGTTCTGGAAGTCACCGGCCCGCATGCGGTGGGCGAAGTCATGGCCGCCGTCCACAAGCACCTGCCCAAGCCGCATGATCCCTTCGTCGACCTGGTGCCCGCGCAAGGCGTGAAGCTGACGCCGAAGCACTATGCCTACCTGAAGATTTCCGAAGGCTGCAATCACCGCTGCAGCTTCTGCATCATTCCCTCGATGCGCGGCGACCTGGTGTCGCGCCCGGTGGCGGACGTGATGCTCGAAGCGGAAAACCTGTTCAAGGCCGGCGTCAAGGAACTGCTGGTGATTTCCCAGGACACCAGCGCCTACGGCGTCGACGTCAAGTTCCGCACCGGTTTCTGGAACGGCAAGCCGCTGCGCACCCACATGACCCAGCTGGTCGGCGCGCTTGGCGAGCTTGCGGCGCAATACGGCGCCTGGGTCCGCCTGCATTACGTGTACCCGTATCCGCATGTCGATGACATCATCCCGATGATGGCCGAGGGCAGGGTATTGCCTTATCTCGACGTGCCGCTGCAGCATGCGCATCCCGATGTGCTCAAGCGCATGAAGCGGCCGGCCAACGGTGAGAAGAATATCGAGCGCATCCAGGCCTGGCGCAAGATGTGCCCGGATCTGACCATCCGCTCCACGTTCATTGCCGGCTTTCCGGGCGAGACCGAAGCGGAATTCGAATATCTGCTGGACTTCCTCAAGGAAGCCCGCATCGACCGCCTCGGCTGCTTCTCCTATTCGCCGGTGGAGGGCGCCACCGCCAACGAACTGGCTAATCCGGTGCCCGAGGAAGTGCGTGAAGAGCGCCGTGCGCGCGTGATGGTGCTCCAGGAAGAAATCTCGAAGCAGCGCATGCAGGCAAAGGTCGGCAGGACCCTGCGCGTGCTGCTCGATGAAGTCGGACCGAGCGGCGGCGTGGGCCGCTCCGAGGCGGATGCACCCGAAATCGACGGTGTCGTATACGTCAAGCCGCCTTACGAACCGCATCGCAAGCTCAAGGTCGGCGAATTCGTCGAGGTGAAGGTCACTGCCGCCGACGCGCACGACCTGTGGGCGGAGGCATGATGCGGCGCATAGCGGGCGCGCTGCTTGCCGGCGCCATGGGTGCCGCGGCCATGACTGCCGCTCCGGTGCTGTCGGCGAGTGCGCCGGCCGCACCGCAGGCGGAAGCTTCCGGCAAGGCGCTCTTCATGAAGCCGGTCGCGCTGCGCGGCATGCTCGGGGATGCAAAGATCCAGGTGACGCTGCGCACCAAGGAGCCAGCCGAGGATGGCATCGAAGGCGAATATTTCGTATTCGGCGGGTCGCAACGGGTCCTGCTCGCGGGAGAGGTCGAAGGTCAGGAGGTGTTCATGGAGGAATCCGAGAACGGCACCGACGTCTCCGGGCAATGGGACGGCAGGCTAGCGGGCGAGACCCTGAGCGGAGAATGGCAGTCGGCGGATGGAAAAATCAAGAAGCCGTTCACCTTGCGCATCGTGCGCGCCGAGGAAAAAGCAACAGGGCAGAATGCCCGGCCATCGGGGCAGGGCAAACAGCAATAACCGGGGAGATCATGCGTGTCAGACCGTAAATCGCTGCAAACCACTCTGATTCATTCCGATTACAAGGCGCCCGAAGGTTTCGGCGCCTTTCCCGCGCCGATACACCATGCGTCGACGGTATTGTTCAAGAACGTGGCCGCCATGCGGTCGCGCAACTGGCAGGACAAGAGCGCCTATACCTACGGCCTGCACGGGACTCCGACCACCTTTACCCTGGAAGCTCGCCTCGCGGAAATCGAGGGCGGTACGCATTGCCTGCTCGCGCCCAGCGGACTGGCTGCGATTTCCATGGTCGACCTGGGGCTGCTGAAGTCTGGCGACGACGTCCTGCTGCCAGACAATGTCTACAATCCGAACCGCGAACTGGGGCGCTGGCTGACTCAGGATTTCGGAATCACCGCCCGATTCTACGATCCGCTGATCGGAGCGGGCATCGGGGAGTTGCTGCAGCCGAACACCCGGCTGGTCTGGACCGAAGCGCCGGGATCGGTGTCGATGGAAGTGCCGGACATTCCCGCGATCTGCAAGGCGGTACGGGCACGGCGCGAGTCGGGACAGGATATCCATGTCGCGATCGACAATACCTGGTCTGCGGGTATAGCCTTCCGCGCCTTCGATCACGGTGTCGACATCGTGATGCAGGCATTGACCAAATACCAGTCGGGCGGTTCGGATGTGCTGATGGGCGCGGTGGTTACCCGAGACGCTGCGCTGATCCATCGCATCGAAATGGCGCACATGCGGCTCGGCTACGGCGTCGGCGCGGACGATGCATACCTCGTGCTGCGCGGGCTACCGAGCATGAAGCTGCGTTTCGACGCCCACGATGCTGCGGCACGCAAAATCGCGGCGTGGCTCAAGAGCCGGCCCGAAATTGAGCGGGTGCTGCATCCCGCATTCGAGGATTGCCCCGGGCATGAAACATGGAAACGTGATTTCACCGGCGCCGGCGGATTGTTTTCGATCGTGTTCGATGAACGTTATGCGGAAGCCCAGACCGATGCCTTCGTCGATGCGCTTCGGCTGTTCAAGATCGGGTTCAGCTGGGGCGGGGCAAACAGCCTTTGCGTGCCTTACCGGATACAGGGCATGCGGCGCGGCTGGAATGGCACCGGGCAACTGGTGCGCCTGAATATCGGCCTGGAAGAGCCCGACGATCTGATTGCGGATATCGAGCAGGCCTTGCAGGTCATGAAAGCGCAATAGCGGTTTCCGGCCTGTGCCAGCGTACATCACTTGCGGGACGCCCGGCGTGGCCGTGGCGCCCCGAAGGCCGTGGAAACATCAGATCTTCATCGCCTTGTTGTCGTTCAGGTCAAGGATGCCCTTGATCAGCCGGTAAGCCTTCCATACCCACGCGGCGGTCCAGATCAGCCAGGCGAGCGGGATGCCGATTACCGTCATGAATAGGATGCCGCCGACCACCATCCAGAACAGGTACCACCAGAACGAACGGATTTGCCAGCGGTGATGGCTTTCCACGAAGGTGCCGGCGGCATCATCCTTCTTGATGTAATTGATGATCAGCGGAATCCATGAAAAGGCGCCGAGTGAAAACAGGAAGCTGAGTCCGTGAAGGATATACAGCCACCATGCAAGGCTTTTTGTGGATTGCAACTTGCTGTCAAGAACGAGTTCCTGGGCCATTATTCCTCCATAGTGGGTGGTCAGGTGAGCGACCTTATCTAAAAGATCACTCGAACAACGATAAGATTCCGTCCAACCCGACAAAATTCAAGGCCACATCGGCCTGCGCGCGCACAATGGGCTTGGCGCGGAACGCCACCGACATGCCGGAAATACCCATCATTTTCAGGTCGTTGGCGCCGTCTCCCATGATAATCGCCTTCCGCGGGGAAATGCCAATGTCGGCGCATACCCGTTCGACGGTGCGCATCTTCTCCTCGGCGTCGACGATTCCACCCGTCACGCGGCCGGTCAGCTTGCCGTCGCTGACTTCCAGTTCGTTGGAATGGGTGTAATCGAGGCCGAGCCGGGTTTTCATGCGGTCGGTAAAGAAGGTAAAGCCGCCCGATACCAGCAGGGTCTTCAGCCCGGCGGCCTTGATCGCCTCCAGCATGCGTTCGGCGCCTGGCGAAAGTTTCAGGCGCTCATCGTAGACGCGCTGCAGGGCCGACGCCTCGAGTCCCTTGAGCAGGGCGACGCGGCGGGTCAGGCTTTCCCGGAATTCGATTTCACCGCGCATCGCGGCTTCGGTGATTTCCGCAACCTGCGGCTTGAGGCCCTGCATGTCGGCAATCTCGTCGATGCACTCAATGGTGATCAGCGTCGAGTCCATGTCCATCGCGACCAGGCCGAAGTCGTCAAGGCGGCGCCCTGCAGGAGTGAATGCATAATCGAGCCTGGCGTTGAAGCATTCGCCGTCGATGCCGGCCTTGAGCGCTTCCGAAAACCGGACGTCCTCAACGCGATACACATTCTCGGTCAATGCAACAATGCGGCTACCGCCGGCGAGCTCGGCGATACGGTCGATGTCGGAACGCTGGGTGGACAAGCCTTGCAGTATGAGATTCGTTGTCATTGTAATTTCGCGGCAGGAGAGCGGATCATGCGCTGATCCGGGACTCCGCCTGCATCAAGGGTGGTTGAATGATTCAGGACGGAATGGCGCGGCGCACGGATCACCATCAGCCCGCGAGCGATCGTATCGTTGCCTTGACCTGCGACACGCGCGCCGCCAGGTCGGGCATGCTGGCGGTGATCCGCAGCTTGTCCTGGCCGTTCAGCTTTACATGCCGGTTCTTCTGCACCAGTTCGATGATGCGCATCGCATCGATCGGCGGATTCGGCTGGAACTGCAGGACCGCAGATTCCGCATGGGCATCGATTTTAATAATTCCCACCGGCATGGCGGCAATGCGCAGGCGATGCGTTTCGATCAGCGCCTTGGCGGCATCCGGCATTTTTCCAAAGCGGTCGATCAGTTCTTCCTGCAGTTCATCGATCGCATGCGATGCCTGGCAGTTGGCCAGGCGCTTGTACAGCGAAAGCCGCTCGTGCACGTCGCCGCAGTAATCCTGGGGCAGGAGTGCCGGCACATGCAGGTTGATTTCGGTGGTCGACGAGAGCGGCGCGGCAAGATCGGGCTCCTTGCCGTTCTTGAGGGAGCGCACCGCTTCGTTGAGCATGTCGGAATACAACTGGAAGCCGATTTCCTGCATTTCCCCCGACTGGTTCTCGCCGAGCACTTCGCCGGCGCCGCGGATCTCGAGGTCGTGCATCGCGAGGTAGAAGCCGCTGCCGAGTTCCTCCATCTGCTGGATGGCCTCCAGCCGGCGCTGCGCCTGCTTGGTCAGGCCTTGTACGTCATGCACCAGCAGGTAGGCATAGGCCTGGTGATGCGAGCGGCCGACGCGGCCGCGCAGCTGGTGCAGCTGGGCGAGGCCGAACTTGTCGGCGCGGTGCATGATGATGGTGTTGGCCGTCGGCACGTCGATGCCGGTTTCGATGATGGTCGTGCATAGCAGGATGTTGTAGCGCTGCGCGACGAAATCGCGCATGACCTTTTCGAGGTCGCGTTCATGCATCTGGCCGTGGGCGACTGCGACGCGCGCTTCCGGCAACAGGCCTTCGAGCATGGCCTTGCGGTTGAGGATGGTTTCCACTTCGTTGTGCAGGAAGTACACCTGGCCGCCGCGCTTCAATTCGCGCAGGCAGGCTTCCCTGATCACCGAATCGTCCTCGCTGCGCACGAAAGTCTTGATGGCGAGACGCTTCTGCGGGGCCGTGGCGATCACGGAAAAATCGCGCAGGCCCTCCAGCGCCATGCCCAGCGTGCGGGGGATCGGCGTTGCCGTCAGCGTCAGCACGTCGACTTCGGCGCGCAGCGCTTTCAGGGCTTCCTTCTGGCGCACGCCGAAGCGGTGTTCCTCGTCGATGATGACCAGGCCAAGACGGGAGAACTTCACGTCGCCCGACAGCAATTTGTGCGTGCCGATGACGATATCGACCGTGCCTTCGGCCATGCCCTTGATCGCCTGCGTGACTTCCTTGCCGGTGCGGAAGCGGGACAGCTCGGCGATCTTCACCGGCCAGTCGGCGAAGCGGTCGGCGAAGGTCTGCGCATGCTGCTCGGCGAGAAGCGTGGTGGGAGCGAGGATGGCAACCTGCTTGCCGCCCATGACGGCGACGAAGGCGGCGCGCAGCGCCACTTCGGTCTTGCCGAAACCGACGTCGCCGCAGATCAGGCGGTCCATCGGTTTGCCGCTGGTCATGTCGCCGATGACCGCGTTGATGGCGGCGCTCTGGTCTGGCGTTTCCTCGAAGCCGAAGCTTTCCGCGAAAGCTTCATAGTCGCGCGCGGAATACTGGAAGGAATGACCCTGCCGCGCTGCACGGCGCGCATACAGGTTGAGCAGTTCGGCGGCGGTGTCGCGGATCTGCTGGGCAGCCTTCTTCTTCGCCTTTTCCCATTGGCCGGAACCGAGGATATGAAGGGGAGCTTCGTCGGGCGACGCGCCGGAATAGCGAGAAATCACATGCAGCTGGGAGACAGGCACGTAGAGCTTGGTATCCTTCGCATACTCCAGGTGCAGGAATTCCGTCTCGCCTTCGCCGAGGTCCATGCTGATCAGGCCCATGTAGCGACCGATGCCGTGGCTGACATGCACCACCGGGTCGCCGATCTTCAGCTCCGACAGGTCGCGCACCATGTACTCGACCTGGGTGACCGCTTCCTGTTTCCTGCGGCCGGCGCGGCGGCCGCTGCCGGCATAGAGTTCGGTCTCGGTAATAAACGCCATCCCACCCGATTCCGACTCCAGTTCGAAACCGGCCTGCAGCGGTGCAACGCCGAGCGCCAGGCGCGCCGACGACCCGGCGAATTCCTCGAAGCTCTCGACGGGCACGAGGTCAAGCGCGAATTCGTTGAAATACTGCTGCAGCGTTTCGCGGCGGCCGTTGGAATCGGCGCAGATCATCACCCGCTTGTCGGTTTGCAGCAGATAGGACCGAAGGTTCACCAGCGGGTCGTCGGCGCGCCGGTTGACGGCGATATTGGGAATCGGCGCCGAGATCTCGGAGGCCGCGTCGTCAGCCTGTATCGTCCAGCGCCCATACGGCTTGGCCAGGATGAAGAAATCCTGGTCGGTCAGAAACAGGCGCTCGGGTGCAAGCAGCGGGCGCTCGCGGTCGGCCTTCAGGAATTTGTAGCGCGACTGGGTATCGCTCCAGAAGCGCTTGATCGATGCTTCGATATCGCCCACCAGCGCAAACATGGTGTTCTCGGGCACGTACTGGAACAGCGTCGCCGTCTCCTCGAAGAAGAGCGGCAGGTAGTATTCGATGCCGGCCGACGCGATGCCGTTGCCGATGTCTTTGTAAATAGAGGATTTCGACGGGTCGCCCTCGAATTCCTCGCGCCAGCGGCCGCGGAAAGCGGTGCGTGCAGCCTCATCCATCGGGAATTCGCGCCCGGGCAGCAGCCTGACATCCGGCACGGGATAGAGCGAGCGCTGGGTGTCGGCATCGAAGGTGCGGATGGTCTCGATGGTGTCGCCGAACAGGTCGAGACGGTAAGGCAGCGGCGAGCCCATCGGGAACAGGTCGATCAATCCGCCCCGCACCGAATATTCGCCGGGCGACATCACCTGCGTCACATGCGTGTATCCGGCCAGCGTGAGCTGGGTCTTGAGCCGCGTTTCGTCAAGGGTTTCGCCCTTCTTGAAGAAGAAGGTGTAGGCCGCGAGAAAGGAGGGCGGCGCCATGCGAAGCAGGGCCGTGGTCGCCGGCACGATCAGGACATCGCATTGCCCGGTATGAATCTCGTGCAGGGTCGCAAGACGCTCGGACACCAGATCCTGGTGCGGAGAAAAAGCGTCGTAGGGCAGCGTTTCCCAGTCGGGCAGCAGGTGGCAGCGCAATTGCGCCGCGCTCCCGCCGAACCAGGGAATCTCCGACAGCAGACGCTGGGCATCGGATGCGCTGGCCACCACCACGGCCAGCATGCGCTGCTGGCCCTTCAGCAGGACGCCCGCCTGGGCAAGCGCGTAGGCGTCAGCGGAACCGTGGGTTGCTGGCAGTGCAAAGCGGTTGCCAGGTTTGGGAAGGGATTTTTTAAGATCGAACGACATCAGCGGAGGACATCCGGAAGGTCGGGCAAGTTCACCGGCTGCATTCGGCAAACTTCGACTGTGAGAAAATATGCCGAGATTATAAACCAAGCCCTATACCCGAGCCTTGCCCTGGGACATGTCCGTTCCGGAAGAGGCCGCTTCATTGATGAATCCACCCCGTCACTTCGCCCTGATACCTGCCGCCGGCGTCGGCGCGCGCATGGGGGGGGCATGTCCCAAGCAATACATGCCGCTCGCCGGAAAACCCATGCTGCTGCATACGCTCGATACCTTCGCCGCCAGCCCGCTCATCGAACACACGTTTGTCGTGGTAAGTCCGGAGGACGGCTATATCACCGAGATCCTGGCATCGGCCAGGCATCTTGAAACGCGGGTATCCGTGCTGTTCAACGGCGGCGCGACGCGCCATCGCTCGGTGTTGAACGGCCTGCATGCGATACGGGAAAGCCTGGACGACGATGACTGGGTCCTGGTGCATGATGCCGCGCGTCCCGGCCTGACCGGTGAACTGATCGAGCGCCTGGTCTGTGCCCTGCGGGATGATGCCGTCGGCGGCCTGCTTGCCCTGCCGGTGGTGGATACGCTCAAGCGCGCCGATGGCGCTGGCCGCGCCGCGCAAACCGTGGCGCGCGAATCCTTGTGGGCGGCCCAGACGCCGCAGATGTTCCGGTACGCGCTGCTGCGCGGCGCACTCGAGCAGGCTGCCGCGGTAACCGACGAGGCGAGCGCGGTGGAGGCATTGGGACTGCTTCCGCGACTCGTCGAAGGCAGTCCGCGCAACTTCAAGGTCACCCTGCCGCATGATGTCGGTCTTGCAGAATTGCATTTGAAAGGAAATACATGAATCAGCCACCGTTTCGCGTCGGACAGGGGTATGACTGTCATGCGCTCGTGCCGGGGCGCAAGTTGTTCATCGGCGGCGTCGAGATTCCGCACGTGACCGGCCTGCTCGGCCATTCCGATGCCGATGTGCTGTTGCATGCGGTGACCGATGCCTTGTTCGGCGCCGCCGGCCTGGGCGATATCGGCCGTCATTTTCCCGACACCGACGCCCGCTTCAAGGGCGCCGATTCGCGGGCGCTGCTCAAGGAGGCCGGCCGGCGCGTGGCCGAGGCAGGTTACCTGATCGGGAATCTGGATGCGACCATCATCGCGCAGGCGCCGAAGATGGCGCCGCACATTGCGCGGATGGTCGAACATGTCGCCGCCGATCTCGGTATCGAGGCTGGACAGGTGAACATCAAGGCGAAGACGAACGAAAAGCTTGGCTATCTCGGCCGGGAAGAAGGGATTGCCGCAGAAGCAATCGTTCTTCTGTACCGGAAATAAGAAGCCGCATCAAGACACTTGATGAGCGAATAAGGAGCTAAGGCGGCCGGTCCTCGGAAGTGAAGAGCGGCCGCAGCCGAGCATGGATGTGCAGAGCCTGCCTGTTTCCGGTCTTGAGTCCTGTCTGGCATGCTTTAAATCAGCCGCCGCCGATTCCCTGCGTGATACGGCCGGTTCCTTCGCAGGTCGGGCACTCGGCTCCGTCCGCCTTCTTGCCCTTGCCGCTGCAGTCCGGACAAAGATCCTCACCGGTGCCAGGGGTGCCGGCCATGGCTTCGTCGCCAGGCTTGAGATGGTTTGGAGTAGTGCCCGGGGTTCCCGTTGGACCGCTGCCGGATGTCGAAGTACTCATGTCGCCTCCTGTTCCAATAACCGAGACGGCCGAATGCCATGCACAATGGCAATGAGCCGCCGCGCCGTCACGTGACAGCTTGACAATGTAGATTGATGGTCATTGGGGAAGTTCAGCGCTGTTCTGAATGCATGAACGAGCTGTCTGCTGCGGGGCAGGGTGCGACGCCCCTGGCTTGCGTCAAGGCATCCGGCATCCGCGCGTAAATGGCCGGTTTGATCGACCCGCACGTTGCGGCGCCGGACGGGAGCTTTATCCGAGAGTTCCGGTGACCGGGAGCGCAATGCGGATGCGCAACCCGCCTGTGGGATTGTTGCTCAGCTTGAGTGAACCATGATGGCGCTTGACGATGCGTTCGACGATGGCGAGGCCGAGTCCTGCGCCATTGGCTTGGCTGCGGGCGGTATCAAGCCGGGTGAAAGGCCGCAGCAACCGCTCGATCTCCGAATCCGGCACGCCGGATCCGCTATCGGCGATTTCAATGATGGCGAAATTGCCCTGGTTCTTGCAGGCGATATCGATCGCGGTTTCGCTGGTCCCGGCCGTCTTGCCGTAACGGCGCGCATTCTCGATCAGGTTGTTGACCACGCGTCGCAGGTCGGTGGCATTGCCGAAGACATTCACGTTGTCGGCGATGCTCGACGTGACCCGGACATCCGGCAGGCGCGCCGCTTCGTGCGCGCATTCGCTCATCAGCGACGTCAGGTCGACGCTCGCCGCCGACACCTTGTCCGAAGGCTTCGCGAATTCAAGGAACTGGCCGATGATCTCGTCCATCTGCGACAGATCGGATTGCATGCCCTTGCGGGCATCGTCACCGAGTCCGGCCAGTTCGACTTCAAGCTGCATGCGTGCCAGCGGCGTGCGCAGGTCGTGCGAGATGCCGGCCAGGATAACGGCGCGGTCGGACTCCACCCGTGCCAGGTCGGCGACCATCTGGTTGAAGCTGCGGTTGGCCTCGCGGATTTCCGCCGGGCCCTTTTCCGGCAGGGGCTCGGGGGTCTGTCCCTTGGCGATGCACCGGGTGGCGGTCGTGATGCGTGCCAGCGGCTGGTTGATGAGCCGTGAAATGAAGACCGCGCCGAACAGCGACAGGATCAGCGTCGTGGTGGCCAGGCCCAGCCACTGGACGCTCGATACTCCCTCGATGCGTTCCCGGTCCAGGCGCAGCCAGTATTCGTCGTCGTCGATCTTGAAGCTGACCCAGAAGCCGCCGACGTCATTGACGCGCCCGGCGAATTTCGTGTCCTGGCCCAGCCGTCCCTTGACGGTCGACTCGAGCACCGGCATCAGCCCGCTGTCCGGCGGCGGCTCGACCGCATCGGTTTTTTCGAGCGGATAGATGCGGATGCCTTCATTGCTGGCGAGATCGAACAGCAGTTCCCGGCGCAGATCCGGCGCCGAGTGGGTGAGGGCAGCACGCGTGATGGTGACGATGGAAATCACCTGCGCGGCCATCTGCTGCGCGCGGGGAGTGCGCTCGACGATACGGAAACTGGCAACCCACGCCATGATGCTGACCGCGATGAGGAAAGCAAGCAGGAAGAAGGTTCGCCAGAACAGGCCGCTGTTGAGCCAGCCGAGACGGTTACCGATAAGCGGGATCAAGATTGCGTATCAGCGTGGTTGGCCTTCGGGAATAAAGACATAGCCGAGCCCCCATACCGTCTGGATGTAGATCGGGTTGGACGGGTCCGGCTCGATCAGTTTCCGCAAGCGGGAGATCTGGACATCGAGGCTGCGGTCGAATACCTCGTATTCGCGGCCGCGAGCGAGCTCCATCAGCTTCTCGCGAGACAGCGGCTGGCGCGCGTGGCGCGCGAAGACCTTGAGTACGGAAAACTCGCCCGTCGTCAGCGAAATCGATTCGCCGTTCTTCTTGAGCGTGCGCGTGCCGAGATCGAGGATGAAGTCGCCGAACTGGAAGGTCTGCGGAGTTTCCGAGGGGGCGCCCGGGATTTCGTCGGGGCCCTTGCGGCGCAGGACCGCATTGATGCGGGCGACCAGTTCACGCGGGTTGAACGGCTTCGGCAGGTAATCGTCGGCACCCATCTCGAGACCGACGATACGGTCCACGTCTTCGCCCTTGGCGGTCAGCATGATGATCGGCGTCTGGTCGCCGGCTCCGCGCAAGCGGCGGCAGATGGATAGTCCGTCCTCGCCGGGCAGCATCAGGTCGAGCACCAGGAGGTCGTAGCGCTCGCGGATCCAGAGCTTGTTCATCGCCTGCGCATTCTCGGCCGTGACCACGTTGAAGCCTTGTTCGGCCAGATACCGGCGCAGCAGGTCCCGCAGTCGCAGGTCGTCGTCGACGACAAGGATTTTCCCCTGATGGCCGGAGGTGTGGCCGGGCCCGTTGGTTGTCATATTTGTCGTGTTCATGGCGCTATGGTAACTTCAGTAAATCAAGCAGTTATGGCTCATTCTCAAGTCATTACAAAGTGTTACAAACTTTACTCCATGCGGGTTATCGCTGCGGAGAATGAAGCATACACTGGGATCATCGTCGTGGGCTGAAGTATATCCCTTCGGGCATTAGCCTACCGGCAACGATGAGAAAGCGTCCAAGACAATGCACCTCAAACGACTCGTTATTTCCATTATGTTATCTGTCGGTTCGGCGGCTGTGCTTGCCGACGCGGGTGATTATGGGCAGTCGAGCCGAGACGCAGTACGCGCATTCCACGTGCAAAACATTTATCTTGAACGTGGCCAGCAGCATATGCAGCCGCCATCGTCCGACCGGCGTGAAAACCGTTCCTATCCCGGCCAGGATAGCAGCGGCTACGGCGGTCAGCCGGACGCCCCTACCAGCCAGGCCGCGGACAATGCGCGGCGCCAGGGTCGAATGAGCCCCGAGGAACGCAAGGCGCTGCGCCGCCAGATCGACGAAGTGGGGCACGACATTTACGCTCCCAAGCGCTGACCCGCTTCCCGGCATTTCTGGTTTTGTAATCCATGCAAGGGAAGGCCGCATCGCCCCCCAACTACGGGATTTCCAGTCTCAAGATGATTTCCGGCGCCGCGCCGCGATGTCCGCCGTGAGTTTTCCGAACTGCTTGTACAGCGCGCCATAGCGTTCGTCCCATGCATTGACGGCACGATACTGGCGGACCGCGGTAATGATGTCGCCGCGCGCGATCGGCCCGGTCAGTGCGTCCGTCGGTCCAAGTCGAAAAACATTGTCTACCGTTCCCCTTACCAGCGGCATCATCAGCTGCAGCGCGGTGTCTTCGGGAATGCCGGCCTTTATATAGGCTTGCTGGGCGGTGTCCAGCAGCGTGACGAGATAATTCGATGCGAAGACCGCGGCCGCATGATAGACAGTCTTGAAGTCGGGCTTGATCGGTACGGCGATAGCGCCGATAGCTGCCACTGCCTCGCTTAGTGCCGCGGCCGCCGAAGGTTCGCCTTCGATTCCGAAATAGGTGTTGCCGAAGCTCGCCGCCACCTGTGCCGGATCGGCGAAACTGCGGATGGGATGCGCGCTTGCGGTGACGGCGCCTGCCGACGCCGCGGCATGCAATATGGTCGACGGCAGGGCGCCGCTGCAATGGAACACGAGATTGCCCGGCGCGAACAGGCCGGCCGCGGCCAACGCGCCGCAGCTGGTCTCGATCTCGTCGTCGGGCGTGCCGATCAGCCAGATGTCGGCCGGCCGGAGTTCGGCAATCGATGCCACCGCAGTCCCGGCGCCCATGAATGCGGCCGCCTCCGTGGCGCTGGCCATTGAGCGGTTCATGATCCGCGCGACGGCAAGCACGCCTGCCTCCGACCACAGTTTCCCGAGTGTCATGCCGACCTTGCCGCAGCCGACGATGTTGAGAGTGCGCAGGGATTGCATCGCTGATGTCAGCCTTCCCGCATGGCGCCGTGCTGCCGCCAATCCTGTTCAAGGATGGAGTAGCAGTTGAGATCATGGAAGCGTCCGCCCCAGTACGCCTGCTCCCGGTGAATGCCTTCGAAACGGAATCCCAGCCGCAGCGCCAGTGCGATCGACGCGGCATTGTCCGGATGCGTCTCGGCCTGGATGCGATGCAGATGCATGGTGCTGAATCCGAAGTCCAGGACCGCGTCCAGCGCCTCGCGCATGTATCCCTGGCGCTGACAGGAACGTGCGATTTCGTAGCCGATCACGCAGTTGCGCCAGCTGCGGTTCCACCTGAACAGTCCGCAAGTGCCGATGAGCTCGCGGTCGCTGCGCCGCTCGAGTGCCCAGCGAAATCCGGTGCCGGCATGAAACCATCCTGCGAACAAGTCGGCCAGGCGGCCTGCCTGCGTTGGATCGTTCACGGGATCGACGCCGTACCAGCGCATCCAGTCGGCGTCGGAATGAATGGCGAAGAGCGCCTCGGTATCCAGCGACGTGATTTCACGCAGCCGGAGGCGGGCTGTATGCAATTCCGGGAAGCTTGATAGCATGCTGCGTTCGTTCTGAGGGTCATGGGTACCCTGAATTGTAGCCGCATCATTCATGGAATTTCACCGCCGGGCCGCTGGCCCAATAGTCGCCCTCGGTTGGGTGATGCAGTCTGTGCACCATGCCGCGCGACTGCATCAGCGGATGGGCCAAGGCTTCATCTGCCCGCAGGACGGGTGTCACGCAGCAGTCGACCTGCGCAAAGCGCTCGGTCCAGACAGCCAGGGTTTCAAGCGAGAAAAGATGGTCGAGTTCCGTCTTGACCCGCATCGCATCCGCGCCGCCGACTTCCTGGCCGAGACTCCAGTGCCGCTCCTTCAGGTCCGGCCGTCCCAGCACGTCGCAGCAAGCCTGCCAGAATTTGAGTTCGAGGGCGCCGACCGCCATGTGGCGTCCATCGCTGGTGCGGTAGATGTTGTAGCAGGGAACTCCGCCCGTCAGCAGGTCGCGTCCCGGCGGCGCGGGCTTGCCGAAATTGTTGACCGCTGCCAGCGGCATGATGTTGTGGGCGAATACCGCATCGGTCATTGATATGTCGACGAAGCGGCCGGGACCGCCATTCTTGACGCCGAGCAGCGCCGCGAGCATGCCTTGCACGGCGGCTTGCGCGCCGCCGAGCAGGTCGCCGACCTGCAGGTTGCCGAGTGCTGGCGAGCCGTCCGGGCCGACATTCTGCTCCAGCATGCCGGCCAAGCCGATGTAGTTGATGTCGTGGCCCGCAAGCTGCGCATAGGGGCCATCCATCCCGTATCCTGAAATCGCGCACATGACCAGTTTGGGGTTGCGCGCCTTCAAGGTTTTCCACCCGATGCCAAGCCTGTCCATGACTCCGGGACGGAAACTTTCGACAACCACGTCTGCCTGTTCCGCCATTTCCAGGAAAACGTCGCGCTGGGCGGCATCCTTCAGATCTAGCCGCAGTTCCCGCTTGCCGCGGTTGACCGCAATGAAGAACTGCGACACCTGGTTGCCAACATGGCCCAAGGTGCGCGCATAATCGCCGGTGCCGGGATCCTCGATCTTGACCACATCCGCACCCATGTCGGCGAGGTGCATGGTGGCCACCGGCCCCGGCAGCAGCCTGGTCAGATCCAGCACCCGTATGCCTTGCAGCGGCTTGTCGATCGGTTGGCTCAAGCAAGTCTCCTTCAGGTTGTCGATGTCGGGTTGTCGATGTCGGTAACCGCCGCTCAATTCCCGGACAATTGTTCAAGCGCTTCCTGCTGCTCCAGCCACTCGGTTTCGAGCTGTTCCAGTTCCTTGGCGATATAGGCCTGGTCAAGGATAAGCTGCTTCAGGGCTTCCCTGTTTGCGTCGTCATAAATCGTGGAATCGGCGAGTTTGGCATCGACCTCGGACTTGCGCGCATTGAGCTTCGCCATCTGTTCGTCGAGCCGCTTGATACGCGATTCGATCGGTTTCCTGAGCGTTGACAGGCGCTGGCGCTCCTCCGCCTCCTGACGCCGGCGCTCCTGCCTATCCTCGCGCGATTCGGAAGCCACGGGCGATGCTTCCGCCGGCGCCGCCGTCTTGCCGTTCGCTGCAGGAAGCGATGGTTCGCCCTTGCCAAGTTTGGTCTTGAGCAGCCAATCCTTGTAGTCGTCGAGATCGCCGTCGAAAGGCTGCAGCCTGCCGTCGGCGACGATCATGAACTGGTCGGTCGTGGCGCGCAGCAGGTGCCGGTCGTGCGAAACGAGCACCAGCGTGCCTTCGAACTGGGCCAGCGCCATGGTAAGCGCCTCGCGTGTTTCCAGGTCGAGGTGATTCGTCGGCTCATCGAGCAGCAGCAGGTTGGGGCGCTGCCAGACAATCAGGGCCAGCGCCAGGCGGGCCTTTTCGCCACCGGAAAACGGCGCGATCTTGCTCGTCACCATCTCGCCGCCGAAATTGAAGCCGCCAAGAAAATTGCGCAGTTCCTGTTCCCGCGTCGTCGGCGCGATCTTGGCCAGGTGCCACAGCGGGGATTCGTCATGCCGCAGCATCTCCACCTGGTGCTGGGCGAAATAGCCGATCGACAGGCCCTTGCCGAGACGGGTGTCGCCCGCCAGCGACGCGATCTCGCCCGCGATGGTCTTGACCATCGTGGACTTGCCTGCGCCATTGACGCCCAGCAGGCCGATGCGCTGCCCGGTCTGCAGCGAGAAATTGATGCGCGACACGATCGGTTTCTCGATGATGTCGCCACCGTGCTCGATGCGATAGCCGGCCACCACGTCCTCCATCACCAGGAGCGGATTCGGCGCACTGAGCGGTTCACGGAATTCGAAGGAAAATTCCGCAGCCGCCCGCAGCGGCGCGATTTCTTCCATTCTGGCCAGCATCTTCATCCGGCTTTGCGCCTGGCGCGCCTTGGTTGCCTGGGCCTTGAAGCGGTCGATGAACGATTGCAGGTGCGCGCGCTGCCGGGCTTGCTTTTCCGCCGCAGCCTGGGTCAGCGCCATCTGCGCGGCGCGCTGGCGCTCGAATGCCGAGTAATTCCCGGAATAGCGCTTGAGCTTGCGATTGTCGATATGCACGATCACATTGACCACGCCATCGAGAAAATCCCTGTCGTGGGAAATGATGATCAGTGTGCCTTCGTAGCGCTTGAGCCAGTCTTCCAGCCAGATGATCGCATCCAGATCCAGGTGGTTGGTCGGTTCGTCGAGCAGCAGCAGGTCGGACGGGCACATCAGCGCCTGCGCCAAATTAAGTCGCATGCGCCATCCGCCGGAAAAGCTGGCCACCGGCTGCTGCATCTGGTCGTGGGAAAAGCCGAGGCCGGCGAGCAGCTGCTCGGCGCGCGAACGCACCGTATAGGCGTCGGCATCGGCAAGCGCCGCATGCAGTTCGGCGATGCGGTGGCCATTGCCATGCTCGGCGCTTTCAGGAACCTGTTCCAGTGCGGCCAGTTCGGCCTCTAGCTGGCGCAGGTGAGCATCGCCATCGATCGCATACTCCAGCGCCGGTCGGTCGAGCGCCGGCGTCTCCTGGGCGACATAGGCCATGCGCCACTTGGCGGGGAAATCGACTTCGCCGAGGTCGGGATGCAGTTCGCCGCGCAGCATGGCAAAAAGGCTGGATTTGCCGGCGCCGTTGGCGCCGATCAGGCCGATCTTGTCGCCGGGGTTAAGCGTCAGGTCGACATTCTCGAGCAGCGGCTTGATGCCCCGTGTAAGGCTGACTTGCAGAAAACGTATCATCGCTTCTTGGTGGTGGCAACAAGTTGATCGGCGGTCAGCAGGAATACCATGTCGTCTCCCGCGCTGGTCGAAATCCAGGTCAGTTCCAGGTCGGGGAAGGCGGCTTCGGCGAAAGCCCGCTCGTTGCCGATCTCGACCATCAGGATGCCCTTCTTCGTGAGCCGTCCGGCGGCGCCGGCCACGATCCGGCGTACCAGGTCCATGCCGTCGGTCCCGCCGGCCAGGGCGATCTGCGGTTCGCGCAGGTACTCCGGCGGCAGCTTGCTCATCGAACCTGCGTTCACGTAGGGCGGGTTGGTAATGATGAGGTCGTACTTCTTTTCCGGCAGCCCGTCGTACAGGTCTGATTCAAGCAGGGTAATGCGGTCCTGCAGTTCATAGTCATCGACATTGCGGCGGGCCACGGCGAGCGCATCAGGTGAAATGTCGACGGCGTCGATCCGCGCGGCCGGGAAGGCATCGGCCATCATGATCGGCAGGCAACCCGATCCGGTGCAGAGTTCGAGGATGTTTTCCACGCCGTCCGGATCTTCGACCCAGGGTGCGAACTGTTCGGGAATCAGCTCGGCGATGAAGGAGCGGGGCACGATCACGCGTTCATCCACGTAGAAACGGTACTCGCCGAGCCAGGCCTCGTTGGTGAGGTAGGCGGCGGGCATGCGTTCTCCGACGCGGCGTTCGATCACCTTGAGCACGGACTGCACTTCTTCCGGCAGCAGCCTGGCGTCGCAGAATGGCTCAAGCTTGTCGATTGGCAAGTTCAGTGTGTGCAGGATCAGGTAAGCCGCCTCGTCGAACGCATTGATGCTGCCATGCCCGAAAAAGAGTTTTGCGCCGTTGAAGCGGGAAACCGAGTAACGCAGCAGGTCGCGGATGGTGGTGAAGTTGTCTGGAGTCATGGATAGCTTGAAGTTGTAAAGACTGCCGCCGGTCGATGCGGTGCCGAAAGCCAGGCACCGAATGCCATGCCATTGACAACGTGCGAGCGCGACGCCGAGCCGGTATTGGAAAAGGCGGTTAAAGCAGCAGGTTTTCGAGGGTTCGTCGGTAGATGTTCTTCAACGGATCGATATGGCGCAATTCGATATTTTCGTCGATCTTGTGGATGCTTTCATTCGGCGGACCGAATTCTATAACCTGCGGACAGATTTCAGCGATGAACCGGCCATCCGAGGTGCCGCCGGTGGTCGACAGATCGGCATCCAGGCCGGTTTCACGCTTGATGGCTTGCATCAAGGCATCGCTCAGGTTTCCGCGCGGCGTAAGGAAGGGGCGCCCGCCTATGGTCCACTTGATGTCGTAGCCGAAATCATATTTGTTCAGGATTTCATGAACGCGCTGCTGCAGGCCTTCCACCGTGCTGGCGGTTGAAAACCTGAAATTGAAATCGATGACCACCGCGCCGGGAATGACATTGGTGGCGCCGGTGCCTCCATGGATGTTCGAAACCTGCCAGGAGGTCGGAAGATAATATTCGTTGCCTTCGTCCCATTTCTCGGCGGCCAGTTCGGCCAGCGCCGGGGCCATCAGGTGAATCGGATTCCTGGCCAGCTGCGGATAGGCGATGTGACCCTGCACGCCCTTGATGATAAGGCGTCCGGACAGCGAGCCGCGGCGGCCGTTCTTGATGACGTCGCCGAGCTGTTCGGACGACGTGGGTTCGCCGACGATACAGTAGTCTAGCTGTTCGCCTCGCTCTTTCAGTTTTTCACAGACGATGACCGTGCCGTCGGTGGCCGGGCCTTCCTCGTCGCTGGTGATCAGGAAACCGATGGAGCCCTCGTGGCCGGGATGCGTGGCGATGAATTCCTCCACGGCCACGACCATGGCGGCAATCGAGGTCTTCATGTCGGCGGCACCGCGGCCATACAGCCTGCCGTCGCGCCGCACGGGCTGGAACGGCGGCGAAGTCCATTGCTCCAGCGGTCCGGCAGGGACGACATCGGTGTGGCCGGCGAAGACGAGCAGGGGCTGCATCTTTCCCCGGCGAGCCCACAGATTGGTCACGCCGCCGGATGCCATGCTCTCGCACTCGAAGCCGAGCGGCGCCAGCAGCTCGGCGATGCGGCGCTGGCAGCCGTTGTCCTCGGGGGTCACCGACGACAGGGCAATCAGTTCTTCCGCCAGTGCGAGCGTCCTGCTCATTTGCCGAAAATCTGCCGGTAGGCCGCATCGGAAAAACCGACATGGGCGCTGCTGCCGTCGACCAGCACCGGGCGCTTGATCACCGAAGGCGACTCCAGCATCAGCGCCGTCGCGCTGGCCGCATCGACGATGGCGGCCTTGCGCTCGTCCGGCAGGCCGCGCCATGTCGTTCCCTTGCGGTTGACCAGCGTATCCCACTGCACGTGCCCGAGCCAGGATTCGACGGTGTCCGGGGAAAGGCCGGCCTTCTTGAAATCGTGGAACGCATGCGCAATGCCGTGCTCGGTCAGCCAGGTGCGCGCCTTCTTGACCGTGTCGCAGTTGGGAATGCCGTAAAGAGTGATTGCCATCGGGTCAAACGTTGAGTGTGAATTCGGTGAAGGTGGGGCCGTCGTCTTTCTTCGGTTCCGGCTCCGGTTCGGGCGCTTTGGCACCCTTGGAATTGTTGATCAGCCAGTAGAGATTGGTGGCCGAATCCGCGTTGGCCAGCGCCTCGTCTTGCGTGACCACGTCGTCCTCGATCAGGCGCAGCAGGGCTTGTTCGAAGGTTTGCGAACCGGGCGCCATGCTTTTCTCGATCGCCTCCTTGATCTGGCCGATTTCGCCCTGTTCGATCAGCTCGGCGATGTGGCGGGTATTGAGCATGACCTCCACCGCGGCGCGCCGGCCGCCGTCCTTGGCCACGACCAGGCGCTGCGAAATCACTGCCCTGATGGTGGCGGCGAGATCGGGCAGCAGCGAAGGCCTCGTTTCCAGCGGATAGAAGTTGATGATCCGGGTGAGCGCCTGGTAGCTGTTGTTGGCATGCAGGGTGGCAACGACGAGATGGCCTGACTGGGCGTAGGCGATGGCGTTGGCCATGGTGTCCTTGTCGCGGATCTCGCCGATCAGGATGCAGTCCGGCGCTTGGCGCAGCGCATTCTTAAGTGCGATCTGCAGGCTTTCCGCGTCGGTGCCAATCTCGCGCTGGTTGACGATGGATTTCTTGCTGGTGAACAGGAATTCGATCGGATCTTCCAGGGTCAGGATATGGCCGGTGCGATTGATATTCCGGTGATCCAGCATGGCGGCGATCGTCGTCGATTTGCCGGAGCCGGTGGCGCCGACCACCAGGATCAGTCCGCGCTTCTCCATGATCACGTCCGCCAGTATCGGGGGCACGTTGAGGTCTGCAAGGCGGGGTATGTCGCCGGGAATATAGCGGAACACGGCGGAAATGGAGCCGCGCTGGCGAAAGGCCGAGAGCCGGAAGCTGCCCAGCCCCGGTACCGGGATGCCCATGTTGAGCTCATTGCGCGATTCCAGTTCGTGCAGCTGCGCGGCGCTGACGACTTCGGCGAGCAGGGCCTTGATCGTGGCGTTGTCCATCTTCTGCTGGTTCACCGCTACCAGGCCGCCATTGATCTTGACCTGGATCGGCGAGTTCACGCTCATGAACAGGTCCGACGCCTTCTTCTCTTTCATCAGCTGGAACAAGCGGTCCATCGCCATGGAGTTCTCCTGCTTCATTGCTTGCGGGATTGCCCCGGAGGGCAACCCTGTTGATCATCTGGGCCGCTTGCCGCAGGCGAGTCGGTTCTTCCCGCCATGCACTGCATGCTGCGGGAAGAACCATTCCATCAGGCTTCGCGCAGCAGTTCGTTGATGCCGGTCTTGGCGCGGGTCTTCGCATCGACGCGCTTGACGATCACCGCGCAGTACAGGCTGTACTTGCCGTCCGCCGAGGGCAGGCTGCCCGAGACGACCACGGAGCCCGCCGGAATCCGGCCATAGCTGACCTCGCCGGTGGCGCGGTCATAGATCTTGGTCGACTGGCCGAGGTACACGCCCATGGAGATCACCGAATTTTCCTCGACGATGACGCCTTCGACGATCTCGGAGCGCGCGCCGATGAAGCAGTTGTCTTCGATGATGGTCGGGTTCGCCTGCATCGGTTCCAGCACGCCGCCGATGCCGACGCCGCCGGACAGGTGCACGTTCTTGCCGATCTGGGCGCAGGAGCCGACGGTGGCCCAGGTATCGACCATGGTGCCTTCATCGACATAGGCGCCGATGTTGACGTAGGACGGCATCAGTACGACATTCTTGCCGATGAAGCTGCCGCGGCGCGCAACGGCCGGCGGCACCACGCGGAAGCCGCCCTTGGCGAAGTCCTCGGCGGTGTAGTTGGCGAACTTGGTGGGCACCTTGTCGTAGAACTGCATGCTGCCGTCGGCCGGCATCGGCACGTTGTCTTCCAGGCGGAAGGACAGCAGCACGGCTTTCTTGATCCACTGGTTGACGACCCACGCGCCGCTGTCCTTCTGGGCGACGCGCAGCGTGCCCTGATTGAGTTGCTCGATGACGTGGGCGACGGCGTCGCGCACTTCGGCGGGAGCGGATTTCGGCGAGAAGTCGGCGCGGTTTTCCCAGGCCTGGTCGATGATTTGTTGAATTTGCTGAGTCATTTGCGGGACGTTGTTAAGGACGTTGAAAGGTGGGTGGATCAGGAAATCTTCTTGGTGAATTCGACGATGCGCCGCGCGGCTTCAAGGCACTCATCGACTTCGGCGACGAGCGCCATCCGGATGCGGCCGTTCCCGGGATTGATGCCATGGGCTTCGCGAGCCAGATAGCTGCCCGGCAGGACGGTCACATTATATTCGCCATGCAGTCGCCGCGCGTATTCCGTGTCGGACAGGTTCGGCACCTTCGCCCAGAGATAGAAGCCGGCGTCCGGCAGCGAGACATCCAGGACTTCCTGCAGCATCGGCGTGACCTGGCCGAACTTGGCGATGTACTTGGCGCGGTTTTCCTCGACATGCCGTTCGTCGTTCCATGCGGCGACCGAGGCCGACTGGATGGACGGACTCATCGCACTGCCGTGGTAAGTGCGATAGAGCAGGAAGGATTTCAGCACCTCGGCATCGCCGGCGACGAAGCCCGAGCGCATTCCCGGCACGTTGGAGCGCTTGGACAGGCTGGAGAAGGCGATCAGGCGCGGAAAGCCGGTGCGGCCCAGCTTGTGCGCGGCTTCGAGGCCGCCGAGCGGCGCTTCCGCCTTGAAATAGATTTCGGAATAACACTCGTCGGCGGCGATGATGAAGCCGTAGCGGTCCGACAGGTCGAAGAGTTCTTTCCAGTCGTCCAGCGACAGCACCGCGCCGGTCGGATTGCCGGGCGAGCACAGGTACAGCAGCTGCACACGCGGCCAGACGTCGGCGGGGACGCTCCTGTAGTCGGGAGCGAAATTGCGCGCCGGATCCGAATTGACGAAATAGGGCGCGGCACCCGCGAGATAGGCCGCGCCTTCATAGATCTGGTAGAAGGGGTTAGGGCACATCACGAGCGCGTCGCGGGTCGGGTCGATCACTGTCTGTGCCAGGGCGAACAAGGCTTCGCGCGAACCGTTGACCGGCAATACCTGGGTTGCAGGGTCGATCTTCGGCAAGCCGTAGCGGCGCTCCAGCCATCCGGCAATCGACATCCTGAGCGCCTCGGAACCCAGCGTCGACGGATAGCTTGCCAGGCCGTTCAGATTGTCGGTCAGCACCTGCTTGATGAAGGGTGGCGTCGGGTGCTTGGGCTCGCCGATGCCAAGGCTGATCGGCGAATAGGCGGCGTTGGGCGCGACGCCGAAAAACAGCTGGCGCAGCTTTTCAAACGGATAAGGTTGTAATTTGGATAAGAGCGGGTTCACGGAGACGGGCTCGATCGAGAATGGATTGCAAAGGCGGCATTATACCGTCGTGCCTCGGCCGCGCAGCGTTCCCGCAGCCCGGAAAGTGATGTGCGCCGGACCTGAAATGATATGATAGGGCCCTTTCGCCGGGCGCGAGCCTCGACCCGGGTCAACTCGTCTGGAACAGTCGATAAAGTGCGTTTAACTTCTCTTAAATTAGCGGGATTCAAGTCGTTCGTGGATCCGACCAATTTCCAGGTTCCGGGCCAGCTGGTCGGCGTCGTCGGACCCAACGGTTGCGGCAAGTCGAACATCATGGATGCGGTGCGCTGGGTGCTGGGCGAGTCCAAGGCTTCCGAGCTGCGCGGCGAATCGATGCAGGACGTCATCTTCAACGGCTCGACCTCCCGCAAGCCCGCCGGCCGCGCATCGGTGGAGCTGGTGTTCGACAACAGCGACGGCCGTGCTGCCGGCCAGTGGAGCCAGTATGCGGAAATCGCGGTCAAGCGCACGCTGACCAGGGACGGCACCTCGACTTACTACATCAACAACCAGGCGGTGCGCCGGCGCGACATCCAGGACATTTTCCTTGGTACCGGCCTCGGTCCGCGCGCCTACGCCATCATCGGCCAGGGCATGATTTCGCGCATTATCGAAGCGCGCCCGGAAGATCTGCGAATCTTTCTCGAGGAAGCCGCCGGCGTGTCGAAATACAAGGAACGGCGCCGGGAGACGGAAAACCGCCTGCAGGATACGCGGGAAAACCTGACGCGCGTCGAAGACATCCTCCGCGAACTGAACACCAATCTCGAAAAGCTCGAAGCGCAGGCCGCCGTCGCCCAGCGATTCCGCGAACTGCAGGCGGACCAGGATGAAAAGCAGAAACTGCTCTGGCTGCTGCGCAAGAACGAGGCCAAATCCGAGCAGGAAAAGTTTTTCCGCGACATCGAAAGGGCGCAGACCGACCTGGAAGAACAGACGGCCAAGCTGCGCCATGTCGAAACCGAGCTCGAGCACATGCGCCAGGCGCACTATGCGGCGGGAGACCGCATGCATACCGCCCAGGGCAACATGTACCAGACCAATTCCGAGATCGGCAGCCTGGAAGCGCAGATCAAGTTCGTCATCGAATCGCGCAGCCGCCTCCAGACCCAGCTCAACTCGCTGACCGCGCAGCGCGACCAGTGGCAGCGCCAGAGCTCCCGGCAGCAGGAAGAGCTGGAAGAAGCCGAGATGCATCTCGAAGAGCACGGCATGCGCGTGGAGCAGGCGCAGCAGGCGGCGCATAACCAGAATGAACTGATTCCGGCGCTGGAACAGGCGTGGCGCGAAGCGCAGCTCAAGACCACCGAGTCGCGCGGCAAGATCATGCAGATCCAGCAGCAGATCGAACTGGAATCGGCGCATCAGCGCAATGCTTCCAATATCCTCGCCAACCTGGCTTCGCGCCGGGAGCGCCTGTCGCAGGAAAAGAACGGCATGTCGATGCCGGATTCCGCGCATCTGAACAACCTGAAGATGCAGCTGGAAGAAAAGCAGGCGACGCTGGAAGAAGCCCGCGAGCAGCTGGAAGCGGCGCAGGAACAGCAGCCCAGGCTGGAAGAGGAACGCCGCACCGCGCAGCAGCAGGTCAATACCGAAACCGCCAACAATGCCCAGCTGGAAGCGCGGCTGAACGCGCTGAAGCAATTGCAGGAAAACGTGCAGACCCAGGGCAAGGTCCAGCCCTGGCTGAAAAAGCATGAACTGGGCGAATTGCCGCGACTCTGGCAAAAGCTGCATATCGACCAGGGCTGGGAAACCGCGCTGGAATCTGTGCTGCGCGAGCGCACCTCGGCGCTGGAAGTTTCCAACCTGGATTGGGCCAAGGCTTTTTTCAATGACGCGCCGCCGGCCAAGCTGGCGCTGTTTACGGTCAACGAAGTTGCGGCGCCTGCAGCTTCCGACGCGCCGTCCGGCCTCAAACCTTTCATCAACCTGCTGCAGCTCAACGATCCCGGACTGCGCGCGCTGATGCAGGACTGGCTCGGCAACGTCTTCACGGCCGAGGATACCAATGCAGCCTTCGTCGACCGCGCCAAGCTGCCAGCAGGCGGCTATTTCGTGACCCGCCAGGGCCATGTCATCGGCAAATCCAGCGTGCGCTTCTACGCATCGGATTCCGAGCAGGACGGCATGCTGGCCCGGCAGCAGGAAATTGAAAACATCACCAAGCAGCTGCGCGCCCAGCAAATGCTGGCCGACGAAGCGAAATCGCGTGTGGTTCGCGCCGAGGCGGCGGTGACCGCGGCCACTCAGCGGCTGCAGGAATTGCGCCAGCGCGTGGCCGGACTTACCCAGGCGGTTCACGGCCTGCAGATCGATGTGATGAAACTGGCGGAAGTGCAGGAGCGTTTCAACCAGCGCAGCACGCAGATCGCATCCGACCTGGCCGAAATCACGGCCGAGGAGGCGGAGCAGCAGCAGGCGAAGGCGGAATCTGAAGCGAAATTCGAACAGCTGGACGTCGAGCTTGCGGTCCTGCAGGAAAGCCATGAAGACGGCCAGACCATCTATCTGGCCAAGGAACAGCAGCTCAATGAAGCGCGTCAGCGTCTGCGCGAACTCGAACGCGCCGCGCAGGAAGCGGAATTCGCCGAGAAGGCGCATAGCAACAAGATCGAGGAACTCAAGCGCAATATTTCAACCGCGAAGGAACAGTCCGCCCAGCTCTTCGCTAGCATGGAGCAGGGCCAGCTGGAACTGGAAAGCCTGGATGACCAGACCGCCCAGGCCGGCTTGCAAACCCTGCTCGACAAGCGCTCCGAGCAGGAGCGGGCACTGGCCGATGCGCGCCATGAACTCGACCAGCTGACGCAGAAACTGCGCCATACCGAAGAGGCGCGCATGCAGGCCGAACGCAGCCTGCAGCCGCAGCGCGACCGCATCATGGAATTGCAGCTCAAGGAACAGGCGGCACGGCTAAACCAGGAGCAATTCGCCCAGCAGCTGGCGGAAGCCCAGGCCGACGAGGCCGCGCTCGCCGAAAAGCTCAATGCCGACATGCGGCCTTCCTACCTGCAGGGCGAAGTCACGCGGCTGACCAATGCGATCGCGGCGCTCGGCGCGGTGAACCTGGCGGCGCTGGACGAACTGGCCCAGGCATCCGAGCGCAAGAACTTCCTTGACGCCCAGCACGCCGACCTGTCGGAAGCGATCAGCACGCTGGAAGATGCGATCAACAAGATCGACCGCGAAACCCGCGATCTGCTGCAGGATACTTTCGACAAGGTCAACAAGCACTTCGGCGAACTGTTCCCGGTTCTGTTCGGCGGCGGTCAGGCCAAGCTGATCATGACGGGCGAGGAAATCCTCGACTCAGGCGTGCAGGTGATGGCACAGCCTCCGGGCAAGAAGAACGCGACCATTCATCTGCTGTCCGGCGGGGAGAAGGCGCTGACGGCGACCGCGCTGGTGTTTTCGATGTTCCAGCTCAATCCGGCGCCGTTCTGCCTGCTGGACGAGGTCGATGCGCCGCTCGACGATGCAAATACGGAGCGCTTCTGCAACATGGTCAAGCGCATGTCTTCCCATACGCAGTTCCTGTTCATCTCGCATAACAAGATCGCCATGGAAATGGCGCAGCAGCTGATCGGGGTCACCATGCAGGAGCAGGGCGTGTCGCGCATCGTCGCCGTGGACATGGAATCGGCCGCGAACTTCGCCAGCGAAGCGCAGGCTGCATAGAACGCGGGGTTGGCGCAGGCATCGAGGAAGGATTTGATGCGGTGTCAGGCGAGGATGGCCGCGAACGGCATTCCTCGCCCGGCAATATTCAGATGCGGGCGGAGCGGGCGAGGGCGGCGCGTTTCTGGTAATAGGCGACGTTCATCTGCGCTTCTTTCGCGCGCTGCAGTTCCACGTCGGCGCAGATCAGGTAGTGCCTTTCGGCGCGTTGCAGCCACCAGTGCTGAATCGACCTGACGACGGGAGTCAGTGACAACATCGCCAGTTCCTGCAGTTTGAATTCTTTAGCGGATACGTCGAATTTCGATTTTTCCAGATGGGTATTCATATTTGCTCCTTGGATGCTGGTTGCTTTTGTCCTGACCTGACGCGCCTTGGGAATCCTGTTTGGCAAGGCCTGCAGCATGTTTATGCAGCCAGTGCCGGTCTGTGCCATTCCCCATAAGCGAAAGGAAGTTGGTATGCTTTCCTGCGTAAGGCGAATACGGAGCGACTACCGCCATCCCGGTTTAGTGATGGAAATGTGTCGCTCCGGAACAGTTGCTATTCTTCAGCTCGACGATGGTGCAAGTATTGATGGTGGTCAACGGCGTGAACCCATCCGTTCGGCAATGATCAATTCCACGCATACATCTTTTCCGGGAAGCATCAAAATGGGAAGGAAGCATGGCTTCCGGGTGTTCAGCTTGACAACTTTATCGATGAACACTACCCTGATTTGCCAAATTTTTATCTGGTTCAACTATTTGTGTGTAACAGAAACTCCGCGTCCGTGAAGCCAGCCCGTCATGCAGTCATGCAGGCCATGTCTGATTCGGCGATGAAACCCGATCGGCGCGGACGGCACTGGCGGCGCTGGAGCCGCTCCAAACAAACTATGCATTCGATCTACCTCCTCGACACTTTTCGGAAGGCAAGCGCATGACCGACCTTCAAGCTAGCCTCATGGCCATCGGCGGCACGATCCTTGTCGGCGTTATCAGCTATAACAAGTGGCAAGAGCACAAGGCAAAAAAAACCGTGCAGCGCGCTTTTGCGTCCGAGCATGACGATGTGCTGATGCAGCCTGGCGCAACGCAAGACAAGGCCGTCTCCGACCGCCACGAGCCCACCCTGTCGCCGGACGATGCCATTCCGGCGATGCAGCCGGCCTCGACAGCCGCACCTGATGCAGAGGATTCGCAGGTCGACATGCCCGCCGGGGACGAAGGCATCGTGGAAACGCCCATGACGGCGGCCGTGCAAAAGGAACTGCCCATCGATGAACTCATCGACTGCGCGATCGCACTGGAACTGGCTTCGCCGCCGGTGAGCGGCGAAAAAATCCTGCCCAAGCTGCAATCCCTGCGCCATGTCGGCAATAAGCCGGTGCAGTTCATCGGGCAGCGCGAGGACGGCAACTGGGAACCGGTCACCAACGGCGTTACCTATTACGCGCTGTTTGCCGGCGTTCAGCTGGCAAACCGCAGCAGCGCGCTCAACGAAATCGAATACTCCGAACTGATCATGCGCCTGCGCCAGATCGCCGATGACATCGATGCCGAACCGGATGTGCCGGATATGGGCGCGGTGATGGCAAGCGCCAAGTCGCTGCACCAGTTCGTCGCCGAGTATGACGCGCAGCTCAGCGTCAACGTGCAGGCCAGGAGCGCGCCTTGGGCCATCAATACCCTGCTCGGGGCGTTGGAGCGCCAGGGCTTCGATCTGCGCCCGGACGGACGGCTGGTGATGCCCGACGGTGAAGGCGGAGTGCTGTTTTCCCTGTCGACCAACGTTACGCTTGCCGAGGAAACGACATCGCGCCTGACGCTTCTGCTCGACGTGCCGCGCGTTGCTCCGTCCCATGACGGCTTCGGCGCGATGACGGCCTGCGCTCGCATGCTGGCGACGAGGCTCGACGGCGTCGTGGTCGACGACGGCAACCAGCCCTTGTCCGATGCGACGCTTGCCGAGATATCCGGACAGGTCAATGATTTTTACCAGCATATGGAAGCGTCGAACGTGCCGGCAGGTTCGACACGCGCCCTCCGCCTGTTCAGCTGACGATGCAGCCCGACATGTTCACGGAAGCGTCCGGCGCCGCATCGATGGCAGGCAGGCCGGAGGAAAGCCATTGGCAGGAGCGCGCCGCGTGGCTGAAGGCCGAACTCAACCGGCACAGCCATGCATATTACGTGCTCGATAATCCAAGCATTCCGGATGCCGAATACGACAAGATGTTCCGCGAGCTGGTCGAGCTGGAACAGGCGCATCCCGACCTGGTGACTTCGGATTCGCCGACCCAGCGGGTGGGCGGCCAGCCGCTGCCGCAGTTCGAACAGGTACGGCACGCAATCCCGATGCTGTCGCTCAACAATGCCTTCGGCGAGGACGATATCGTGTCCTTCGACCGCAGGGTGCGCGAAGGCTTGGGAGAGACCGGCGAGGTTGCCTATTCGGCGGAGCTGAAATTCGATGGCCTGGCGATCAGCCTGCGCTATGAGAACGGCAGGCTGGTGCAGGCGGCCACGCGCGGCGACGGCACCACGGGCGAAAACGTCACCGCCAATATCCGCACCGTACGCGCGGTGCCGCTGCGCCTGCATACCGACAATCCTCCCGCCGTGCTCGACGTGCGGGGCGAGGTGCTGATGTTCAAGGGCGATTTCGCCCGGCTCAACGAGCGCCAGCGCGAGGCCGGGCAGAAGGAGTTCGCCAATCCCCGCAATGCGGCCGCGGGCAGCTTGCGCCAGCTCGATCCGCGCATCACCGCGCAGCGTACGCTGCGATTCTTCGCCTATGGCATCGGCGTCCTGGAAGGCGCCGAGATTCCGCATTCTCACTCCGCCTTGCTCGACTGGTATGCCTCGCTCGGATTGCCTGTCTGCCGCGAGCGGACAGTGGCGAAGGGCGCGCGCGGCTTGCTCGATTTCTTTCACGATATCGGAGAGAAGCGGCGCGGGCTCGCCTATGACATCGACGGCGTGGTCTACAAGGTGGATCGTCTCGAACTCCAGCAGAAGCTCGGTTTCGTGTCCCGTGCGCCGCGCTTCGCAATCGCCCACAAATTCCCGGCCGAGGAGGCGATGACCGTGGTGCAGGATATCGGCGTCCAGGTCGGGCGCACCGGCGCCATCACCCCGGTGGCGCGGCTCGCATCCGTCTTCGTCGGCGGGGTCAATGTCACGAATGCGACGCTGCATAACGAGGATGAAGTCAGGCGCAAGGATATCCAGATCGGCGACACGGTGATCGTGCGCCGTGCCGGCGACGTCATTCCGGAAGTGGTTTCCTTCGTTCCCGAACTGCGGCCCGCGGACGTGCGTCCCTTCGCGATGCCGGCCGCATGCCCGGTCTGCGGCTCGCCCATCGTGCGCCCCGAGGAGGAGGCGGTGGCACGCTGCTCCGGCGGATGGGTCAAGTGCCCGGCGCAGCGCAAGGGCGGCCTGCTGCATTTCGTCTCACGGCGGGCAATGGACATCGAGGGTCTCGGCGACCAGCTGGTCGAACAACTGGTCGACAAACACATCATCACCACCGCCGCCGACCTGTACAAGCTCGGGCTCACCTCGCTAGCCGAGCTTGATCGCATGGCGGAAAAGTCCGCGCAGAACGTGCTGAAGGCACTGGAAAAATCCAAGTCCACGACGCTGGCGCGGTTCATTTACGCGCTGGGTATCCGGCACGTTGGCGAGGCGACCGCAAAGGAGCTTGCCCGTCATTTCGGCAACCTCGACGCCTTCCTGCAAGCCGGCGAACAGCAGCTCCTTGAAGTGGCCGACATCGGCCCCGTGGTGGCGCGCTCCATCATCAATTTCCTGTCCGACCCGCTCAACCGCGAGCTGATCGAGCAACTGCGCGCCGCCGGCATACATTGGCCCGAAAGCGAATCGATGGCGGCAGCAGCCAAGCCAATGGCAGGCAAGACCTTCGTGCTGACCGGAACCTTGCCCAACCTGACGCGCGACGAGGCGGCCGCCAGGATTGAAGCCGCCGGCGGCAAGGTGGCGGGTTCGGTGTCCAAGAAGACCAGCTATGTCGTGGCCGGCGAAGAGGCCGGCAGCAAGCTCGCGAAGGCCCAGGAGATCGGGGTGCCGATTCTGGATGAAGCGGCGCTGCTGGCATTGCTGGAAGAAAGTTCGGAAAGTTCGGAAAGTTCGAATTGAGGATCGGTATTCGAGGATCGGGGAGCAGGCAATGGCCGTCAGGGAAATTCTGAAAATGGGCGATCCGCGACTGCTGCGGCAGGCGGAGCCGGTGCGGGAATTCGGTACGCGGGAACTGGATGCGCTGATCGAGGACATGTTCGACACGATGCGCGCGGCCAACGGCGCAGGTCTGGCGGCGCCCCAGATCGGTGTCAACCTGCAGCTGGTGATCTTCGGATTCAAGCACAACCCGCGTTATCCAGATGCGCCGCCGGTGCCCGAAACCATCCTGATCAATCCCGTCATCACGCCGCAGTCGGAAGAGATGGAAGACAGCTGGGAAGGCTGCCTGTCGGTGCCCGGCCTGCGCGGGATAGTGCCGCGCTGGAAGCGCGTGCATTACGAGGGCCTCGACCAGTTCGGCAAGGCGATCAGCCGCGACGCCGAGGACTTCCATGCGCGGGTCGTGCAGCATGAATGCGACCACCTGACCGGCACCCTGTATCCGATGCGGATCAGGGATTTCAGCCGCTTCGGATTTACCGAGATTCTCTTCCCGCAGCTCGACGCTGCAAGCGACGATTGATGCACGGCGGCATGCGGATCCACGCCGGCCGTCCTGCGCTGCGGAGCATCGGCTTCGCAGCGTCCATTGCATGCCAACCCAGATGACATCGCCGCCCTCCATCCTGATCGTCTACGCTCACCCCGCCAGCCATCTTTCGCACATCAACAGGCGGATGCTGGATCATGTCAGGGATTTGCCCAATGTACGGGTGCACGATCTTTATCAGGCCTATCCGGATTTCTACATCGATGTAGCAAGGGAGCAGGCGCTGCTTGCGGACAGCGACCTGATCGTTCTGCAGCATCCGGTACAGTGGTACAGCATGCCGAGCCTGCTCAAGGAATGGATCGATGTGGTGTTCGAGCACGGCTGGGCTTACGGACGCGAGGGCCGTGCCTTGCGCGGCAAGGACCTCTGGCTGGTCGCGTCCACTGGCAGCCCGGAAAGCGCCTATCGCCCCGACGGTATCCATCGCCGCCATTTCAGCGATTTTCTCCCGCCCTACGAGCAGACCGCGCACCTGTGCGGCATGCGCTGGCTGCCGCCGCTGATCGTGCACGGATATCGCAAGGCCGACGCGGCTGAAATCGAACCCGCGGCCGTCGAGTACCGGGAGCGGCTGGTCAATTATCCGGCCTGGTCGAAGGCCGTGCCGACCGGCTTCGACACCGATCCGATTGCTCCCGAACTCCAGCCTGACGACCCCCATGACGAATGACTTGCTGCCTAATGCACTGATTTACCTGTCGGCGGCCGTGGTCGCCGTTCCGGTTGCCAAGAAACTCGGACTCGGTTCGGTGCTGGGCTACCTGATGGCGGGGGTGGCGATCGGCCCGTGGGGCCTTGGCCTCATCAGCGGCGTCGAGGCAATCCTGCATTTCTCCGAATTCGGCGTCGTTCTGCTGCTGTTCCTGATCGGGCTTGAACTCGAGCCGCGCCGCCTCTGGGCGCTGCGCCGCTCGATCTTCGGCTGGGGTAGCGCCCAGGTCGGCCTGGTGGCGCTCGGCCTTTTCCTGGCTGGCCTGGGCCTGGGAGTCGACTGGAAGGTGTCCCTGATCGCCGCGCTCGGTCTTTCGCTGTCGTCGACCGCGATTGCGCTGGCAACACTGGGCGAGCGCCATCTGATGGCGACTGCGGCGGGCTCCGCCGGCTTTTCCATCCTGCTGTTCCAGGATATCGCCGCGATCCCGATGATCGCCATCGTTCCCCTGCTGGGCAGCGCGGCGGCCAGCGGCGATGCCAATGGCTGGATGACCGCACTCAAGGTCATCGGCGTGCTGGCAGTGCTGGTGCTCGCCGGACGCTACCTGATGCCGCCGCTGTTCCGCCTGATCACCAAGGCAGGCGTGCGCGAGATTTTCACCGCATTCGCGCTGCTGCTTGTGATCGCCATCGGCTTGCTGATGCAGTCGGTCGGCTTGTCGATGGCATTGGGCACTTTCCTGGCCGGCGTGCTGCTTGCCGATTCCGAATACCGGCATGCGCTGGAAACCGATCTCGAGCCCTTCAAGGGCTTGCTGCTGGGGCTGTTCTTCATAGCCGTGGGCATGTCGATCGACTTCGGCGTGCTGGTGCGCCAGCCCCTGCTGGTGCTGGGCTTGGTGGCCGGATTCCTGGCGATCAAATCATTCGTGCTCTACATGCTCGGCAAGCGCTTCGGCATCTTGCCGGGCCAGCAGCCGTTCTTTGCCATCCTGCTTTCGCAGGGCGGCGAATTCGCATTCGTCATCTTCAGCGCAGCCGCTGCGGCGCGGGTGTTTTCGGAGGAGGTGGCGGCAACGCTGCTGGTCGTCGTGGCCTTGTCCATGGTCACCACGCCGCTGCTGCTGGTCCTGCACGACAAGCTGATCGTGCGCTACTTCGCAGGCGACGGGAAACCTCCCGACGATGCCATCGACGGTGAAATGCAGCCGGTCATCATTGCCGGTTTCGGCCGTTTCGGGCAGATCATCGGGCGCCTCCTGCATGCGAACCGCATCGGCATTACGGTGCTTGACCACGATCCCGACCAGATCGAATTGCTGCGCCGTTTCGGATTGAAGGTGTATTACGGCGATGCCACGCGCATCGATCTCCTGCGTGCTGCCGGAGCGCGGAAGGCGAGGGCTCTGATTGTCGCGCTCGACAGCGTGGAAGACAGCATTAAGCTGGTGGATGCAGTCAGGCAGGAATTCCCGGAGCTGACCATTCTTGCGCGTGCGCGCAATGTCACTCACTACTACGATCTGATGGACCGGGGTGTTACCGTCATTGAAAGGGAAACGTTCGAGTCGGCGTTGCAACTGGGCCGGCGTACACTCGAGACACTGGGATTCAATGCCTTCCAGGCCCGGCAGGCTGCGCTGAAGTTTCGTAGTCATAACCTCCAGACGCTGCACAACGTCTATCCCTATTACAAGGACCAGGACCAGATGGTGTCGATGGCGGTGCAGGCGCGCGAAGAACTGGAGGCAATGTTCGCGCGCGATGCCGACATCAACATCAAGAAGAAGAATGGCGACTGGGAACGGGCGCGCGAGGAAAGACGCGAGGAGCGGACCCCTTCATAGCGGATCAAAATCGTTCGTCGGCACCCAGATAACGCCACTGGCCTTGCGGAAGGTCGCCCAACATCACGCGACCGATGCGCACCCGCTTGAGGCCGAGCACCCTTAGTCCGACCGCTTCGCACATGCGGCGTATCTGCCGCTTCTTGCCTTCGCGCAGGACGAAACTGAGCTGGTCGTCGTTCTGCCAGCGAACCTTGGCCGGCAACAGTTTTTTGCCATCCAGCGACAGGCCGTGGTTGAGCAGCCTGAGATCGGCATCGGGAAGGCGGCCGGGCTTCGTGTATTGCACCCGCACCAGGTATTCCTTTTCGATCGAGGTGTCTTCCCCGATCAGTTGCTTGGCGATGCGCCCATCCTGTGTCAGCACCAGCAAGCCGACGGAATCGATGTCCAGGCGTCCTGCCGGAACCAGGCTGCGCAGCTGGCTGGGATGAAACTGGATCGGCGCCTTGTCTTCCTTCCAGCGGGTTTCCGGGCCGATCAGGGTGACCGCCGGCTTGTAGCCATCCTCGGCCTGGCCGCTGACATAGCCGACGGGCTTGTTGATCAGCACGGTGACGCGGCGCGCCTGCTGTGCGCTGGCCTGGCGCTCGACGGTGATCTTCTGGTTCGGAAGCACCTTGCTGCCGAGTTCGGACACGATCTTGCCGTCGACGCGGACCCAGCCGCGCTCGATCCATTCATCGGCTTCGCGGCGCGAGCAAAGTCCCAGTTCGGACATGCGTTTGGAAAGGCGGACAGGTTCGGTCATGGGAAATGCAGTAAAAGAGAAAAGTGATATGCCGGCGGCTGAATGCGGGTTAAATACGCAGCGCGTCGAGGAGGTCGCGTTCGAGCTGGATCTGGCTGCGGGCGTTATTGAGCAGCGGGCCGTCGACCAGAAAGACGTCTTCGACACGCTCGCCGAGCGTCATGATCTTGGCGGTATGAAGATTGACCCGATACCTGGCGAGGACGTTGGCAATGGAATACAGCAGGCCGTTGCGGTCGTTGGCCGAGACCGACAGCAGATAATATTGTCCGCGCTCGTCCGGTCGCAGGTCCACCGTCGGCGTGATCGGAAAGGTGCGCGACAGCCGCGACAGGCGGCCCACGGTCGGCGACGGCAGTTCGGCGCAGGTCTGCAGCAGTTCGGTCAGCTCGTGTTCGATCAGGCTGATGATGTCCCGGTAGCTGTTGGCGAATGCGGGCTCCGTTACCAGGAAGGTATCCAGCGCGTAGCCGTTGCGCGTGGTGTGAATCTTCGCATCCAGGATGCTGAAATTCTTGCGGTCGAAGTAACTGCAGATGCGGGCGAACAAGTCCGGCTGGTCCTTGATATATACCGCGACCTGCACGCCTTCCCCGATGGGAGCGAGGCGGCATTTGACGACGGGCGTGGCGCTGTCGGTCTTGTTGTACAAGGAGCGCGTTTGCCAGGCGATGTCAGCCGCGTCGTGCCTCAGGAAATAGGCGACATCCAGCTGCTTCCACAGCCGCTCATGGGCATTCTCCGGCAAACCGTACAGGCGCAGCGTCTTCAGCGCCGCATCCTGCCGGTTCCTGAGTTCATGCTCGGTCGACGGGTCTTCGCCCCCGAGCACGCGCAGCGTCATCCGGTAGAGATCTTCCAGGAGCTTGCCCTTCCAGGCATTCCAGACTTTCGGGCTGGTGCCGCGGATATCGGCCACCGTCAGCAGGTAGAGCGCGGTCAGGTGGCGCTCATCCTTGACCGTGCCGGCGAAATTGCGGATCACGTCCGGGTCGGACAAATCCTGCTTCTGAGCGACCTGCGACATCGACAGGTGATGTTCGACGAGAAACACCACCAGTTCGGTATCTTCCTTCGACAGATCGTGTTCTCGGCAGAATTTGCGGGCGTCGGCCATGCCCAGTTGCGAGTGATCGCCGCCGCGGCCCTTGGCGATATCGTGGAACAGGGCGGCAATGTACAGCAGCCAGGGCTGGGCGAAGTTCGCCATGAGCTGGCTGCAGAACGGGTATTCGTGCGCATGCTCCGTCATCGTGAAGCGGCGCACGTTGCGCACCACCATCAGGATATGCTGGTCGACGGTGTAGACGTGGAACAGGTCATGCTGCATCTGTCCGATGATGCGTCTGAAATTGGGAAGATAGCGGCCCAGAATGCTGGTCTGGTTCATGCCCCGCAGTGCGTGGGTGATGCCCTTGGGTGCCTGCAGGATTTTCAGGAACAGGGCGCGGTTCGCCGGATCGCGCCGGAACTCGCTGTCGATCCGGAAGCGCGCATGCCACAGCGCGCGCAGGGTGCGGGCGGTCATGCCGTGCAGCTCCGAATGCTGGGCCAGCAGCAGGAATACCTCCAGCATGGCCGAAGGCGTCGCTTCAAAAGTGTCGTCGCGCGCAATGTCGATCAGGCTGTTGACGGCATTGAAACGTTCGTTGAGCGGCTGCGGATCCGCGGACTGAGGAAACAGCTGCGCTTCGATATTCTGCAGCAGAATGGTGTTGAGCTGCGTGACCGCCTTGGCCGCCCAGTAATAGTGCTGCATCAGGTATTCGCTGGCGCGCCGGGTTTCGGTGGTCTGGAATCCGAAAGTCTCGGCGATCGGTGTCTGAACGTCGAAGACCAGCCTGTCTTCGCGCCGTCCGGTATGGATATGCAGGCGAATGCGGATGTCCTTGAACGCGCGTTCCTTCTGCGTCAGCTGGCGCGCTTCGGTTTGCGTTATCAAGCCTCGCTCGGCGAGCTTGCGCCATGAGTCTCCGAGGCCAGCGGCCTTGGCTACCCAGAGAATGACCTGCAGATCGCGCAAGCCCCCCGGGCTTTCCTTGCAATTGGGCTCGAGGCTGTAGGGCGTGTCTTCATATTTCACGTGCCGCTGCCGCAGTTCCAGGGTTTTCGCCTGGAAGAAGGCTTGCGGGTTCATGGCTGCATTGAAGCGATCCTGCAGGAAGTGAAAAAGCTTCCGGTTTCCCGTAACCAGGCGCGCTTCCAGCAGGCTGGTCTGGACGGTGATGTCGGCTTCGGATTCCGTCATGCACTCGTCGATTGTCCGTATGCTGTGCCCGATTTCAAGGCCGATATCCCAGAACAGCTGGACCAGTTCCTCCAGTTTTTCCCGCAGCGCCGGATCGGGCGCCGAGTCTAGCAGGATCAGAACGTCCACATCGGAGTGCGGGTAAAGTTCGCCGCGCCCGTAGCCGCCGACGGCGACCAGCGCGGCGCTGGACGGTAGGCCGATCGTGTTCCATGCGCGTATCAGCGCGGCATCGACATCCTGGCGCAGGCCGGCCAGCAGCTTTTCGGGCTTGCGATGCTCATTGAACGCCGCGATCGCCGCCTGCCGTTCGGCCTTGAGCTGCTCCTTGAGCGTCAATGCGAGGGATGCCATCGTCAGGCCGCTACCGTGCTGGATGCACCCGCTCCCGTGATGAAGGCTGGCGGCGGCGGCATGCTGGCGGATACCGTCAGGACCTCATAGCCCGTTTCGGTGACCAGCACCGTATGCTCCCACTGCGCCGACAGGCTGCGGTCCTTGGTCTTGATGGTCCAGCCGTCGCCCATTTCGCGGATGTCGCGCTTGCCGGCATTGATCATCGGCTCCACCGTGAAAATCATGCCCGCCACCAGCTGGTCGAGCGTGCCCGGCCGGCCGTAATGCAGTACCTGCGGCTCTTCGTGGAAAACCTTGCCGATGCCATGCCCGCAGAATTCCCGCACCACGCTGTATCCGGCCTTTTCCGCATGCTGCTGAATCACATGGCCGATGTCGCCCAGATGCGCGCCCGGCCTGATCTTGGAAATGCCCAGCCACATGCACTCGTAGGTGATTTCGGTCAGCCGCCTGGCCAGGATCGACGGCTCGCCCACGAAGAACATGCGGCTGGTATCGCCATGGTAGCCGTCCTTGATGACGGTGATATCGATGTTGACGACATCGCCGCTCTTGAGCACCTTGTCGCCGGGAATGCCATGGCAGACCACGTCATTGACCGATGTGCAAATGGATTTGGGGAACGGCGTATAGCCGGGAGGGCAGTAATTCAGCGGCGCCGGAACGCAGCCTTGCACATTTGTCATGTACTCATGGCAAAGGCGGTCCAGCTCGCCGGTCGTGACGCCGGGCTTGACATGCGGCGCGATGAAATCGAGCACTTCGGCGGCGAGTCGGCCAGCGATGCGCATGCCCTTGATATCGTCTTCGGTTTTGATCGTGATGGAACCCATAGCTAGCCAGACCGCGCCTGAGCGCAAAAGAGAATGATGATTGAGGCGAAATTATAGACGACCCGACAAAGCTTCGCCGGAAACAGACTTCATCATGGCTTGAATAATTCGGAAGAAGTGAGGTAGAATCCCGGGTTAGCTTGAATTGGTTTCAAGCTAACCTTCGACTTTTTTGGAAATCGCGAATCCGGTCGCAAAGGGTGCTTCCCGGGCTGTTACCCTGTTCATCTTGTGTAAAGCCTTGAAGTCACTGGCCGGATTCCAGACCTAACCCTGGAGAAATTCATGTCCGTTACCATGCGTGAAATGCTGGAAGCCGGTGTCCATTTTGGCCACCAGACCCGCTTCTGGAACCCCAAGATGGCTCCCTATATCTTCGGCCATCGCAACAAGATTCATATCGTCAACCTGGAAAAGACCATGGGCATGTACCAGGAGGCGATGAAGTACATCCGCCAACTGGCATCCAACCGCGGCACCATCCTGTTCGTCGGCACCAAGCGCCAGGCACGCGACATCCTCGCGGCGGAAGCCCAGCGCGCAGGCATGCCCTACGTCGACCAGCGCTGGCTCGGCGGCATGCTGACCAACTTCAAGACCATCAAGACTTCCCTCAAGCGCCTGAAGGACATGGAAGCCGCGATTGAAGACGGTTCCGTCGAAAAGCTGAGCAAGAAGGAAGCCCTGATGTTCCAGCGCGAGATGGAGAAGCTCCAGAAGTCCATCGGCGGCATCAAGGAAATGGGCGGCATTCCCGACGCCATCTTCGTGATCGACGTCGGCTACCACAAGGGCGCCATCACCGAAGCCGCAAAGCTGGGCATCCCGGTCATCGGCATCGTCGATACCAACCATTCCCCGGAAGGCGTGACTTACGTCATCCCCGGCAACGATGACTCCTCCAAGGCAATCGCGCTGTATGCGCGCGGCGTTGCTGACGCGATCCTCGAAGGCCGCGCAAATGCAACCAATGAAGTGCTGGAAGCCGTCAAGGGCGGCGCTGACGAATTCGTCGAGGTCAGCGAGCAGGCATAAGCCCTGCGCCTGATCTGTCGGGCATACCAAAAGGGGCAACAGTCGTTCGCCCCTTTTTTGTACCCGTGCTGAACGTATTGTGATTGACTGCGTCGCATAGACGCTTATTGAATTGAGGAGAATGACATGGCGGCAATTACAGCAGCGATGGTGGGTGAACTGCGCGCGAAAACCGACGCGCCGATGATGGAGTGCAAAAAGGCTCTGACCGAGGCCGACGGCGACCTGGTCCGCGCGGAAGAGATCCTGCGCGTGAAGCTGGGCAGCAAGGCTTCCAAGGCAGCTTCCCGCGTCACCGCAGAAGGCGTGGTCACGGCATTTATCTCCGGCGGCGTGGGCGCGCTGGTGGAAGTCAATTGCGAAACCGACTTCGTGACCAAGAACGACGACTTCATCGCGCTGGCAAACACCGTCGCGAAACTCGTTGCCGAAAAGAACCCGGCTGACGTGGCGGCTCTTTCGGCGTTGCCGGTGGACGGCAAGACCCTGGAAGAAGTGCGTGCCGCACTGGTCGGCAAGATCGGCGAAAACATGTCGATCCGCCGCTTCAAGCGTTATGAAACCGGTTCGAAGCTGGTTTCCTACCTGCACGGCACTCGCATCGGCGTCATCGTCGAATTCGACGGCGCGGACGAGCAGGTCGGCAAGGATGTGGCGATGCACATTGCAGCGATGAAGCCGGTCGCGCTGTCGTCGAAAGATGTTCCCGCCGACCTGATCGAGAAAGAGCGTTCGATCGCGACACAGAAGGCCGCCGAGTCGGGCAAGCCTGCCGATATCGTTGCCAAGATGGTTGAAGGCACGGTTCAGAAGTACCTCAAGGAAGTGTCCTTGTTCGACCAGCCGTTCGTCAAGAACGACAAGCAGACTGTCGAGCAGATGTTGAAGGCAGCTAACACGACTGTGAAAGCCTTCACCATGTTCGTCGTCGGCGAAGGCATCGAAAAGAAGCAGGACGATTTTGCCGCCGAAGTGGCCGCGCAGGTTGCTGCGGCCAAGCAAGCCTAAGCAGCAGGCGTAATAAAAACGGGCCGAAAGGCCCGTTTTTGTAGGTGAGCCGATATCATAATGTTCACCTCGCAGTATCAGTATTCTGACTGGAGCCAGGATCGGTGTTCAGGGCAGTTTCGAGGCCGGCGATAGTGGCGGCTCCGATGGGCGCACCGCCATTTTATTGCCAAATGACATTGATTTAAGTTTCGTCAATAGTAAAGCACCCCCGTACCGCCGGATTTCATCTAATCTGGAGCTTCATGAAGGCTTTTCGAAGATGATGTCCGGAAACGGAATGATTTCATCTTGAATCGGACAATGACTAGGAGTCCAAGCCCATGACAAAACCAGCTTACAAGCGCGTCCTCCTTAAACTCTCGGGTGAAGCGCTGATGGGCGATGACGCCTATGGCATTAACCGTTCGACCATTGAGCGTATGGTGGCGGACGTGGCCGAGGTGGCCAGGCTGGGAGTGGAGCTGGCAATCGTGATTGGTGGCGGCAATATCTTTCGCGGCGTCGCGCCGGGTGCGCAAGGCATGGATCGCGCAACGGCGGACTACATGGGCATGCTCGCGACCGTAATGAATTCGCTTGCGCTGGCGGATGCCATGCGCCAGGTCGGCATTACGGCGCGCGTCATGTCGGCGATCAGCATCGAGCAGGTCGTCGAGCCCTATGTGCGCCCGAAGGCGTTGCAATATCTCGAAGAAGGCAAGGTTGTGGTGTTTGCGGCCGGAACCGGCAATCCCTTCTTCACGACCGATACCGCGGCGGCGCTGCGCGGTTCGGAAATCGGCGCGGAGATCGTGCTGAAAGCCACCAAGGTCGACGGCGTCTACAGCGCGGATCCGAACAAGGACCGCAATGCGACGCGTTATGCGACCATCACCTTCGACGAAGCGATTGCCAAGCATCTGCAGGTCATGGATGCGACTGCCTTCGCGCTATGCCGCGATCAGAAGCTGCCGATCAAGGTGTTTTCCATCGTTAAACCGGGCGCCCTGAAAAACGTGATCATGGGCGAAGACGAGGGGACATTGGTTCACGTATAAATCGAGTCTTACTCGTTGCAACTCAGGAGAGCAGCATGACAGTCGTTGACGTCAAAAAGAATGCCGAACAAAAAATGCAGAAGTCGATCGAGACGCTGAAGGCCGATCTCGCCAAGGTTCGTACCGGGCGGGCGCACGTGGGCATCCTCGATCATATCCAGGTCGATTATTACGGATCGCCGACGCAGATCAACCAGGTTGCCAACGTCACCCTGGTCGACGCACGCACCATTGGCGTCCAGCCTTGGGAAAAGAAGATGGTTGCGGTGATTGAAAAGGCGATCCGCGAATCCGATCTGGGCCTCAACCCGTCGACCCAGGGCGACCTGATCCGCGTTCCTACGCCCCCGTTGACCGAGGAGCGTCGCAGGGAAATCGTCAAAATGGTCAAGGGCGAGGGTGAGGATTCGAAAGTCGCGATCCGCAATATCCGCCGCGACTCCAATGAAGCATTGAAAAAGCTGTTGAAGGACAAGGCCTGCTCGGAAGACGACGAGCGCCGTGCGCAGGACGACGTACAGAAGCTGACCGACAAATTTGTTGCGGAAGTCGATAAACTGATTGCAGAAAAAGAAAAAGAACTGCTGACCGTATAAGCCTTAAGGTACGGTCAAGGCGGCAAGCCTCATCGTCATTGGCTTCGGCAGAAGACATGAGGCGGAGGCGACGGCACCATGCCGGATCGTGCCAAGTGCGGCAACGGCATGGTTCCTGGGCGATGGGCGGTTCGGGGAGAAGTTCTGTTGTGCTTCGCCGGCCTTTCGTCATAACCAAACTTATTTCGCTTAAGCCATCACATGACCTATAAAAGCTCAACGCAAGCAGTACCCGAGGTGTCGTCCATCGTGCCAAGGCATGTCGCCATCATCATGGATGGAAACGGGCGCTGGGCAACCAGGCGCTATCTGCCCCGCGTCGCCGGACATGCAAAGGGTGTGGAAACGGTTCGCACCATCGTGGAAGCCTGCGTTGAACGTGGCATCGAATACTTGACGCTGTTTGCCTTCAGTTCCGAGAACTGGCGCCGTCCGGCGGAGGAAGTGTCGCTGCTGATGCGCCTGTTCGTCACCGCACTGGAGCGCGAAGTCGCCAAGATGCATGCAAATGACATCCGGCTCAAGGTCGTGGGCGACCTGAGCCGCTTCGATGCGAAGCTGCGCCAGTTGATCGCCAACGCGGAGCGCAGAACGGCGAACAACTCGCGCCTGACAGTCACCATCTGCGCAAATTACGGCGGCCGCTGGGATATCATGCAGGCAGTGAACAAGATGGCGGCATCCCATCCCGGAAGCACTGATTTCAGCGAAGAGCAACTGGCCGAACACCTGGCGATGGCCTATGCGCCGGAACCCGATCTCTTCATCCGTACCGGCGGCGAGGAGCGCATCTCCAACTTCTTGCTCTGGCAGCTGGCTTACACCGAATTCTATTTCACGGAAACATACTGGCCCGATTTCGATGGCGCGGCGCTCGATGAAGCGGTCGCCTCCTATCAGCAACGCGAGCGCCGGTTCGGCCGTACAAGCGCACAGGTGATCGAGCAGAAGAAGGCGTCCTGATGCTTGGGACCCGTATCATCACTGCGGTGGTATTGCTTGCGGTTTTGCTTTCCGTGTTGTTTTCGAAATCGTTCCTGTTTTTTGCGCTGGTTGCCGCGCTGTTCTTTGCCGCCGCATCGTGGGAAAGCTTCCGCCTGTTCCACAATCGCCAGCCGGTATTTGGCGCCGCAGTCTGGACCGCGGTTTTTCTTTACCTGCTCTATACCGGCAATGCCGGGACGGCCCGGCTGCTTTTCGTGCTGAGCGTCGCGATCTGGGTGGTTCGCCTGATCCCGTCGCTCAAGGTGGGCTTGCCGCCACTGGAAGCGATGGGCAGCCGGCTACTGAACGGCATCTACGGCATTACCATTCTTGCCTGTTTCCTTGCCGTCACGGTATTGTTTCAACAGTCCCCGCTATATCTGCTGTCCGTGATGGCCCTGGTCTGGATTGCAGATATCGGCGCCTATTTCTCTGGCAAGGCATTTGGCCGGCGCAAGCTCGCGCCGACGATCTCTCCAGGAAAGTCCTGGGAGGGCGCCATCGGCGGCTGGATTGCCGTCCTTGTCATTGCCGGAGCATCGACCCTGCACCCGGCGCTGGAAAACACCTTCGCGCCGCAAATCCTAGCACGCTGGGGTTGGGGCGGTTTCATCCTGGTCATGACCGTGATCGTTGCCTTCAGCGTGGTCGGCGATTTGTTCGAATCGCAACTCAAGCGCCGCGCAGGCATGAAGGACAGCAGCAATCTTCTACCGGGCCACGGCGGCGTACTGGACCGGATCGATGCCCTGATACCGACATTGCCGGTTGCGGTGCTGTTCGGGTCTTGGCTCTAGTTTCTATACAGGTAAGGCAGCATGCAGCACATCACAATACTCGGCGCGACCGGATCCATCGGCGTATCCACACTGGACGTGGTTGAACGCCATCCCGACCGTTACCGGGTGTATGCGCTGACCGCACACCAGAAAGTCGAAGAACTCGCGGATCAATGCCTGCGCTTCCGGCCGCAGGTGGCGATCGTCGGCAGCGCGGATGCGGCGCTGCGGCTCTCAAGGCTGCTCGCCGCCAAGGGCTTGAAGATCGACGTCGACCATGGCGAGGCCGCGCTTTGCGCGGCGGCGAGTGCGCCGGGCTGCGATACCGTCATGGCGGCCATCGTCGGTGCCGCGGGACTTGCGCCGACGATGGCTGCGGCGAGAGCGGGCAAGAAAGTGCTGCTCGCGAACAAGGAAGCCCTGGTCATGTCGGGCAGGCTGTTCATGGATGCCGTCTCGGAGAGCGGGGCCACGCTGCTGCCCATCGACAGCGAACACAATGCAATTTTCCAGTGCCTGCCGCATGCCTATCAGCGCGCCCCCGATCAGCATGGCATCGCCAGGATACTCCTGACCGCCTCCGGCGGACCGTTCCTGAACCGCGCGGTCGAGACCCTCGAGAGCGTCACTCCGGCAGAAGCGGTGGCTCATCCGAATTGGGTCATGGGACGCAAGATATCGGTGGACTCCGCCACCATGATGAACAAGGGCCTCGAAGTCATCGAAGCTCACTGGCTGTTCGGAGCGCCGGCGGATCGTATCGAAGTCGTGATCCATCCCCAGAGCGTGATTCATTCCATGGTGTCGTATGTCGACGGATCGGTGCTCGCTCAGTTGGGCAATCCCGACATGCGTACCCCGATTGCCCATGCCTTGGCCTATCCGGAACGGATCGCCTCCGGCGTCGACTCCCTGGATCTGGTCCGTATCGGGCAACTGGATTTTCAAAGCCCGGACTTCGAACGTTTCCCCTGTCTGAAACTGGCTTATGACGCGCTTTCCGCCGGTGGCACGGCGCCGGCATTGCTGAACGCGGCCAACGAGGTTGCGGTCCAAGCATTTCTGGACGGGAAAACAGGTTTCAGGATGATCGACCGGACCATCAGGCGCGTGATGGACGAACTCCCTCATGACGAGATGTCCGATATCGAGGCGCTCATCGAACAGGATGGGCGGGCGAGGGCGCTGGCCCAATCTTATCTTTCATAGGCGGTAACCATGAGTCTGCTCCAAACAGTGCTTGCTTTCCTTGTGGCCCTCGCTGTTCTGGTTGTGGTGCACGAACTGGGGCACTATTGGGTCGCGCGCTGGTGCGGCGTCAAGGTGCTGCGTTTTTCGGTCGGCATGGGGAAAATCGTCTGGTCGAGGCGCTTCGGACCGGACCAGACCGAATGGGCACTCTCGATGCTCCCCTTCGGCGGCTACGTCAAGATGCTCGATGCGCGGGAACAGGATATCAGTACGATGCCGCCGGAGGACCTGAAGCGTGAATTCACCCGTCAGTCGGTCTGGAAGCGCATTGCCATCGTCGCTGCGGGGCCGCTCGCCAACTTCCTGCTCGCGATCGCGGTTTTCGCAGGACTCTACACCTATGGCATGCCGGAGCCGACCGCCCGCATCAGAGAGGTTCCAACGGCTTCCGCCGCCTACGAAGCCGGCCTGCGCGGCGGAGAACTGGTGACCGCCATCAATGGCGAAACCGTCAGGAACTGGTCCGACATGCGCTGGAAAGTCCTGCAACACGCACTGGAAAGGAATCCGGTCCGCCTGGAGGTGCAGCGTCCCGACCCGGTCGACCCCAAGGTCACCCTGAACGAATCCGTCAGCCTGCGCCTTGACGGCCTGCAGACCGCCGATCTCGAAGGTGATTTTCTCGCCAAGCTCGGCCTCGATCTCGCGCGCCCTAAGGCCGTGCTCGGCCGCATCGTCGAAGACGGGCCGGCCAACCGCGCGGGCCTGCGCGAAGGCGACCAGATCATGGCCGTCGACGGCAAACCCGTCTCCGACGGCCTGGCATTCATCGAAATTGTCCGCAAGTCGCCCGAACAGATGCTGCGCCTGACGGGCATCCGCAATGGGCAGGAATTCAGCGCGACGGTGACGCCGGAAGCCTTCAGCCGCAATAACGAGACGGTCGGACGCATCAAGGTAGAAGTGCCGCTCGCGCCTGAAATGGTCACGGCCGGCGACGCGCCGGTCGCTGCGCTGGGGCGAGCCGTTGCCAAGACTTGGGACACAAGCGTCCTAACGCTCAAAATGCTTGGTAAAATGCTCATCGGTGAAGTTTCCTTGAAGAACATCACAGGTCCGATCACAATCGCCGACTATGCGGGGCAGACTGCCCGCATCGGCATCATCAGCTATCTCACGTTCATCGCGTTCATCAGCATCAGCCTGGGCGTAATGAACCTGCTTCCCATACCGGTTTTAGACGGGGGGCTTTTACTGTATTATTCGCTGGAACTTTTGACCGGACGCGCTTTACCCGAGCGGTTCGGAGAGATGGCCCAGCGTGCAGGTGTGGGCATTCTGATGACGTTGATGGCGGTTGCCGTCTTCAACGACATTGTGCGGCTCATGTCCTGAGTCCCGGCTGGTCTGCCCCAAGGCGCATCGGCGGGGAGTTTGATTACAAAATACCCGATGAAATTACAATCCGAGCGCCTTTCCAAGTCATTTTTCCCCCGCCGTCTCATCGCTCTAGCCGCATTTGCCCTTTGCGCCGGCAGCGCATTGGCCGTTGATCCCTTCACCGTCAAGGATATCCGCGTCGAAGGCATCCAGCGTACCGAGGCGGGTACCGTGTTCAGCTATCTGCCGGTGCGGGTGGGCGAGACCTATACCGACGAGAAGGGCTCGGCCGCGATCAAGGCGCTGTATGCCACCGGCTTCTTCAAGGATGTGCGGATCGAGGTCGAGGGCGACGTCCTGGTCGTCATGCTCGAGGAGCGGCCGGCGATTGCCGGCGTCGACTTTTCCGGCACCAAGGAATTTGAAAAAGACCAGCTGACCAAGGCGCTGAAGGATATCGGCCTGGGTGAATCGCGGATCTTCGACCGCGCGCTGGTGGACCGGGCGGAGCAGGAACTCAAGCGACAGTATCTCTCCCGCGGGCTGTACGGGGTGCAGATCACCACCACGGTTACGCCTATCGAGCGCAATCGGGTCAACATCAGCTTTGCGGTCGACGAAGGCGAAGTGACCCGGATCAAGCAGATCAACATTATCGGCAACAAGGCCTTCTCCGAAAAGGAATTGCTGAGCCTGCTCAACCTGCGCACGCCGGGATGGTTCACCTGGTACACCAAGGCGGACCAGTATTCGAAACAGAAGCTGACCGGCGACATCGAGGCGCTGCGCTCCTATTACCTGAACCGCGGTTACCTCGAGATGCAGGTCGAGTCGACCCAAGTGTCCATTACGCCCGACAAGAAGGACATCTACATCACCATCAACATCAACGAGGGTGAGAAGTTCACGGTCGGCGGCGTCAAGCTGGAGGGCGAAATGCTCGGCCGCGAGGAAGAGCTGCGGCCGCTGGTCCAGCTCAAGCCCGGCGACGTCTACTCCGGCGAGAAGCTTGCGGAAAGCGTCAAGAAGATAACCGAGCGCATGGGCAACTTCGGCTATGCATTCGCCAACGTCAATGCCAACCCGGAGATTGATCGTGAAAAGCGCGAGGTCAGCTTCACGGTCCTGATCGACCCCGGCAAGCGGGTTTATGTGCGCCGCATCAATATCGCCGGCAATACCAAGACCCGCGACGAGGTGGTTCGTCGCGAATTCCGCCAGTTCGAGAACTCCTGGTACGACGGTGAAAAGATCCGCCTGTCGCGGGACAGGGTCGACCGCCTCGGTTATTTCAAGGAAGTCGGCATCGAGACCCCCGAAGTTCCCGGTACGACCGATCAGGTCGACCTCAACATGACAGTGGCGGAAAAGCCGACCGGCAACATTCTTCTCGGTGCCGGCTTCTCCAGTAGCGAGAAGGTGATGCTGACCGGGTCGATCCAGCAGGCGAACGCCTTCGGCAGCGGCAATACGCTCGGCATCGACGTCAATACCAGCCGTCGAAACCGTACCATTGCTCTGACCCAGTCGACCCCTTATTTCACGGATGACGGCGTCAGTCGCAGCTATGAAGTCTTCGTCCGTACGACGCGTCCGCCCGAAATCAATACTGGCGACTACGTCGTCAAGACCACAGGCGGGAATGTCAAGTTCGGCGTTCCGTTTTCCGAGGTCGATACCGTCTTCTTCGGTGCCGGCGTGGAGCGCACCGAGGTCACTACTTATACCGGCGTGCCCGGCTACAATGACAGCCCGGAAGTCTATAAGCGCTACGCCCAGGATTTTGGTAACGGCGTCGAGGCTACTACCACCAGCTTCCCGCTGACTGCCGCCTGGCAGCGCGACAGCCGCGACAGCGCGCTGGTTCCGACGACCGGCCGCTATCAGCGCGTCAATTTCGAAATCGCGCCTACCGGCAGCCTGAAGTATTACCGTGCGGTATACCAGCACCAGTATTTCACGCCTATCCTGCAGGCCATCACTCTGGCATTGAACGGCGAGATCGACTATGGCCGCGGCCTAGGCGGCAAGCCGTTTCCGATCTTCAAGAACTTTTACGCCGGTGGCATCGGTTCGGTACGCGGCTACGAAGGGTCGTCGCTAGGCCCACGTGCGCTGAACGGCGATCCGCTGGGCGGTGCCTCACGAATCATCGCAAACGTGGAGCTGCAGTTCCCGTTCCCGGGTTCCGGCAATGACCGTACCTTGCGCTGGTTTACGTTCTTCGATGCGGGTAACGTATTTGCCGAAGGCGCCAAGTTCCAGGTCTCGGATCTGCGTTACTCGGTAGGCGCAGGCATCAGCTGGGTGTCGCCGATCGGCCCGTTGAAGCTGAGCTTCGGCGTACCGTTGAACAAGAAAGAAGACGATCGCAAGCAAAGCTTCCAGTTCCAGCTCGGAACCGGGTTCTGACGCACTGATGGCATAATAGTAATTTGATTTGCGGAGAACGATCTTGAAGTTTCCATTGAAAATATCAGCAGTGCTTGGACGCATCGCGGTTTTCGCGTCACTTGCGCTTCCGCTGGCCGGCGCGCAGGCGCAGGAATCCCGCGTGGGATTCGTCAGCACCGAGCGCATTTTCCGCGAAGCTGCGCCTGCCAAGGCTGCCCAGGCAAAAATCGAACAGGAATTTTCCAGGCGCGAGAAGGAATTGCAGGAGATGGCGGGGCGGCTAAAATCCATGTCCGACCGCCTCGACAAGGATACCGCGCTGCTGGCCGAACCCGATCGCCTCAAGCGGCAGCGCGAGCTTTCCGATCTCGACAAGGACTTCCAGCGCAAGCAGCGCGAATTCCGCGAAGACCTGAACCAGCGGCGCAACGAAGAGCTGGCAATCGTTCTGGAGCGCACCAACAAGGTAATCAAGCAGATCGCAGAGACGGAGAAATACGATATCGTCTTCCAGGAAGCGGTCTATGCCAGCCCCCGCATCGACATCACCGACAAGGTGCTGAAAGCATTGAACAAATAATTGCTGCATTGCTGCATTGCTGCATTGCTGCAGTCATGCCTGGCAATTTTTAACAGGCAATACGTCGCGGCTGCAATGGCCGCCGCTACCGGGTCGGGCCGATGGTAACGAGTTGTTCAAGTCACGGGATCATCTATCAGGCCAACCCGGTCGAATGATATTTCCACCACCACAAGAGGGCCGCAATGAGCTATCGGCTGCGCATGTTGGTCGAACGCCTGGGCGGCCAACTGTTCGGAGATGCTGAAATCGAGGTATCCGGCATTGCGCCGCTCGATTCCGCAAACGCATCGCACATCACGTTTCTATCGAACTCGAAACTGCGGGCAGTGGCTGCGCAGACCAGGGCATCCGCGCTGATCCTGTCGCCGGCCGATGACGGCGAGCTGCAGCATGCCTATGGCGGCGCGCGGATTGTCACGAACAATCCTTACGCCTATTTCGCCCGGGTCGCGCAGCTGTTCGCGGAGCAATCCGCGATCGTGCCCGAGCCGGGAATACACCCGACGGCAAGCGTGCATCCCGAGGCGAAGGTAGATGCGGCGGCAAGTATCGGGCCGCATGTCACCGTCGATGCCGGCGCGCGCGTTGCCGCCGGCGCCGTTCTCGATGCGGGTAGTTTCGTCGGACGGAATGCGGTGGTTGGCGAAGGAACGCATCTTCATGCCAATGTCAGTTTTCATGCGGGCTGTGAAATCGGACGCAACGGCATCATTCATTCAGGCGCCGTCATCGGGGCGGACGGCTTTGGTTTCGCCAAGGAGAACGGCGCCTGGGTGAAGATACCGCAGACCGGAAGGGTGGTAATCGGCGACGACGTCGAAATCGGCGCCAATACCACCATCGATCGCGGCGCCCTGAGCGATACGGTCATCGAAGACGGTGTCAAGCTCGATAACCAGATCCAGATCGGACACAATTGCCATATCGGCGCGCATACCGCCATGGCGGGATGCGTTGGTGTCGCCGGCAGCGCGAAAATCGGCAAGTACTGCACCTTCGGCGGCGCCGCCATGGTGCTCGGGCATCTCACCATCGTCGACAATGTGCACATCTCCTCCGGCAGCATGGTGTCGCGCTCCATCCTCGAACCCGGTCAGTACACCGGTTTTTACCCGCTGGCAAAAAATGCGGACTGGGAAAAAACCGCCGCTATCGTGCGCAACTTGGGAACAATGCGTGAGAAAATCCGCGAGCTGGAAAAAACCGTTAAAACGCTTACAAAAGAAAAGTAATGGAAACGCAAGAAGTCAAGAATACGCTCGACATCAACCAGATCAAACAATATCTGCCGCATCGCTATCCGCTGCTGCTGGTTGACCGGGTGCTGGATTGGGAATCCGGGAAATCGATTACCGCAATCAAGAACGTGACCGTCAATGAAGAATTCTTCAATGGTCATTTTCCGCACAAGCCGGTGATGCCCGGCGTGCTGATGATCGAGGCACTGGCGCAGACCGCAGCCTTGCTGTCTTTCCTCACCATGGGACAGAAACCCGACGACAATAGCGTGGTCTACTTCGTCGGCATCGACGGCGCGCGATTCAAGCGCCCTGTGGAGCCAGGCGACCAGCTGCGGATGCAGGTTGAAATCCTGCGCACCGCGCGCGGCATCTGGAAATACAAGGCGCAGGCCACGGTCGATGGCCAGGTTGCGGTCGAAGCCGAACTGATGTGCACCATGCGCAGCGCCACCGACGCGAGCCAGCCAGCGGGGCAGTAATGACGATTATCCATCCTACCGCCATCGTCGATCCGAACGCGGAGCTTGACGACACGGTCGAGATTGGCGCCTATTCCATCATCGGGCCGAATGTGAAGATCGGTGCTCGTACGCGCATCGGGCCGCACGTCGTTATCGATGGACACACCACGATCGGCACGGATAACCGGTTCTACCAGTTCTCCTCGATCGGCGGTCCGCCGCAGGACAAGAAATATGCGGGCGAACCGACGCAACTGCTCATCGGCGACCGCAACACCGTCAGGGAATTCTGCACTTTCAATCTCGGCACCGCACAGGATGAGGGCATCACTTCGCTCGGCAATGACAATCTCATGCTGGCCTATGTGCATCTCGCCCATGACTGCCGGGTCGGCAACAACACCGTGTTTTCCAATAACGCATCGCTGGCGGGGCATGTCCATGTCGGCGACTGGGTGATTCTCAGCGGCTTCGCCGCCGTTCACCAGTTCTGCAAGATAGGCGACCATGCCTTCGTGGGCATGAATACCAGCCTGACCCAGGACGTTCCGCCTTTCGTCCTGTTGTCCGGGAATCCGGCCGAGCCGCACGGCATCAACATCGAAGGGCTCAAGCGCAGGGGATTCACCCGGGAACAAATCAATGACTTGCGCAGTGCATACAAAGTGATCTACAAGTCCGGCCTTACCCTCGAAGAAGCCAAAACCGCGCTCGGCCAGGCCGAAGCGCAATCGCAGGCATCGGCGCGGCAGTTGCGCCAGCTGCGCGAATTCCTTGACACGTCGACCCGTGGCATCGTCCGATAAGCTGTCGCTCGCCATGGTGGCCGGGGAAAGCTCCGGAGACCTGCTGGCCAGCCGCCTGCTATCGGGCCTGCGGCCGCATCTGCCGCAGGCGGATATCCACGGCATCGGCGGTGCCCGCATGGCCGAATACGGATTCCGAAGCGATTGGCCAATGGAAAAGCTGTCGGTGCGAGGCTTGTTCGAAGTACTTGCGCATTATCGCGAGATCAAAGGCATTCAGAATGCCTTGCGCGACCAGTTGCTGGCGGAAAGACCGGCGGCCTTCATCGGTGTCGATGCGCCGGATTTTAATTTCGGACTCGAAGCACAGCTGCGCCAGTCCGGCATTCCCACCATGCATTTCATCAGCCCGTCGATCTGGGCCTGGCGCGGCGGACGCATCAAGAAGATCGCACGCGCGGTGTCGCACATGCTGGTGGTATTTCCGTTCGAAGAGGAAATCTATCGCAAGGCCGGAATCCCGGTGACCTACGTCGGCTATCCACTCGCCGAAGTTATACCGATGGTGCCGGATGTCGCCGCGGCGCGGTCGGAACTCGGGCTTGCGCCGAATGGGCCCGTGGTGGCCATTCTCCCCGGCAGCCGACTGTCGGAGCTCAAATACAATACCGTCGCCTTCATCGAGGCGGCGCGCATCCTGCACCGTCGCGATGCCTCGATCCGCTTCGTCGTGCCGATGGCTGGCGAGCGGCAGCAGAATTATTTCCGGTCGCTGGTCGCCAGCGCCGGACTGAGCGAGGTTCCGCTGCAAATTGTCCTAGGCAAGTCGCATGCCGCGATAGCGGCGGCCGACGCCGTGCTTGTCGCGTCGGGCACCGCAACGCTTGAAGTGGCATTGTTCAAGAAGCCCATGGTGATCGCCTACAGGATGATGCGCGCCTCCTGGGAAATCATGCGGCATATGGGATATCAGCCATGGATAGGCCTGCCGAATATCCTGGCCCGTGAATTCGTCGTGCCGGAGCTGCTGCAGGACGCGGCGACGCCTCAGGCCCTGGCCGACGCACTGGCGAAGCAGCTTGACGATGCCGGATACCGGCAGCGTCTCCAGCAGCGTTTCACCGAGATGCATCATTCGCTGCTGCGCGACAGCGCAAAGGAAAGCGCGGAAGCGGTGCTGCGCATGATCGGTTCTTCGGAGCGGGCCCATGAAACACGATGACACCAGTCTTTTCCGCTTCGACAATACCGACGAGATCATTTGCGGCGTCGACGAGGCGGGCCGGGGGCCGCTTGCGGGCGCGGTCTATGCGGCCGCGGTCATCCTCGATCCGGCCCGGCCGGTAACGGGGCTGCGCGATTCCAAGAAGCTCAGCGAATCGCGGCGCGATGCGCTGGCCGAAGAGATCAAGGCCAACGCGCTGGCATGGGCTGTGGCATTCTGCGCTGAAGCCGAGATCGACGAGCTCAACATTCTTCATGCCTCGATGCTGGCCATGCGGCGCGCCGTGGAGCGACTGCAGGTCGCGCCGACACTGGCGCTCATCGACGGCAACCGCTGCCCGGTAATGCCTATCCGTTCCGAAGCCATCGTCAAGGGCGATGACAAGGTTCCTGCGATATCCGCTGCGTCCATCCTGGCAAAGACCGCGCGCGATGCATCGCTGATGAGCCTGCATCAGCAATATCCGATGTATGGCTTCGATCAGCACAAGGGCTATCCGACCGCGATGCATCTCGAACGGCTGCGCCTGCATGGCGTATCCCCCGTGCATCGGCGCTCCTTTGCGCCTGTGCGCAATCTGCTGGGACAGGAATTGAAGGCTTGAGATGAAAAGCATCACGTCACGCGACAACCCGCTGTACAAGGAATTGAAGCTGCTGGCTACCAGCTCCCAGGCGCGCAGAAAGGCGGGACGCACGCTGCTTGACGGCGTGCATCTGTGCGAGGTCTACCTTGATCAGGTTGGGCCGCCCTCGCTCTGCGTCATCAGCGAAAGCGCGCGGCAACTGGTGGAAGTCGATGCCTTGCTGGCCGATTGCGGCTCCCGGCGCGTTCAATGCATCATGCTGCCAGACGCTTTGTATCACGCGGTCAGCCAGGTGGAAAACGGGGTAGGGGTGCTGTTCGTGGTCGACACGCCGACTGTCGGGATGCCCTCGAGGCTGGACCGGTCGGCCGTCCTGCTGGACAATCTGCAAGACCCGGGCAACATGGGATCAATCCTGAGAAGCGCCGCCGCAGCTGGCATCGAACAGGTTTTCTGCAGCAAGGGGACGGTCTTTGCCTGGTCGCCCAAGGTGCTGAGGGCTGGCATGGGCGCGCATTTTCTGCTCAACATCTTCGAAAATGTCGATCTCGAGGCACTGCTCGACGGTGCCGGTGTGCCGGTCCTGGCGACAAGCTCGCATGCCAGTCAGCGCATTTTCGATGTCGATCTTCGGCGCCCGGTCGCGTGGTTGTTCGGGCATGAGGGACAAGGCGTTTCACCTGATTTGCTTGCCCGCGCGACGCATCAGGTCGTCATTCCGCACCTTGGCAAGGTGGAATCGCTCAACGTGGCGGCAAGCGCCGCCGTCTGCTTCTTCGAACAGCTCAGGCAGAAGAGCGCGCACTAAACCAGGGCCGGCGCTTGCGCCCCCCTCAGGCATCAGTCCTGAGCTGGGGCACCTGTCCGTGATCGCTGCATTCCTGATAGACCAGCCCCGGGGCCAGGCATCGCTCGTCGGCATCGATCGCGGCGCCGCTGTCCATTGGACAAACACGGTCGAACTGGTAGGTGCGTCCCTGTATCACCACATAACGATAAATCTGCGTATCCCGGTAAGAACCGATCAGCTCCGCCACCCGCTCGGCGTCGTGAAAACTTACCGGCTGCATGCTGTTGTGCATGCCGCGTCCCTGGCGTGCAAGACTCAAGGCCTCGATATCCGATTCGACCTGTCCGAGGCCATCCTTCAATGCCCAGAAAAAAAACAGCAGACCCACCCACAGCACGATCTCTATGAGTACCAGATCCATATGACCCCCTTTTTTGATCCGTACTTTCCATACCGTCGACCTGTAAGTTTGGCGTAAGGTTCCTCCCGGTGATGCAAAATATTCTTCTTAAAATGAAAAGGCCGCCGCAGGCAATTCATGCCCGCAGCGACCAGGGTTTTTCTGCTATCTGTATTGCAGGTTCAATGGTGCGAGTTCAATAGGCCCGCTTGTCGGATTTGATTTCCTGGAGAATCATTGTTGCGATCTCTTCAATAGATTTGGCGGTCGAGGATACGCAACGTATGCCTTCACGCCGCATCATCTTCTCCGCTTCATTGACTTCGTAACGGCACTGTTCCAGGGCCGCGTATTTGCTTCCCGGACGCCTTTCATTGCGAACCTCCGTCAAGCGGTCGGGCGCGATCGATAGTCCGAAAAGCTTCTTCTTGAAACCGAGCAGCGCGCTTGGCAACTTGTTGCGCTCGAAATCGTCGGGAATCAACGGATAATTAGCCGCCTTGACGCCGTATTGCATGGCTAGGTAGAGGCTGGTCGGGGTCTTGCCCGAACGGGACACCCCGACCAGAATGACGTCCGCCGCCGCAAGGTTCTGGTTCGATTGCCCGTCGTCATGCGCCAGCGAGAAGTTGATGGCCTCGATCCGGTTCTTGTACTCGTCGGAATCCGCAATGTTGTGGCTGCGGCCGATGGTATGCGTCGACTTCACGCCCAGTTCCTGCTCCAGCGGTTCCACGAAAGTCTGGATCAGGTCCATGTGCATCCCCTTGGACTGGCGCACGACGGACGACAGCTCCGCCTTGACCAGCGTGGAAAACACGATTGGGCGCTTGCCGTCGTGCTCGAACGCCTGGTTGATGTCGCGCACGGCGTCGTAGGCCTTGTCGAGGGTGTCGATGAAGGGGAGGCGGACTTCCTTGAAGCGCAATTCGAATTGCGTCAGGACGGAGTGACCGAAGGTCTCGGCGGTGATGCCGGTGCCGTCCGACACGAAGAATACGGTGCGATTCGGCGGCGGCAGTTGGTGTGCAGGCAAGTCTGGCATAATCAAATTGAAGATAGATCAACGAATAGTTCCGCTTTGTGGTCGGCAGGATGCTGTTGCACACTGTAAAATGACGGTTAATTCATGACCAACATCCTGCCCATGAAGAATAACAAAAAGATTCGGGCGGCGAGGGCGCATATGCAGATTTCTTATCATCAAAACAGGTGCAGTTATGTCCAACGCAGTACCAGCCGGGGTAACCCAGGGGGCTACCTACGTAGCTTCGTTTGAAAACCTTCGCATGACGGATGTCGAATCCGTCGGCGGCAAGAACTCTTCGCTCGGCGAGATGATCAGTCAGCTCGCCGGGGCCGGCGTTCGCGTGCCTGGCGGTTTCGCGACCACCGCACAAGCGTTTCGTGACTTTCTCGAACACAGTGTCAATGGCGGCGCCACGCTTGCCCAGCGCATTGCTGATCGACTGTCTTCACTGAACGTGGATGACGTGCGCGCGCTTGCACAGGCCGGCGCCGACATTCGCAAGTGGATCGTCGAAACACCGTTCCAGCCGCGCCTCGAACAGGAAATCCGCGAGTATTACCAGCGCCTCGTTGCCGAATCAGAAGCCGAGATGTCTTTCGCCGTGCGTTCCTCCGCGACCGCCGAAGATCTTCCGGATGCCTCTTTCGCCGGTCAGCAGGAAACATTCCTGAACGTCGTCGGCATCGACAACGTGCTGGAAGCGATCAAGCACGTGTTTGCGTCCCTCTACAACGACCGCGCCATTTCCTATCGCGTGCACAAGGGCTTTACTCATGCGGAAGTGGCGCTGTCCGCGGGCGTCCAGCGCATGGTGCGATCCGACGTCGGCGCTGCCGGCGTGATGTTTACGCTCGATACCGAATCCGGCTTCAAGGACGTCGTATTCATTACTTCGAGTTACGGCCTGGGTGAAACCGTGGTGCAGGGCGCGGTGAATCCGGATGAATTCTATGTCCACAAGCCGATGCTGGAGCAGGGCAAGCTGCCTATCATCCGCCGCAACATCGGTTCCAAGCTGATCAAGATGGAATTCACCGGCGAAGCCAAGGCCGGCCGATCGGTCAGGACCGTCGACGTGCCGATCGAGCTTCGCAATCGCTATTCGCTCAACGACCAGGAAATCGTCGAACTCGCGAAGTACGCAATGATCATCGAAAAGCATTATGGCCGCCCGATGGACATCGAATGGGGCAAGGATGGCCGCGACGGCAAGCTGTACATCCTGCAGGCGCGTCCCGAAACGGTGAAGTCGCAGCAGAAGGCGACCGATGCCCAGCAGCGCTTCAAGCTCAAGGGCAGCGGCACCGTGCTGGCTTCCGGCCGCGCCATCGGCCAGAAGATCGGCGCCGGCCCGGTCCGCGTGATTCACGATCCGTCGGAAATGGAGCGGGTGCAGCCCGGCGACGTGCTGGTCGCGGACATGACCGATCCCAACTGGGAACCGGTGATGAAGCGGGCATCCGCGATCGTGACCAATCGCGGCGGGCGTACATGTCACGCGGCGATCATTGCCCGCGAACTTGGCGTTCCGGCAGTGGTGGGTTGTGGCAACGCAACCGACATGCTCAAGGATGGCACGCTGGTGACAGTGTCCTGCGCCGAGGGTGATGAAGGGAAGATTTACGACGGCTTGCTCGAAACGGAAGTTACTGAAGTGTCGCGCGGCGAACTGCCGTCCCTGCCGCTGAAGATCATGATGAACGTCGGCAATCCGCAACTCGCGTTCGACTTCCAGTCGATTCCTAATGGCGGCGTCGGTCTCGCCCGCCTGGAGTTCATCATCAACAACAATATCGGCGTCCATCCGAAGGCGATCCTGGAATATCCGAGCATCGACGCGGACCTGAAGAAGGCGGTGGAGTCAGTGGCGCGCGGCCATGCTTCGCCCAAGGCCTTCTATATCGACAAGCTGGCCGAGGGGATTGCAACAATTGCCGCCGCCTTCTGGCCGAAGCCTGTCATCGTGCGCCTGTCGGACTTCAAGTCGAACGAGTACAAGAAGCTGATCGGCGGTTCCCGCTACGAACCGGACGAAGAGAACCCGATGCTTGGTTTCCGCGGTGCGGCCCGCTACCTGGCGGAAGACTTTGCCGAGTCGTTCGAGATGGAATGCGAAGCCATGAAGCGCGTCCGCAACGACATGGGACTGACCAACGTCGAAATCATGGTGCCGTTCGTGCGGACACTGGGCCAGGCGGAAAAGGTAGTCAACCTGCTTGCGAAGAACGGCCTCAAGCGAGGCGAGAATGGCCTGCGCCTCATCATGATGTGCGAAGTGCCTTCCAACGCGATCCTGGCGGAACGCTTCCTCGAATACTTCGACGGCTTCTCCATCGGATCCAACGACCTGACCCAGCTGACGCTCGGCCTGGACCGCGATTCCGGTATGGAATTGCTGGCGGCGGACTTCGACGAGCGGGACGATGCGGTCCGGGCTTTGCTGTCGAAGGCAATCAGCGCCTGCCTCGCACAGGGCAAGTACATCGGTATCTGCGGCCAGGGACCATCCGACCATCCGGATTTTGCGGAGTGGCTGATGAAGGAAGGGATTGCATCCATTTCCCTGAATCCCGACACCGTGATCGATACTTGGCAGAAGCTCGCAGCCAATACCTGATAACCGGCACGCAATAAGCTGGAAATCATGGAAGGCGGCGGTTTACGCCGCAACGAAAAACGCGGGCATTGCCCGCGTTTTTGCTGTTTGGCCCGCTCCAGCAGGATCATGTTGTTGTAGCCGTGCAAATATTAGGATTTTTTCCACTTTGGCCGTAGGAAGCCCGGTACAAATCGTTTAGACTTGTGCCTGTTTGTTTCCGAACAACAACCAACAAAAACAGCTGTACTTTGTTGTATTGTAGCCCTCGCAGTCTTTGGACTCCGGGGGCTTTTTATTGTCTACAATGATAGCTGTTTAGCAATGTCGGAGAGCGTATGGTTGACTGGATGATTTGGATGCTGCTGGCTGGTGGGCTGGTGATTCTTGAAATGTTCATTGGCACTTTTTACCTGCTCATGATCGCGATTGGCTTGGCGAGCGGCGCCCTGATGGCGCTGGCAGGCGAACCCAGGGGAATGCAATTCCTGGTTGCAGCGGTCGTCGGCATCGTCTGCACGGTTGTCCTTCGCCGGAGCAGATGGGGCAGGAAGTCCCGCAGCGATGCAGCGCGCGACCCTAACGTGAATCTCGACATCGGACAAGCCATCGAGGTGAGCGAATGGGCGCCGGACCATGGATTGCCGCGGCGCGCGCGCGTAATGTACCGTGGCGCGCTGTGGGATGTCGAACTCGAACAAGGCGTCCCCGCTGTTGCTGGTACCTTCGTCATCCGGGAAATACGCGGAAGCCGATTGATCGTCTCCGGCCGCACATAATAAGCACGGCAATCAACAAGTTCAGCAATATTCAGCGGTATCCACACCGATCGATGCACCGATCAAAGCACCGATCATTTAAAGGGATTTCCATGGAACTCAGTTTCGGAACGTTCAGCCTGGTTCTTTTCATTATCGCAGTCGTCTTCGTCATCAAGACCATCAATGTGGTCCCGCAACAGCATGCATGGGTGGTCGAGCGGCTCGGCAAGTACCATTCCACACTCGGTCCCGGCCTGAATATCGTGCTTCCCTTCGTTGATCGCGTCGCCTACAAGCATTCGCTCAAGGAAATCCCCCTCGACGTCCCAAGCCAGGTCTGCATCACGAAAGACAATACCCAACTCCAGGTGGACGGCATCCTGTATTTCCAGGTGACGGATGCCATGCGGGCCTCCTATGGCTCGTCGAACTATATCGCCGCGATCACGCAGCTTGCGCAGACCACCCTGCGCTCGGTCATTGGGCGCATGGAACTGGACAAGACCTTCGAGGAGCGGGATCACATCAACAAGGCGATCGTCAACGCCATCGACGAATCGGCGGCGAACTGGGGCGTGAAAGTGCTGCGCTATGAAATCAAGGATCTGACGCCGCCGAAGGAAATATTGCATGCAATGCAGGCGCAGATCACCGCCGAACGCGAAAAGCGCGCGCTGATCGCAGCGTCGGAAGGCCGCAGGCAGGAGCAGATCAATATTGCCAGTGGCGAACGGGAAGCGGCGATCGCGCGCTCGGAAGGTGAAAAGCAGGCTGCGATCAACCGCGCCCAGGGTCAGGCGGCGTCCATCCTGGCCATCGCGGAAGCGAGCGCCGCGGCGCTGCGACAGACCGCATCGGCGATACGCGAGCCCGGCGGGGCGGATGCGGTCAATCTCAAGGTGGCGGAGCAATATGTGAATGCCTTCGCCCAGCTCGCCAAGACCAACAACTCCATCATCATTCCCGCGAACATGAGCGATATCGGCGGCCTCATCGCCGGTGCCATGCAAGTGGTGAAGTCGCAGCAGAAGACCTGATCGGCGCATCCCGGAAGCTTGCGGCGGGCAACCGGGAAGCGCCGAGAGGATCAGCGGCGGTTCTGCTTCAGAATGGATTGCTGCTCACGCTGCCAGTCCCGCGCCTTCTCGCTCTCGCGCTTGTCGTGCTGTTTCTTGCCCTTGGCCAGTCCGATCTCGCACTTGATGCGCCCCTTGGCGTAATGAAGATTGAGAGGCACGAGGGTATAGCCCGCGCGTTCCACCTTGCCGATCAGCTTCTTGATTTCTTCGCCGTTCAGCAGCAGCTTGCGGGTGCGCACCGGGTCCGGGGAGATGTGCGTGGATGCCGTCGGAAGCGCGCTGATATGCGCGCCGAACAGAAAGACTTCGCCCTGGCGCACGATTACATAGGCTTCCTTCAGCTGCACGCGGCCAGCGCGGATCGATTTGACTTCCCAGCCTTCGAGCACCATGCCGGCTTCGAAGCGTTCCTCGATGAAGTAGTCATGGAAGGCTTTTTTATTGTCGATAATGCTCATGAATGTGGGAAAGAAGGCGCTCAGTTAAAATGAAGGGTTCGTATTTTATCAAACGGTATTTTCAATGGCTGTCGTGCATAAATCCGTATTGCTCGGCTACAGCGCGGAACAGATGTTCGCCCTGGTAGACAACATCGAGGAGTATCCCAAATTCCTGCCCTGGTGCGGCGGCACGGAAGTGCGTTCGCGCGAGGGCAACAAGGTGGTGGCCTCGCTCAGGATCAACTACCATGGCGTCAAGCAATCATTCTCCACGGAAAATGTAAACTCGCCTCCGACATCGATCAAGATGGTGCTGCTGGAGGGACCTTTCAAGCACTTGCATGGCGAATGGACGTTCAAGCCCTTGCGCGCCGATGCCTGCAAGATCGATTTCGAACTGCATTACGAGTTTTCGAACAGGATGCTCGACGGTCTGATCGGCCCGGTTTTCAACATGATCGCCAACAGTTTCGTCGATTCCTTCAGCAAGCGGGCCGAGGTGGTGTATGGCTGAGATCGGCGTGGAAGTTTGCCATGCGCTTCCAGACAGGCAACTCCGCAGGGCACTGCGCATGCGGGAGGGTAGCACGCTCGGGCAGGCCATTGAACAAAGCGGCCTGCTGCAGGAGGTGCCCGGCATCGACCTGGGATCGGCGCGCGTGGGCATCTACGGCAAGCTCAAATCCCTCGATACCATCCTACGCGACCGCGACAGGATAGAAATCTATCGGCCACTGATTGCCGACCCGAAGGAAGCGCGCCGCCGCCGCGCGGGAAGATCCGTAAAGTCAGCGGACACATCGAACCCGGCTAAGTCGACGCAGCTCGACTGACCCTTTGCCGGCCGCATCGCGGTCGCCGCCGGCGCCCGGCATGAGATGCATCCGGACTGCGCTGCCCGGATCAGTCTGCACTCATGACTTGCATTCATTCAGCAAGCGACGGGTATCGCCAAGTTCCCGCTCGCGTTGTTCATCCGACAAGAAGGTGCGCTCGCCATTCTTGTCGGTCCGGCTGATACGCACCCCGGATTCAAGGCTGCGCTGATAGTCTTGCGCGCGCTCGCAGTTCCTGGCTTTGTCGGCAGCCAGCTTCGCTTCCTCTGCAAGCTTCCTTTCCTTGTCTTCCCGCTCCATCTGGCGCTTGCGGAATTCGGCATTTTTCTCCGCAATTGTCTTTTCTGCATCGGGCCGCGCAGTTGTCGATTGCGTTTGTGCCGGTTGTGCCGCTGAAGCTCCGGATGCCGCGGAGGCTGCAGATGATGAGGACGTGCCGCCCGGGTGCTTCAGGATGCGGCTCGCCGGGACCGACGCCGGCGGCGGACGGTCGGAAAACTGCCTGGATCCTTTCTCGTCGAGCCAGACATACTGCGCAGCGGCGCTTCCGCAGGCTCCGATGAGCGCAATGGATATGGCGGCGGAGAGGCAGCGGCGAAATAAAGGGGCAGTCATGGGAGTCCTTGCAGATGAGACATATCTGGATTTCGCCATGCTTTGGCCGCGCTGTCAATGAAGCAAACACTGCTTTGTTCGGCGCGCTTTATACCAATCCCGAGTCGTAACATGACAAATGTGATCGATGGATTTTTTCGCCTGGCGAGGCGCGGGAGGAGTCCATAGCGGTATGGATGACGAGCGCAACGCGGCCAGACGGAAAAAGACGCGATCTCATGTCATGGAATGACTTGGGATTGGTATTAGCCGGTATCCGGGAGGAACTTATAAACGACGGCAAACAGGGTTTTCTGTATAATTCGCTTTTGCGCCTATAGGAATTACTATGCGTCTCCTCCAAAAAGCACTCACATTCGATGACGTGCTGCTCGTGCCGGCATACTCGGACATTCTCCCCAAAGATACTTCCCTGAAAACGCGCCTGACGCGCAACATCACCCTGAACATTCCGCTGCTCTCAGCGGCAATGGATACGGTGACCGAAGCCCGTCTGGCGATTGCAATGGCGCAGGAGGGCGGGATCGGCATCGTTCACAAGAATCTGAAGCCGAAGGATCAGGCACGCGAAGTTGCCAAGGTCAAGCGTTTCGAATCCGGCGTGGTGCGCGACCCGATCACCATCCCGCCGACCATGCGCATCCGCGATGTGATCGCGCTGTCCGAGCAGCATGGCATCAGCGGGTTTCCGGTGGTCGAGGGCAAGACGGTGGTGGGCATCATCACCAACCGCGATCTGCGCTTTGAGCAAGAGCTCGATGCCGAGGTGCGCGCCAAGATGACGCCGCGCGAGAAGCTGGTCGTCGTGAAGGAGGGCGCGGAGCTGTCCGAAGCCAAGCGTTTGATGAACAAGTACCGGCTCGAACGCGTGATCGTCGTCAACGACGCCTTCGAACTGCGCGGTCTCATCACCGTCAAGGATATCCAGAAGGCCACCGAACATCCGAATGCCTGCAAGGACGAGCATGGCAAGCTGCGCGTCGGCGCGGCGGTCGGCGTCGGCGCCGACAATGACGAACGCATCGATCTGCTGGTCAAGGCCGGCGTGGACGTGATCGTTGTGGACACTGCCCACGGCCATTCGAAAGGCGTGCTCGACCGGGTGCGCTGGGTTAAGAACAACTATCCGCAGGTCGACGTCATCGGCGGGAACATCGCCACGGCGGCTGCGGCGATCGCGCTGGCCGAACATGGCGCCGACGGCGTCAAGGTCGGCATCGGACCGGGCTCCATCTGCACCACGCGCATCGTCGCCGGTGTCGGCGTTCCGCAGATTACCGCGATTTCCAACGTATCAGCGGCCCTCAAGGGCACCAATATTCCCTGCATCGCCGACGGCGGCATCCGCTACTCCGGCGATATCTCCAAGGCGCTGGCGGCAGGGGCGTCGAGCGTGATGATGGGTAGCATGTTCGCCGGTACCGAAGAGGCGCCGGGCGAAGTGATCCTGTTCCAGGGGCGCTCCTATAAATCCTATCGCGGCATGGGCAGCCTTGGCGCGATGGCGGAAGGCTCCGCCGACCGTTACTTCCAGGATTCCTCGAACAATGCCGACAAGCTCGTCCCCGAAGGAATTGAAGGACGCGTGCCCTACAAGGGCAGCGTGCTGGCGATCCTGTACCAGCTCGTCGGCGGCGTGCGTTCCTCGATGGGTTACTGCGGCTGCGCGTCGATCGACGAGTTCCGCGAAAAGGCCGAGTTCGTCGAAATCACTTCGGCAGGCATGCGGGAATCTCATGTTCACGACGTGCAGATCACCAAGGAAGCACCGAACTATCGTGCCGACTGACCGGGCCGCCGAACGGGGATCGTCATGAGCAGAACGGCCGTTCCGCCGCAGTTCGAAACGACGGTCGCACCGTCGGATCAGGCCGGCCTTCCTGCGCGCAACGACCCGCAGATACTGCGCATCTGCCGCATCGGCAGGAAACTGTTCAATGTGGCTGAATGCATCGTCACGTTCAGAAGCTCGGCTAATGCGGCGTGTTCAGCTAATACGTCAAGCTCGGCAAGCGCTGACTGCGCGGCAAGCCAGATGCCGGGGACGGAACACGCGGGCGACGAAGGCGAAGCCGCATTCTGCCTGGATATCGCGCCATCGGACGAGTTCGTCGTTGTGCCGGATGCCAGCAAGCATGCGTCGCTGAGCGAGCATCCCTCGGTACGCGGCGGACCGCAAATCCGTTTTTACGCGTCGCATCCGGTCTACGGGCAGGACAGGACGGTGGCCGGCGCCATCAGCCTGATCGACCATGCGCCGCGCGCGGCGCTTTGCGAGAGCGAGCGCCAGACGCTGGCGGATCTTGCCGGACTGGTCGAGAGGGAGCTTGAACTGCGGATCGTCAATGCATCGCAGCTCGACCTGCAGAAGAAGAACAAGAACCTGCGCCGCAGGTCATTGATCGATCCCTTGCTCGGCACCTGGAACAGGGGTGCGATCATGCGCATCCTGACCATCGAGGCGATACGCTGCGACAAGCTTGGCCTGCCGCTCGGCCTGATTGTCGCCGACCTCGATCACTTCAAGAAAATCAACGACACCTACGGCCATCCGGCCGGCGACGCCGTCCTGGTCAAGGTGGCGAGCCGCCTGCGATCGTGCATACGTCCCCAGGAAGCATTGGGGCGCTACGGCGGCGAAGAATTCCTGATCGTCCTGCCTGGCGCCTCTCATGACACCGCGATGACGGTGGCCGAGCGCATGCGCCTGGCGATTGCCTCGCAGCCGGAGGTTATCAACGGCGTGACGCTGAACCTCACCATCAGCGCCGGCGTCGCCACCTCGGACCAGTTTCCCGCGGCGACCACCGAAGAACTGATCAGCCGAGCCGACATGGCGCTCTATGCCGCCAAGGACGGCGGGCGCAATCGTGTCGTCAAGGCCATTCCGGATTCAAACTGATTACTCAAAACAGCACTCTCCATGCATTCAAAAATTCTCATTCTCGATTTCGGCTCCCAGGTCACGCAACTGATTGCGCGTCGCGTTCGCGAAGCAGGCGTGTTCTCCGAGGTTTATCCCTATGATGTCAGCGACGATTTCATTCGCGACTATGGCGCGGCGGGCATCATCCTGTCGGGCGGTCCGAATTCCGTGACCGAGGGCGATACGCCCCGCGCGCCGCAGGCCGTGTTCGATCTCGGCGTGCCGGTGCTCGGCATCTGCTACGGCATGCAGACCATGGCCGAACAGCTCGGCGGCAAGGTCGAAAATGGCAAGGTGCGGGAATTCGGCTACGCCGAGGTGCGCGCACGCGGCCATACCGCGCTCCTGAACGGCATCGCGGACTTCGTCACCTCCGAAGGCCATGGCATGCTGAAAGTGTGGATGAGCCATGGCGACAAGATCATCGACATGCCGCCCGGCTTCAAGCTGATGGCCTCGACGGACAATTGCCCGATCGCCGGCATGGCGGACGAGGAGCGCAGGCTCTACGCGGTGCAGTTCCATCCCGAGGTCACGCACACGGTGCAGGGCAAGGCGATGCTGAGCCGTTTCGTGCACGAGATCTGCGGTTGTAAATCCGACTGGAACATGCCCGACTACATTACCGAAGCGGTCGAAGCCATCCGCAATCAGGTCGGATCCGACGAAGTGATTCTGGGTTTGTCCGGCGGCGTCGACAGCAGCGTGGCGGCGGCATTGATCCACCGGGCGATCGGCGATCAGCTCACCTGCGTATTCGTCGACCATGGCTTGCTGCGTCTGGACGAGGGCCAGATGGTGATGAACATGTTCGGCAAGAACCTCGGCGTGAAGGTGATCCATGTCGACGCCACCGAGCAGTTCATGGGCAAGCTGGCCGGCGTGAGTGATCCGGAAGCCAAGCGCAAGATCATCGGCCGCGAGTTCGTCGAAGTGTTCCAAGCAGAAGCCGGCAAGCTGAAAAATGCGAAATGGCTGGCGCAGGGCACCATTTATCCGGACGTGATCGAGAGCGCCGGCAAGGGAAAGAAAACCGCGCATACGATCAAGAGCCACCACAACGTTGGCGGCCTGCCGGAAACCTTGAACCTGAAGCTGCTGGAGCCGCTGCGCGAGCTGTTCAAGGATGAAGTGCGCGAACTGGGCGTGGCGCTCGGCCTGCCGCACGACATGGTGTATCGCCATCCTTTCCCCGGGCCGGGGCTCGGTGTGCGCATTCTGGGTGAAGTGAAGAAGGAGTATGCCGACCTGCTGCGCCGCGCCGACGCCATCTTCATTGAAGAGCTTCGCAATACCAAGGACGAGGACGGCAAGTCCTGGTACGACAAGACCAGCCAGGCATTTGCCGTGTTCCTGCCGGTGAAGTCCGTCGGCGTGATGGGCGACGGCCGTACCTATGAATATGTGACCGCCCTGCGCGCGGTGCAGACCCAGGACTTCATGACTGCCCATTGGGCGCATCTGCCGCATGAATTGCTGGGCCGCGTTTCGAACCGCATCATCAATGAAGTGCGCGGTCTGAACCGGGTTGTCTACGATATCTCCGGCAAGCCGCCGGCGACCATCGAATGGGAATAAGCGGTCGGCCGATAATCATCGGACCTCAGTAAATCAAACGGGAGCCAGGCGCTCCCGTTTTTTATGGTGTGTTCAGCATACACCCCAGCCGCTTCTTAAGATCGATTGCTTCGATCTGCCGGCACGTCTCGCATGAAGATCCGAAAAAGCCGATCAATGACATGGAGGTGACCGGGTGGTGACAGAACGATGACGCGCCGGCGAGAGGCAAGCTGACGACACGAATCACATTTGCTCATGCGGCAAATTCATCAAGATATTTCATCCGCCTCGAGAAGCGATGAAAGCATTCGATCAACTCGGCAGCATTCTGCCGGATGAAATTACTACATCGAAAACCTCCCCCGACAGCACGCATGTGATGCTGCGTTGAATCGATTTTTCATACTTATCTTTTCGGTGCGCATGTCTACACTTCAGTGCGCTTGCGGCACGACCGCATCAGGCATTGCTGAACCACGCTAGAACGGAACACATGGCCAGGCCGTACAGAGCGGCCATGCGATCCGGATCATCCACCATGCAGACAGAGCGCCAATGAATTTTCCGATTCAACAGATCACGCCCCAACTCGCTCGAGAAGACGCCTTCCCCTGGCGCCGTTACTGGCTTCTTATACGGAACAATTCGCTGCTCGTATTCAGCATCTTCGTGCTGGTGACATCGGCGGGCGTCGCCTATGCGCTGTTGGCAGCGCCCGTCTATCAGTCGAACATCCTGATTCAGGTCGCCGACCCGGGTGGAGTGTCGGCGGGAATCCTCGGCGAGAGCGGCGCCAGTGCGGAGGCGAGAAAGCCGGAAGCCAGCGCGGAGATCGGCGTATTGAAGTCGCGTCGCATCATTGCCGCGGCGGTGGACCGTACCCACGCTTATATCGAAAGCAGGCCATCCTATTTCCCGCTGATCGGCGCCGGCATTGCAAGGAGCAATCCGGAGCTGTCCGAGCCGGGATTGTTCGGCTTCGGCGGATTCGCATGGGGCCGGGAGCGTGCCGAGGTATCGCGCTTCGATGTTCCAAGAAGCCTCGAGAATACCGAATTCAGCCTTACGGCCGAAGGTAACGGCCACTATCTTCTGTCGCATGACGGCGAGTCGTTCAGGGGCGAGGTTGGGGAACTGGAACAGTGGCGGCAGGGGAGCCGCACCATCGTCCTGCAGGTGGATAAGCTGGAAGCAAGAGCCGGCGTGAAGTTCAGCATCCGTCGTTCTTCCCGGCTGGATGCCATCGAAGACCTGCAGGCCGCGCTCAAGATTGCGGAGACGGGGAAGCAGTCCGGCATCATCTCGGTCGGCCTGGAAAGCACCAATCCGTCGCAGGCCGCGCGACTGCTCAGGGAAATCGGTGCGGAATACCTGCGCCAGAACGAGGAACGAAAGGCACAGGATGCGGAACGTGCGCTGGCTTCGCTCAATCGGCAGCTGCCCCACCTCAAACAGGAGCTGGCGAAAGCCGAAAGCGAGTACAACGCCGTGCGGCATTCGCTCGGCACAATCGATTTGCAGGAAGAGGCGAAGAGCATTCTGCAGCGTTCCGTGAGCGCGCAGATACGCATGTCAGAACTGCGCCAGCGCAAGGAGGATCTGCTGGTGCGCTTCCAGGAAGATGCGCCGGCGGTCGTGGCTGTCACCCAGCAGATGCAGGTGGTATCCCGCGACTTGGCCGGCGTGGAGGCCAGCATCAAGCGCTTGCCGGCGGTCGAGCAGGATGTGCTGCGGCTGAGCCGGGATGTCAAGGTCAATACCGAGGTGTATTCCGCAGTACTGACGACTGCGCAGCAGCTGCAGCTCATCATGGCCAGCAAGGGTGGATTCGCGCGGCTGCTGGATGCGCCCGAATTGCCGGAACGTCCGGTCAAGCCCAGGCGCATGATGATCATTGCGGCCGCCGCAGCGGCGGGTTTGCTGCTGGGCTGCCTCGGGGCATGGTTTAGGAAAGTGTATTACCGGCGTGTCGATGAGCCGGCCGAGATCGTCGAGGAGCTTGGCCTGCCGGTCAGGGCGGCCATTCCTTATAGCGCCGCGCTGGCAGCGGCCGGCACGAAGATGGAAGCAAGCCGGAAGCTTGGCGCAGGCTTCGGAGCGCGAACGGAGGCCTCGGCAAGCAACATGCAAGGCAATGTTCACGCCAATGATGCCACCGTCGAATGCCTGCGGCGTTTCCGCACGACGCTGCAATTCGACCTGCAGGATGCCCGCAACAATATCGTGGCCATCACCGGGGCGACGCCCGGTGTTGGAAAATCATTCGTGTCGGCCAATCTGGCGGCCGTTATGGCGGCATGCGGCAAGAAGGTCCTGCTGATCGACGCCGACCTGCGCACCGGCTACCTGCACAGGCGCTTCGGGCTGCAAAGACGCGTCGGCCTGAGCGAAGCCGTGCTGGAACAGTTGCCTGCCCAGCAGGCGATACACCGCGAAGTGATGAAAAACCTGGATTTCCTGTCGACCGGTTCGTCGTTGTCTTCCCCGGCGGAAGTGCTGGCCGACGAACGATTGGCGTTGACGCTGCAGCAGCTTGCTACGCGATATGACCTGATCGTGATCGACACGGCGCCGGTATTGATGGCCGCGGATGCGCTCACGGTAGCGCTGCATGCTGGCTCGACCTTCACCGTCGTGCGCGCCGGCATCAGCACGATCGATGAAATCGAAGAGGCGGTCGGTCAGCTCAATGCGGCCGGTGCCACGATTTCTGGCGTGGTGTTCAATGGGCACCATCCGCACACGGGAAGCTACGGCGGGGCGTACGGAATATATGGTCGCCATGCTTACGCAATGGAAAATGCGCGCGGTACGCGCGTCCGCGGTGAATTGATCGCGGAGGGCGGCTGATGCCGGGGCGCGGCAACGCCGCCGCAGAAGCAGCCTCGCGAAGGCGGACCTTCCGCAATGTGTCGGTCCTGGTGAGCGGCACCGTAATGGCGCAAGCTGTCACGGTTCTTGCTGCTCCCTTGCTGACGCGGCTTTATTCGCCGCACGCATTCGGCCTGCTCGGAATTTTCATTGCGCTGCTGATGCTCCTGACGGTCGTCATGAGTCTGCGCTACGAGCAGGCGATTCCCCTGCCCGAAGACGATCGCGAGGCCGGTGCGCTATTGCTGCTGAGCCTGGGGCTCTCGCTGCTGATGGCGGTGCTGGTTGCGGTGCCGTTGCTGTGGTTCGGCGAAGATCTTGCGCGCCTGCTGAACGCGCCGGAACTGGCCACATATTTCTACCTGGTGCCGCTCGGCGGCTTGCTGGCAGGCGGATACAACATATTGCAATCATGGGCGGTACGGACGCGCGAATTCGGCGCGCTGGCGGCAACCAGGCTCAGCCAGTCACTGACCTGCGCGGCGATCCAGGCCGGTGCATCGATGCTGGGTCCAGGCGCGCTGCTGATAGGACAGACCGCCGGCGGCGGAATGGGTCTCGGCTCGCTCGGCTGGCGCACCGTCCGTCCGCGGCTTGGACTGCTTGCGTCAATTCGACGGAAGGACATTGCCGCCGTCGCGCGCCGGTATCGTCGTTTTCCTATGGTTGCATCGTGGGCCGCATTGTTCAACACCATCGGTTCGCAGCTTCCGCCCCTGCTGTTCGCAGCACTGTTCGATCCGATCGTGGCGGGTATGTACAGCCTCGCCAATCGCGTGCTGTCCATGCCGATGCTGGTACTGGGAAAATCCGTCGCCAACGTATTCCTGTCGGGCGCTGCACAGGCATGGCGAGACGGGCGCTTCGGTACGCGGGTAGCGGATGTGCATGGCCGGCTGGCGCAGATCGGAATGCCTCCAGCTCTCACGCTGGCGCTGGCCGGCCCGCAACTGTTTGCATGGATATTCGGTGAGGAATGGCGCGAGGCGGGCGTCATCGCGCAATGGCTATCGCCCTGGCTCTACCTGGTATTCGTGACCTCGCCTCTGTCGGCCGCCTTCGATGTGCTCGGCCGCCAGGTCGCCGGCCTGAATTTCCAGTTGCTGTTGCTGGGCATGCGCGCCTCGGCAATTGCCTATGGCGCATGGCAGAAGGATGCAACCCTCGCCATCGTGCTGTTCGCACTTGCAAGCGCAGTCTGCTGGAGCGTCCAGCTGCTGTGGATTCTGCGGGAATCCGGCAGCCCGGGGCGTGTGATCCTGGATTCTGGAGCAACTGCACTCGGCTGGAGCTTGCTGCTGAATTCCCCTCTCATGTTGGTTCTCGTACGGAATGACCCGGGCGCGGCATGGCTGCCCGCGGTTGCTGCGGTCGTACTGATGGCGGCTGTTCGCTACGGATGTCTGATCAGGAGTGCATTGCGATGAAGGATGTTGTTGTTCATTTGTCTGCAAGTCAGTGGCAGTTCGATGCCGAACATGGAATGCATAGTCGCGGTACCGCGTTCCACCGGGATCGCATGTGCAGCAGCGCGTCGGAGTTTGCAAGGCTCATGCCGGGGCCCGATGCCGGCCCTTTGGAGTGGGCCGGATTGCTGCAGCGGCTCAACGGCTTCCATGCGCTTATCCATGTGCATGCAGACCGGGTGAGCGCAGCGGTCGATCATGTCCGCAGCATTCCGCTGTTTTATGCCGAGGACAAGGGGAAGGTCTATCTCGGCGATGATGCGGAATGGGTACGGCAAGCCATCGGCGATAGCGAGATGGATGCGGTCGCACACGAGGAGTTCCGGCTTGCGGGTTACGTGACCGGCCGTGACACGCTGTACCCGCGTGTCAAGCAGTTGCAGGCCGGTGAATTGCTCCAGGTGTCGATCCGGGCTGGACAAGGGCCGCGACTGGAAATGGAAGTGAATACCTGCCGGTACTACCGCTTCCTGCACGGGAAGCCGGCGGCTTGCACAGACGACGAATTGAGCCGAACGATGAACGGCATCGCCATCGCCGCAGTCGACCGGTTGATTCAATACGCCGGCGGCCGGCAGATCGTGATCCCGCTGAGCGGCGGTTACGATTCCCGCTTCATTGCATTGATGCTGGCGAAGCGCCGTTATCCGAAGGTGCTCACATTTACCTACGGTATCCAGGGCAACAAGGAATCCGGATACAGCCGGCGCGTCGCGGAGGAGCTCGGGTTGCCCTGGCATTTCGTCGAGTACAGCGAACAGGACTGGTGCTCAGCCTGGCATACCGAGGAACGCCGTCGTTTCCAGCGCTGGGCCTCCGGCTGGAGCAGCCTGCCGCATGTGCAGGACTGGATCGCGGTGCGTGCGCTCAAGCAGCGCGGCATCGCCGAGCCGGATTGCGTGTTCGTGCCCGGGCATAGCGGAGATTTCGTCGCCGGCAGCCATATCCCGGTCGATGCCTTTTCCAGCCAGCCGGTCGATACCGCGCTTCTCGTCAGGCGTATCCTGGAGCGCCACTACGTCGTCAGCGGATCCGACATGCCCGAAAACGCAAGAATGCGATTCTGGCGCGATCGCGTGCTTGATCGCGCCGAGGTGAACAGCGTCGCCGATCATGAGCAGTTTGCCGACGCGTTCGAGAAATGGGACTGGCAGGAAAGGCAGGCCAAATACATCGTCAATTCGGTGCGGGTTTATGAATTCTTTGGATTCGACTGGTGGCTTCCGCTATGGGATGTGGACTTCATGGCATTCTGGCAGGGCGTCCCGCTGCGCTTGCGGCACGGCAGGCGCTGGTACCTGGAGCAGGTAAGGGCGGCATACGCGGATGCGACGCGCCGCGACATTGGGGAAGCGCTTCACAATTCAAGCGATATCGGCTTCATCGGCAGACTCGGACGGGCGGTGCTGAAGCAGTTGCCGGTCGAAGCCAAGCATCATCTCAAGGCATTGCGGCATGTGGTCGTACCGAGGAAGATCACCAACAGCTATCTGATTTCCCACTTGCCGAGCCAGAAGGTCGTCCGGCTGCAGCGCAGCGGTTATTCCCCGATCGGCATGCTGGTTGACGAATTCCTCGAACTGGAAATGAAGCATGGGCAAGAGGCCGCGACCCGGTACGCCGGAGAGCTTGAATGAGCAGCCATGCGAGGAACGGTGGCATACGCATTGCGGTACTGGGCCTGCACCTCCTTGCGTTCCTGCTGCTCGCGCATGGATATGAGAATTCCGTTTCGGTTATCTACGCATCGGAAGGTTTCCATTACACGCCCAATGACGACAAGTGGTTGACCGCTCTCGGACTCACCGCCGCGCTGTCGATACTGACGCCATTGCGGTCGGACCGCGCAAGTACGCTGTTCTACCACCTGGTGCTGTGCATCGTCCTGATTCCCATGCTGGTACTGTTCCATGCGGAAGATCAACCGGGTGAGTACGTCGCGCAGGTCGCGGTCGGCTATGTTCTTAGCATCTGCTTGCGTCCCTTGATGACACTGGGGCCGCCCGCCTGGCTTCGCATGTCGCCGCACGGATTGCGCCGGGCCTTCCTGGCTGTCGCGTTGCTGTACATCGCGGCCATTCTGGCCATGGGGGGCGGCCGCTATCTCAACTTCGATATGACCCGTGTCTATGATTTGCGCGCCGATGCCGCCGGTAATCTGCCTTCGTTCTTCGACTATCTATCCCCCTTGGTCAGCAAGGTCGTGGTGCCGACAGCGCTGGTGCTTTCGATCCTGCACAGACAGGTTTTTGCCGCACTGGTCTTTGCGCTGTGCTCGGTGCTGATCTTCGGACTGACCGCGCACAAGTCGCCGTTGTTCTACCCGTTGCTGGTACTCGGCGTTTATCTCGCCTCGTCCAGGAAGCAGCTTGCGCTCCTGCTTGGCGTGGCCGTCGTCGCATTGCTTGGACTGTCGCTCGCCGACTTCTGGATGGCGCGCCACTATGACGACGAAGTGTACGGCTGGACCGGAAAACTTGTGATGCGCAGGGTGTTCTTCCTGCCGGCACAACTCAACTTCATGTACTACGACTTCTTTTCCAGAAATGAATGGGTCTGGTTTTCCAACAGCAAGCTTACGCTGGGCCTCGCCAACTATCCCTACGACCTGCCGGTGACGCACCTGATCGGCCGCGAATACTTCGACAGCGAAAGCATGGGTGCCAACACCGGATGGTTCGGCAGCGGCTACATGCAGGCAGGCTTTGCCGGCGTCCTGCTGTATGCAGCAGTCATCGCCGCCGTCTTTTGCTACGTCGACGGGTGCGCGCGGCGTTCAGGAAAGCAGGCTCTGATGACGGCAGCCGTCGTCGTTCCCTTGTTCGCTTTGCTTACCTCATCGGATCTGCTGACCGCATTCTTCACGCACGGCCTGTACCTGAATCTTCTCGTACTTGCCTGCCTCATCAACAAGGAGCCCTTGCATGCACGTCGTCCATCTCACCAGCGCGCATCCTCGCTACGATACCCGCGTCTTCGTCAAGCAGTGCCGCAGCCTGGCAGCGCTGGGATATAAGGTCACGCTGGTCGTTGCCGACGGCAAGGGCGACGAGCGCAGGGATGGCGTGGAGATCATCGATGTCGGGCCGTCCCAGGGGCGGATCGACCGCATGCTCGAAAGCACCCGCAGGGTCTACACGAAAGCGCTCGCGCTGGACGCCGGTATTTACCACCTCCATGATCCGGAGCTGATTCCGTACGGACTGCGGCTCAAGCGGAGCGGAAAGACGGTGATCTTCGACGCCCACGAGGACCTGCCCAAGCAATTGCTCGGCAAGCCTTATCTCGGTCCAGTCTCGTCGCGTGCGCTGTCGGGCGTACTTGCGGCCTACGAAGCATTCGCCTCCCGCCGTTTCGACGGCATCGTGGCGGCTACGCCCAGCATCCGGGACAAGTTCCTTGCACTGAAATGCCGCAGCGTCGACATCAATAATTTTCCGATCGCCGGCGAACTGGGGATCGCCGCCGCAAGCGAAATCCAGGGCGGCCAAGGCAGGCAGGTCTGTTATGTCGGAGGCTTGACGGAAATACGTGGCGTGCGGGAGATGGTCCGCGCCGCCGCATTTCTTCGTTCGGATACGCGCATTGAGCTGGTCGGTGCTTTCAACCCGCCATTGTTGCGTGAAGAGCTGCTCGGCGAGCCGGGATGGGCACGGATAAAGGAACATGGCTATCTCGACCGGGCTGGAGTGGCACGGGTGATGCAAGGCTCTATGGCAGGGCTGGTCACCTTGCGGCCCGCGCCCAACCATATCGATTCCCAGCCCAACAAAATGTTTGAATACATGTCGGCGGGGCTGCCAGTGATTGCTTCCGACTTTCCGCTCTGGCGCGCCATCATCGAGGACAACGCTTGCGGAATCTGCGTGGACCCCGGCAATCCCCGCGCCATAGCGAATGCGATCGATTTTCTCGTCTCCAATTCCGAGATTGCCCGGCGCATGGGAGAGAGCGGACGCGAACTGGTGCGGACCCGGTACAACTGGGTCAACGAGGAAAGGAAGCTGGTGGATTTTTATGCAGCGCTCGCATGAAAGGAGCTTGCATGCATCAGGAATCACAACGGACTCTACCGCCTGTCCGGTTTGCCGCTGCCCGCATGTGGCGGCTGATCGGTCATGCACCGCGCCGGCTCATGCTGCTTGTATTCATCGGTGTCGCGGCCGAGCCGGCACATGCATCACAGCAAGAGCATGCCAAATACCTGCAGCGCAAGGCTGGCGACCGTTTCGTCTGCGGCGGAGAAATCGAGCGGCAAAGCTGGACGCTGTGGGACCGCAGCATCCGCAACTGGGTCCGAAAAAGCCTGGATGACAGGCTCAGGCGCGAAGGTGACGTCTATGTGCTGTATGACATGCAAACTTATCTGCACAATCTCGCCGCGCTGGCGCGCCGCTGCCAACGCATTGGCCGGCTGAAGGAGATGGCCTCTGCGCTAGGGCCGGCTTATCAGTCGCTTGAGGCCGGGAGCTGGCTCTCTCCGGGGCGGCGCTGGGTCTGCACGGGGGGGCGCATATGCAAGGGCCACGCCGGCTTGCTCGGACAGGAGGTGCAGTTGGTCAGCGTGCAATTCCTGGGACTGACTTCCTCCATCGCCAATGCGCTCGCGACGGCACGGCAACCCCTGGATGAAGAAGCCAGAATATTCATCCGGACAACGTCAAGCGTCATAGCCGAGCACATGCAGCGCTGGGGTAACCGCAAGGCGATTGACAGGCTGGCGGATGCGGCCGGCGCAAGCGCGGACGATGTGAAGTCGGGATCGACCGGCCTGCTGTTTACCGACAAGCCGCTATGGATGATCGGCATCTATGCGGAATGGGCCGGCATGCTGGATGGCGGGCATGGACAATATGGAAGGCAGGGAAAACAAGGCGAACAAGAAAAGCACAACGAAGCGCAACCGCAACGGCCAAGCCATGATGAACTGGAAGCAATGGCCAGGCATCTGCGCGTGCTGCTGAAAGCGTTTAACGCTCGCCTGACATACCGGACCGTACATCATGCCCAAGGCGGTGAATTGAAGATCGCCGAACTCGATCGCGGCTACTGGCGGCTATTCCGGGATCATCGCTACGCGGGGTATGAAGGGATGGAAAAGCCGCTGCTCTGTCCCGACAAGGATAAATTGCGCACCGCGGGAGCGGCACCGAATCCGGCCCCCTTGCAGCGTATCGATGCCGCATCCATCCCCAGGCGGCCCGAGGTCGGCTGGGATCTGAGCCATGGGCGTCGACTGGTCCCGGTTCTCGATGCGCTGGAACGCAACCGCACGGTCGTGACTAATGTTTTTAATCTGACACCTAAGGAATTGCCGCCGGATGACCTGGTCGTTCGGTTTGCCAATGCGCTGGTCGCGTTGTCCTGGAACGCCGATGTCAAGCAGCCGCTGTTCAGGAATTATCTCAGCGGCGCCAATGGCTGGTACCGCGTCGGGTACGCGACCGCGGGCAATTGCAATGAAGGAACGCCACCGTTCGGACTGAGCGAGTCCTTTGTCACGGGAGGGTACGCGGCATGGGGCCGAGAGCAGGCCATCATCAGACAGCTCGGGCGCCGCCTGTACCAGATGACCGCGCAGCCCGGGCAGACGGACAAACACGGCGGTGATTTCATCGCGCAGCATTACCCGGCTTTTTCGCCGTCGTCGCCACCGATGGTGAAATCGCTTTCCAATCTGATGTTCCTGCCGTCGCTCGTCGGCGTTGCTGGAGAATGAGGAGACAGGCATGCGTATTCTGATCGTCAATCACTATTCCGGATCTTCGGTGCTGGGCATGGGTTATCGCCACTTCTACATGGCGAGGGAACTGCAGGCGCTCGGACACGAGGTATTGATCGTTGCCTCCCGCTTTTCGCACCTGCGCACCAGCCAGCCCGAGCGTCCCGGCCCGGCCTGGAGCGAGCACTGCGGCGTACCGCACCTGTGGCTCGCGGGCTGCGCCTATCCCGGCAATGGCGTCCGGCGTCTGCTGAACATGTTCGGCTTTGCCGGCGACTTGTGGCGCAATGCGGCAGCGATCGCCCGCGAGCAGCGGCCCGATGTCGTCCTGGCATCGTCGCCGCACCCGCTCGGCGTCTACGGCGCTTCGCGTATCGCCAGGCTGGCGAATGCACGCTTCGTCTTCGAGATCCGCGACCTCTGGCCCCTGAGCCTGATCGAACTCGGCGCCATTCCGCAAAGGCATCCGCTGATCCGCCTGCTGGACCATGCCGAATCCTTTGGCTGCCGGCGCGCGCACAAGGTGGTTTCGCTGCTGCCTTGCGTGCATGAGTACATGCGCGCGCGCGGCGTCGGCGAAGAGCGCTGGATGGTCATTCCCAATGGAGTGGTGCCGGGAGATTGGAAGGAGCCTTGGGCGGCGCTGCCCGAGGCAATGCACCGATTCCTGGGAGGGTTGCGCCTGCGCGGGTTCCAGATTGTCGGCTACGCGGGCGCGCTCGGTATTCCTAATGAAATGGATACGCTGCTGAGCGCGGCAAGGCGCATGCGGAAACGCGAGATCGCTTTCGTGGTGGTCGGCAACGGGGCTCATAAAAAGACGCTACAGCAGCGCGTCGCGGCGGAGGGCTTGCACCATGTGCATTTTTTCGATCCCATTCCAAAGGACCAGATTCCAGCCCTGCTGCAATGGTTCGATGTTGCCTACATCGGCTGGCAGAAGCAACCCTTGTACCGTTTCGGCATCGCACCCAACAAGCTGATGGATTACATGATGGCCGGCACGCCGGTTCTGCATGCCGTCGAAGCCGGCAATGATGCCGTCGCCGAGGCGGGATGCGGGCTTACCGTCACGCCGGCCGATGCGGACGCGGTCGCCGCCGGCCTGCAGCGACTGCTTGCTTTGAGCGAGGGGGAGCGCAGGGTGATGGGGCAGCGCGGCCGGGAGTTCGTACTGCGCAATCACAGTTATCCAATGCTGGCGCAGCGCTTGCTGCAGGCATGCGCATGAGTCGGGGAGGGCAGGGCATGTCGCGCATCGCCATCATCGGAGCATCGGGAGAGCTCGGCTACAGGCTGGTTCAACGATTGTGCAGCCGGCATTCCATCGTGGCCATCGTGCGCCGCGCGGACAAGCGTGACTTCGCTGCCTGCGTTGGTCGAGACAAGAACGAGACGCACACGGCAGATCCGCCTAAGGAAGATACGCCTAAGGAAGAGCCGCACAAGATCGAGGTACGGGTAGTCCGGGATATCGGCAATACGAATGCGCTCTGCGCTGCGCTCGATGGCTGCGATGCAGTGATCAATGCCGGCTATATCTGGTTTGCGCAGGCGATCAATGAGGCGATGGCGCAATGCAAGGCACCGCCGCGTCACATTGTCTTCACCGGCTCGACTGGCATCTATACGCGCCTTCCGTCTGAAAGCGCGCAGCGCAAGCGGCTGGCGGAAGACTACATACGACAGCATTTCCATAGCCACTGGACCATCATTCGCCCGACCATGATCTACGGGCACAAGGATGACCGCAATATCTCGCGGCTGGTGCGTGCGGTCGACCGGCTGCGCGTGTTTCCACTGATCGGCGATGGAGACAGCCTGATACAGCCAGTCTTCATCCACGACCTGGTGAAGGCCTACGAGATCGCGCTGCTCAATGAGCGCTGCTACAACAGGATCTATGACGTAGCGGGCGGCCGGGCCTATTCCAATCGCGAGTTGATCCGGTGCGCGGCCGACAGCATCGGAAAGAAAACGCTATTCCTTCCCGTGCCGGCACGCTTGATCAGCCTGGCCGTGCGCTTGCTGGGGCGCCTGCGCCTGAGCCCGATCTCGCAGGAGCAGGTGCTGCGCTTCCAGGAGAACAAGGATGTCGATCTGCTTCCCTTTGTCGACGAGTTCAAGTATGTGCCTCGAAATTTCGAGCAGGGGATAGGCGAGCTGGTCCATGAAATGAAGCAGCACGGCATGCTGCGTTAATTACGTGGCTCGACCTTAATGCGCAATACCGAGCGAATGTCACAGATTGCATATCGCGCGATTAAATCATATGCGCGGTTACCCGCTTCCACATTAAGAACTGTACATCGAAAGTCTTAAGGCAAGCGCATGTTAAACATGCATACAGATCGAAAATCGGTAATTTTTTAATTTAACTTTAACGTCTAGACTGCTCTAGGCCGGTCGAGCTGCGACAAGCTGCAGCATTTAATCAAGTCATTACACCCGCTGCATGCTCAACGATATGGAGAGCCTATGAATTACAAGCTGCCGTCGACGCATCTTCTTCGCAGAGAACTGCTTTCCCTTCGCCGCACCGCCAAGGTTATTACGATGCTGGGGGCTGATATCCTCGCGCTGCCTTGCTGCTTTCAGCTGGCGATGCTGCTGCGTGTCGGACCGACGGACTTTCTGCTCGGTGGCTGGACCACATCCACAGTGATCGCCTTGGCCTCCATGCTCGCCTTTCGCATCGCAGGCCTGTATGACGCCGTCATCCGCTTCATCGATTTCCGCCTGCTGGTCGGCGCCGGGATGGGTCTCGGCGCTGTCATCCTCGCGTTCTATGCCGCGGCCGCTTATTTCTCCTATCATGGAATTCCGCACACCGCGCTCGTCATTTACTGGTTCATCGCCTTGTCCTATGTGGCGCTGTCGCGCATGAGCGCACGCCTGCTGCTGTGCGAGGGAGGCGCGCTGCAGCCAAAAGATTCTAGCTGCACCGTCGCGATTTACGGTGCGGGTACTGCCGGCGTCAAGCTGGCATTGGCGATGCGCCGCAGCGGCAAGTACCGGCCGCTATGCTTTTTCGATGACATGGCAGGATTGGATCGTCGCAACGTCGCGGGATTGACCGTGTTCCATTCCAGCAGAATTGCCGAGGTCGTCGATCGGCGCGGCATCGACATGGTGGTGATCGCGATTCCCTCCGCCACATCGGATCAGCGGCGCGACATCTTGTACCGTACGCGCCAGTGCAACGTGCCGGTCAAGACTCTCTACAGCATGCTGGAACTGGCCGATGTCGGAATCACGACCCACTCGATCCGCGATGTCAAGATCGAGGATCTGCTGGGCCGTCCGCCCATCCGTCCTCAACCCGATCTGTTCGCGAAATGCGTGCGCGGGCAAAACGTGCTGGTGACCGGCGCCGGCGGCTCGATCGGCAGCGAACTGTGCCGCCAGATCATGAGCGTCGGCCCGAGCGAGCTGCACATGCTCGACCATAGCGAGTATGCGCTGTATGCGATCGAGCAGGAACTCGCGGGGCGCTATCCGGGAAAACTGATCCGCTGCCACCTGGGCACGGTCTGTGACAGCGATGTCGTCGAGCGCATCCTGCGCGACAACGCGATCGACACCATCTACCATGCCGCCGCCTACAAGCATGTGCCGCTGGTGGAGAGCAATGTGGCCGAGGGCGTGCGCGCCAATGTGCTTGGCGCCCAGGTGGTTGCCGATGCCGCATCCAGGTTCCATGTAAAGACCTGCGTGCTGATCTCGACCGACAAGGCGGTACGCCCCACCAGCATCATGGGTGCAAGCAAGCGCATCGCCGAACTGATTTTCCAGGCGGCCGCAATGCGGTCCGGCAGTCGCACCACCTACTGCATGGTCCGCTTCGGCAACGTGCTGGGCTCTTCCGGTTCGGTGATCCCGCTGTTCAAGAAGCAGATCGCCCAAGGTGGACCGATCACGATCACGCATCCGGATGTGGTTCGTTACTTCATGTCGATTCCCGAAGCCGCGCAGCTGGTGATGCAGGCCGGCGCGATGGCCACCGGCGGCGACGTGTTCGTCATGGACATGGGCGAGCAGGTCAGAATCGCGGACCTCGCGCGCACCTTGATCGCCATGTGCGGCCTGAGCGAAAAGAGCCCGTCGAACCCGGATGGGGATATCGAGATCCGCTTCGTCGGACTTCGTCCCGGCGAAAAGCTTTACGAAGAACTGTTCGCGGGAAACGATGCGGTGCCGAGCCGTCATCCGCGCATCATGACTACCTCCGAATACACGGTCGAACCCGAGCAGCTGCGCCAGCAACTGGCGTATCTGCTCCTGGCCTGCAGCAGCAACGACCGCAACATGATTCTGTTCCTGGTCCAGAAGCTGGTGCGCGGTTATACGCCGCACAGCATGACTACCCAAGCCCGAGATAAAACAGCGGACGCGGAAGTTGCCAATGGCGTTACTTCCGACCTGTCCGCGATTCCACTGGCGCTGGCAAACCGCCAAGCCGCCATATACCACCCGAGAAAGGCCATCAAATGAAAGACGAAACGCTGCAGCTCGAATCCACATTGCCCGGAGAAGTCGCCGAGAGCGCCGGACTTCGCGCCACGCTTAATCTTGCCACACTGCCGGAAACCGGCGCCTTGCAGCGACTGCTGCGCAAGGTGGAGAGCCGCACCGCCGTGATCGGCATCGTCGGGCTCGGCTATGTCGGCCTGCCGCTGATGCTGCGCTATACCTATGCGGGCTTCAAGGTGATCGGCTTCGATATCGATGCCGACAAGGTCGCCAAGCTGAATCGCGGTGAAAGCTATATCGAGCATATCGAGGCGCAGTCCGTCGGTGAGGCCGTCGCTCGTGGCTTCCAGGCCACCAGCAATTTCTCCCGCGCTGCCGAAGCGGATGCCTTGATCATCTGCGTGCCGACGCCGCTCAATGGCTATCGCGAGCCGGACCTGAGCTTCATTCTCGGCACTGCCGATGCGCTGGTGCCGGCCATGCGTCCCGGGCAGGTACTATCGCTCGAAAGCACGACCTATCCCGGCACGACGGAGGAGGAACTCAGGCCGCGGCTGGAAGAGCGCGGTTTCGAAGTCGGAAGGGATGTCTTCCTGGTGTTTTCCCCGGAACGGGAAGATCCGGGCAATGCCCAGTTCAAGACCCGTTCGATTCCGAAGATAGTGGGCGGTTCGACGCCGGCCTGCCGCGAAGCGGGCCTGGCGCTCTACGGTGCGGCCGTCGACCGCGTGGTCCCGGTCAGCTCGACCCGCGCCGCCGAACTGACCAAGCTGCTGGAAAACATACATCGCGCAGTCAATATCGGACTTGTCAACGAGATGAAGATCATCGCCGACCGCATGGGGATCGATATCTATGAAGTCATCCACGCCGCCGCCACCAAGCCATTCGGCTTCACGCCGTACTTTCCAGGACCCGGGCTGGGCGGCCACTGCATCCCCATCGATCCGTTCTACCTGACGTGGAAGGCTCGCCAGTACGGCTTGCATACGCGGTTCATCGAGCTGGCCGGCGAGATCAACGACGACATGCCGGGCTGGGTGATCGGGAAGGTCGTCGATACGCTCAACGAGAGGGGCCTCGCGCTCAAGGGAAGCCGGATCATGGTGCTCGGCATCACCTACAAGAAGAATGTGGACGACATGCGCGAATCGCCCTCGGTGCGGCTGATGGAAATGCTGCGCGAGAAGGGCGTGGAGGTGTCTTATTCCGATCCGCATGTGCCGGTCTTTCCCAAGATGCGGGAACATCGCTTCGACCTGCAAAGCACGCCGCTGACGGCGGACAGCATTGCTCGGCAGGACCTGCTGCTGCTCGCCACCAATCATGATGCCTTCGATTACGAATTCATCGGCAAGCATGCGAAGGTCATCGTCGATACCCGCGGCGTGTATTCCGGCGCTCGTGGCAACGTCGTCAAATCGTAAGGAGGGGCCTATGGACAATTTTTCATCAACCGCAACCCTTCGCGGCAGGGACAAGCTGCGCTTCGCGCTGGTGGGTTGCGGGCGCATTGCCAGAAACCATTTCAGCGCCTTGCAGCAGCATGCCGACAGGTGCGAACTGGTCGGTGTCTGCGATACCGACGGCCGGGCGCTGGAAGACGCGGTGGAACTGACCCGGGCCAAGCCGTATCGCAGCCTGTCGGGCCTGTTGTCCGACTGCGCCGCCGATGCGGTGATCCTCACCACGCCGTCCGGCCTGCATTCCAGCCAGGCGATTGCGGTGGCGGCCGCCGGCCGCCATGTCATCACGGAAAAGCCGATGGCAACCCGCTGGGAGGATGGAAAACGCATGGTCGCCGCTTGCGATGACGCTCGCGTGAAGCTCTTCGTCGTCAAGCAGAATCGACGCAATGCAACACTGCAGCTGTTGAAGAAGGCCTTGAACGAGGGACGCTTCGGCCGGGTGCACATGGTTAACGTGAATGTCTTCTGGTCCCGGCCGCAGGAATACTACGATAGCGCCAGGTGGCGCGGTACCTGGGAATACGACGGCGGCGCTTTCATGAACCAGGCCAGCCACTACGTCGACCTTCTGGAATGGCTGGTCGGGCCGGTGGAAAGCCTGCACGCCTACACCGCCACCCAGGCGCGCAACATCGAAGTCGAGGACAGTGGGGTCATGTGCCTGCGCTGGCGTAACGGCGCGCTCGGTTCGGTGAATGTCACGATGCTGACCTATCCGAAGAACATGGAGGGCAGCATCACGGTGCTGGGCGACAAGGGGACGGTACGCATCGGCGGCGTCGCGCTCAACGAAGTGCTGCACTGGGAATTTTCGGATCGAGCCGAAGCGGACGAGGAGGTCAAGGCCGCCAGTTACCAGACCGGTTCCGTCTACGGATTCGGACACGCCCAGTATTACGATAACGTGATCGGCACCTTGCGCGGCGAGGAAGAAGCCCAGACCGACGGCCGCGAAGGATTGAAAACGCTGGAAGTGCTGATCGCGACCTACCTGTCGGCGCGCGACGGCAGGCGTGTCGCCTTGCCGCTGGAGTACTGACATGGCGGCCGCGATACATGGCAGCGCGATTGTCGATAACGGCGCCGTGCTGGGGGAAGGCACGCGCGTCTGGCATTTCAGTCATGTCTGCGCCGGGGCTCGCATCGGGCGAGACTGTTCGCTGGGACAAAACGTGTTCGTCGCCGGCGATGTCGAAATCGGCGACAACGTCAAGATCCAGAACAATGTGTCGGTTTATGACGCGGTAAGGATAGAGGACGACGTGTTCTGCGGTCCCAGCATGGTCTTTACCAATGTCTACAATCCGCGTTCCGCCGTCAGCCGCAAGCACGAATACCGGCGCACGCTGATCCGGCGCGGCGCGACGCTCGGCGCCAACACTACCGTCGTCTGCGGCAGCACCATCGGCGCCTATGCGTTCGTCGCCGCCGGCGCGGTGGTCAATCGCGACGTGCCCGATTTCGCGCTGGTCGCGGGCGTGCCCGCCCGCCATATCGGCTGGATGAGCCGGCATGGCGAACGACTCGACCTGCCGCTCAAGGGCAGCGGCGAAACCACCTGTCCCCATACCGGGGACCTTTATATTTTGAAGGAGGATGTCTGTGTCCTATCCGAGCCACGCTGAGTCTCCATCCACATCACTTGCACCCAACTTCGCCGCCATGGCTGCCGCAGGCTCTTCCCCGGCGGTACTGGAGTTTACCGATCTGAAGGCCCAGTACCGGGAAATGCGCAGCGATATCGCTGCCCGTATCCAGACGGTGCTGGACCATGGCCATTACATCATGGGGCCGGAAGTCGAGGAGCTTGAGCAGAGGCTTGCCGCCTTTACCGGCGCGAGACACTGCATCTCCGTCTCGTCGGGCACCGAAGCCCTGCTGATCGCGCTGATGGCGATCGGCGTCCGGCCGGGCGATGAAATCATCACCACGCCGTTCTCCTTCGTGGCGACGGCGGAGGTGATCGTGATGCTGGGCGCAATCCCGGTCTTCGCCGACATCGAGCCCGATACCTGCCTGATCAGTGCGGCTCGGATCGAAGACTGCATCACCCCGAGAACCCGCGCCATCATTCCGGTATCGCTTTACGGCCAGGCCGCCGACATGGACGAGATCAATGCCATCGCCCGGCGCCATGGACTGGTCGTGATCGAGGATGCCGCGCAAAGCCTCGGCGCGACCTACAAGGGCCGCCGCAGCTGCAACCTCTCCACCATCGGCTGCACCAGCTTTTTTCCGAGCAAGCCACTGGGATGCTACGGCGACGGCGGCGCCGTCTTTACGAGCGATCCCGACCTCGCCAAGGCGATGCGGGAAATACGCATTCACGGACAGTCGCAGCGCTACGTGCACACCCGTGTCGGGGTCGGCGGCCGCATGGACACGCTGCAGTGCGCGATCGTGCTTGCCAAGTTCGATTACTTCGACTGGGAAATCGAGCAGCGCATCCGCATCGGCGCCCGCTACAACACCCTGCTCAAGGACAAGGTGCAAGCGATCGCCCAGCGCCAGGATCGCACCGGTGTCTTTGGCCAGTACACCATCGCTGTGGACAACCGCCCGGTGGTCCAGGAGGTGCTGAAGCAGGCCGGTGTTCCCACTGCGATTCATTACCCGGTGCCGATACCGATGCAGGTTGCCTATGCCAGCTTCAATACCAGTCCGCGATTCCCGGTCGCCGAAGCGATGTCCGAACGGGTACTTAGCCTGCCGATGGGACCCTACCTGTCGGACCGGGACCAGGACCGCGTGGTCGAAGCCGTCGTCAAGGCGGTCGAACAGGCGCGGCATTAATACCCATGCCATGCCTATCACCCTCGCCGAGATCCGTGATTGGCCCTCAACGATGAACCTAGCGATGATTTGCACATGAAACGACTTGTCGACTTCTCCCTTGCATTGTTGCTAATGCTGGCGTTGCTGATTCCATTTCTCGTGCTCGCCGTCATGGTGTGGCTGTCTTCTGGCGGACCGGTGTTCTACTGGTCCGACCGCATCGGCTCCGGCAATCACGTGTTCCGCATGCCTAAGTTTCGCACCATGCGGGCCGATACCCCGGTGCTGGCCACCCATCTGCTGAACGATCCCGCGCTCTACCTGACGCCGCTCGGCGGTTTCCTGCGCCGCAGCAGCCTGGATGAATTGCCCCAGTTGTGGAGCATCCTCAAGGGAGATATGAGCTTTGTCGGACCGCGTCCTGCGCTGTACAACCAGACCGACCTGATCGCGCTGCGCACCCGGCATGGGGTGCACGAACTGAAGCCCGGCCTCACCGGCTGGGCGCAGGTGAACGGAAGGGACGAGCTGAGCATTGCCGAAAAGGTCAGGCTGGACGTGGAATACCTGCAGCGGCATTCGCCTGCCTTCGACCTGAAGATACTGGTGCTCACCGCACTGAAGGTCGTTCGGCGAGAGGGCGTATCACACTGACCACGCATGCACGTCGTATTTCAGGGCTAGATACTTGCCGGCCCTTCCTTTCACCGTCGTTGCAAGGTTGCAAACGTCAGCCGTTGGCACCTTAGCGGACGCTCTCCCAGCGCATGCCTGCCGCCCATTGCTCGGATCGCCGCATATTCCTGTTATATGCGCACAATGCCGGGCGATTTCTCCGTTCATGCGAAAATAGCGGTCTGACCCGAAATTCACGGACAATTTCCCTTTTTGCCATTCCGCCTGCCGGACTCGACGAGCGTCAGCCGCCGTCACGTCTCCGTTACGCTATTTCGCCATGAGATCATGACACCTTGTCACCGTGGTCTTGCGTTAGAGCGGCCGGGCAGCCTAGCGGCGCAGCGGTATATCGGGGCGGTGCGGCACGTCCCATCGATTTTCTCTAGGAACGCATTTTGACGTACAGTGTGAAAGAAATTTTTTATACGCTGCAGGGCGAAGGCACCCATGCGGGCCGCCCGGCCGTATTCTGCCGTTTTTCCGGCTGCAACCTTTGGTCCGGTCGTGAAGCGGACCGTGCCGAGGCGGTGTGCAAGTTCTGCGATACCGACTTCGTCGGCACCAACGGGGAGCGCGGCGGCAAGTATGATTCCGATGCGCTTGCGGGGACGATAGACTCGCTCTGGCCGTCCAGCTACGCGGCGAGCAAATTCGTCGTGTTCACCGGCGGCGAACCGCTGCTTCAGCTCGACACGCCGCTGCTCGACGCCATGCATGCGCGCGGCTTTGAAATTGCGATCGAAACCAATGGCACGCTGCCGGTGCCCTCGGGCGTGGACTGGATCTGCGTGAGCCCGAAACTCGGTTCGCAGCTGAAGGTCACCAAGGGCAACGAACTCAAGGTCGTCATACCCCAGAACGGCCAGCCGCTTGACGAATATGCATCGCTCGACTTCGAGCATTTTTACCTGCAGCCGATGGACGGGCCCGATGCCGCCCGCAACACGCAGCTGGCCATCGACACCTGCAAGCGAAATCCGCGCTGGAAGCTGAGCATCCAGACGCACAAGTTACTGCAAATACCCTGAACAACCCAATGCTGACGATTACAAGAAAACTCGAATTCGATGCGGGCCACCGTATTCCCGATCACAAGAGCCAGTGCCGCAACCTGCATGGCCATCGCTATACGCTGGAAATCACTCTGGTCGGTGCGGTCATCGAGGAAGAGGGCAGTTCCGACAACGGCATGATCATGGACTTTTCCGACGTGAAGACGCTGGCGAAGCAGCACCTGGTCGATGTCTGGGACCATGCCTTCCTCGCCTACGAAAAGGATACCGCCGTGCTCGAATTCCTGGCCAGCCTGCCAGGACACAAGACGGTGGTGATTGACCGCATTCCCACGGTGGAAAACCTCGCGCGCACTGCCTTCGATATTCTCAAGAGCGCATTCCATGACCATTACGGCACCGGGCTGCGCCTGCAGAAGCTGGTATTGCACGAAACGCCCAACTGCTGGGCTGAAATCACGGCGGATTGAGGCAGCGATGGATGATGCGGTCTTCATGCAGCAGGCCATCTCCCAGGCGCACAATGCCTGGGCGCTGGGCGAAGTGCCGGTCGGCGCCGTGGTGGTCAAGGATGGCGCGGTGATCGCTACCGGATTCAATCAGCCCATTGGTACGCACGACCCGACGGCGCACGCGGAAATCATGGCCCTGCGCGCGGCAGCCAGCATCCTGGGCAATTACCGTTTGCCCGGCTGTGAGCTGTTTGTCACGCTGGAGCCGTGTGCCATGTGCTCGGGAGCGATGATGCATGCGCGGCTGGCGCGGGTGGTGTACGGGGCTCCCGATCCCAAGACGGGGGCCTGCGGCTCCATCGTCGATCTGTTTGCACAGGAACGCCTGAACCATCATGCCGAGGTTGTCGGCGGCGTACTTGCCGAAGAATGCGGAAACCTGCTGCGCGCCTTCTTCGCCGAGCGCCGGCGGGCGCTGCAGCGCAAGCTCGCAGTCAGTCCGATGCCGCCCGAATTGTCGGGCAGCGATGCGCCGCTCGATTGAGATCGAGTGCCGGTCTGCGCAGCCACGGGCGCATGTGTATGCTATGGAACGGAAGCACAATCGGGCCGAGCGCCGGCCAGATTTCTTGAAATCAATAAATTGTCTTATTGCTTCAGGCGGCAGGAAGTTTTTGCCATCGAGTGGAGACGGAATTACATCCGCGTCCCCGGGCATGACGATGGCGTCGGGATTTTGTTCAGGCACGTTGCTTGCTGAGTACGCAATGACTGTTAACTTCAAGCATCTTGGAGAGCGGGTTTGCATTTCGTACATGCCGATGCCGCAGGTGGATCAAGACGCTGAACGTCAACATGGATCAACAATCAAGCCACCGCCGACCCCGAACAGGGTATAAGGGTGCAAAAGGTAAAAAAGGGAGGTCCCATTGCCTGTAATTGAAACCAACGGCATTCAGCTGGCCTATGACGTGCAGGGCAACCCGGAAGGAGAAACCATAGTCCTGATCGCGGGCCTCGGGCTGCAGCTGATCTCCTGGCCTGAAAAATTTTGTCAGGCGCTGGTGAAGCAGGGCTTCCGCGTAGTGCGATTCGATAACCGCGACAGCGGCCTGTCCTCCAAGATGAATCATTTCGGCAAGGCGCATCCGCACCTGGCCATGTTCAAGCCCTTGTTCGGCATGCCGATGTTCAGCAGCTATACGCTGTATGACATGGCGCGCGACACGATAGGCCTGATGAATGCGCTTGGCATCGAGAAGGCGCATATCGTCGGCGCGTCGATGGGCGGGATGATTGCGCAGATCATTGCGGCGCGCTATCCGGAACGCATGCTGACGTTGACTTCCATCATGTCGACCAGCGGCCGCCCAGGACTGCCGGGGCCGAGCATGGCGGCGAGCACCGCGATGCTGTCCACGCCGTCCAATCCGCGCGACTTCGCCAGCGTTGTTGAATATTACGTGCATCTGTTCCAGATACTGGGCAGTCCGGCCTATCCGACGCCGGAAGCCGTCCTGCGCCAGCGCATCATGCAGAGCGTACGCCGTAATCCCAGCATCAGCGGCACCTCGCGCCAGATGATGGCAGTGGCCTCGACCGGCGACCTGGTGGCGCAACTGCGCACGATCCGCGCGCCGGCGCTGATCATACACGGCACCGACGATCCGCTGGTGCCGGTTGCCTGCGGCCGCGACAGCGCGCGCTGGATTCCGAATGCGATCCTGCACGAGATCGAAGGCATGGGCCACGATATTCCGCCGCAGCTCGAAGTGCCGATAGCGAACCTGATCGCATCGCACTGCAGGCGCGAACTGACTACGGCGGCCAGCAGTGCATGATCCGCGCGATGATGGCAATGCAGCCAGGCGCGGCAAGCGAAAAAGACCCGAAGTAAATTCATAACAGGGAAGCATGGGGAAACAAGCACAGCCGGCCGGCCAAGACTGCGCAACGGCCGCCGCCGAAAACTTCGCTACGGTTGCCATCGTGGCGGCCAGCGGTTATGCGGCCGATCCTCTGGCCGTCGGCCGCGCCACGGAACGGCTGGAAAAGCTGGGCTGCAGGGTCAGGAATTTCTATGATGCGGACGCGAAGTACCTGCGTTTCGGCGGCACCGACGAGGCGCGGATCGCGCAGTTGCATCAAGCCGCGGCCGATCCGGAGGTCGACATCGTGCTTGCACTGCGCGGCGGTTACGGCATGTCGCGCCTGCTCCCGAGACTCGATCTCGGCGCCTTGTCGGCCAGCGGCAAGCTGTTTGTCGGCCACAGCGATTTCACTGCGCTGCAGATGGCATTGCTTGCCCATGACGGCACCATCAGCTACGCCGGCCCGATGATCTGCGACGATTTCTCGCGTGAAGACCCCAGCGACTACACCCTCGACAACTTCTGGCGGTGCGTGAGCGGTGCCTCGCATTCCGTCGCGCTGGCGCCGGCCGAACAACCCGCAGTGGATGTGTCCGGCATCCTGTGGGGCGGCAATCTCACCATGCTGACGCACCTGGTCGGTACGCCGTACCTCCCGCATATCAGTGGCGGCATTCTTTTCATTGAAGACGTGAACGAGCATCCCTATCGCGTCGAGCGCATGCTGCTTCAGCTCGCGCATGCCGGCCTGCTGGATCAGAAAGCCATCGTGCTCGGGGATTTTTCCGCGTACCGCTTATATGAATACGACAACGGCTACGATTTTGACGCAATGCTGTCCTATTTGCGCCAGACCTTGCCGTTGCCCATTCTCACCGGCCTGCCGTTCGGTCACATACGCGACAAGGCCACGCTCGCCATCGGCAGTCATGCACGGCTTCATTCCGACGGTCGCCATGCCATGCTCACGATGAGCGGCTATCCGGCGCTGCATGCGCGCGCAGCATGAGCCGTTCCAGGCGCTAGCTCTGGCTTAGGTTTGCGCCGCTGACCAGAAACTTGGCCCGCAGCGCAAGGCTGTCGCCGTGCCCCAGTATGGCGAGACCGGGCTGTTCCGGCATGTGGAAGGCATCGATCGGGTGCGTGATCGGCTCGAAGCAGAAGAAGTCGTAGCCGGGCGGCCGGTACATCAGGCTGTAGCCATTGCAGTCCGGCATGACCATGGTCAATGTCAGCGCACGATCCGGATATTCGATCACGGCCTTGCCGTTCCAGCCACTGAAGCAGTGATCGATCATCGGTCCCTCCAGCGGCGCCGGCGTGTTGTAATCGAAGGACTCCGGGAAATTCGTCACATGCTCGACCGGAATCGGATCATCGCCCGACAGCCAGACGCCCTCGGCCCTGGCCATGAAACGGGTCTGGGCATTGCGCATGAAATAGGGATGCAGACCCAGGCCGTAGGGCAGGCTGCCCGGTCCGAGGTGAGTCACCGTCAGGTCGATCTGCAGGCCGTCCGGCAGCAGCAGGAAGGTCTGGGTGCTGCGGTAGTGATAGGGATTGCCGTCGAACTTGTCGGACTCGAGGGCGAGCTTGATCCTGTCACTCGCGCGCTCGCTCACCTGCCATGACTGCAGCCAGCCGTCGCCGTGGATCGGATAGCTTTCACCGGTCCGGTTCAGGCGCAGCGCATGGAATACGCCTTCATGCTCGAAGCCGCCGCCGGTGATGCGGTTCGACCATGGCACCAGGGGAAAGCAGGACAACGTATAGCGGTCTTCGGATTCGCCATTCCAGGGGCGGAACAGCGGCGACCATTGACCGTCGAGTTTCCAGTCCCAGCCGATCACGCCGCCGCCGTATTCCGGCACGAGGCGCAGGCGTTGTTGGTCGGATTCGAGCGTCAGGGTGTCAGTATTCATGGCAGCGGGCTTCATCCTTGAAATGGATTGGCGGGAACCCCGGCAATACCGAGATCGAGCGCGAATAGACCGCCGGCCAGCGGCTCTTGTTCCAGTTGCTGCGGCGACAGGCCGACGCGGGCGGTGGTAATGAACATCGTGCGCAGCGACGGCCCGCCGAATGCGCAGCTGGTGATCTGGCTGCAGGGCAGGTCTACGGTCTGCAGTACCTTGCCCTGCGCGTCATGGCGGGTTAGCTTGCTTGCGCCCCAGTGGGCGATCCATAGACCGCCTTCGGCATCGGTGGCCATGCCGTCCGGCGACCCGTCTTCCTTGCTGAACTGGAGAAACAGGCGCTTGTTCGAAATCTCGCCGCGTTCGATGTCAAAGTCGAATGCATAGACGCGGCCCTGCGCGCTGTCGTTGTGATAAAGCGTCTTGTAGTCGGAGGACCATGCCGGGCCGTTGGTGACCAGGTAGCCGGTATCCATGCGCGTGCATCCGCCGTCCGGCGCGAGGCGGTAGAGCGAACCGGTCGGCTTGTCGGCGTCGAAATCCATGGTGCCAGCCCAGAAACGGCCCATGCGGTCGCATTTGCCGTCGTTGAATCGGTTGCCGGGCAGGTCCGCCTCGACGCTGGCGACCGGCACCAGCGTCTCGGTGGCGGGGTCGAAGGTGGCGAAGCCGTGCCGGCGCGTGATTACGAGGCCGGCGGCATTGGCACGCTCGGCGATCGCCGAAATTTCCTCATCGAACTGCCAGGTGCGTGTTCCTTCCCCGGCCGAATAGCGATGCAGGCGATGATTGAGGATGTCCACCCAGTACAGGGCCTGCTCCCTGACCGACCATAGCGGTCCTTCGCCGAGCAATGCCCGGGCCTCCCAGATGCATTCGGGCGTCTTCATATGCGCCTCCTGTCCTTTTCGTCGTTAATGCTCGTTGTTAATGTTCGTTGTTAATGCGATTCGCGCGGCACCGGCGCGCCGCTGCGGCCTACCAGGAAATCGAGATCGGCTCCGAGATGGGCCTGCTGCACATGGTCGACATACAATTTCGCGTAGCCGCGCACGGGTCGCTCCGGCGCCGCCCACTCGGCGCGGCGGCGCGCAAGTTCTTCCTCGCTGACCTCCAGGTGCAGGCTGCGCTCGCCGACGTCGAGCGCGATCATGTCGCCGTTGCGCACCAGCGCCAGCGGTCCGCCGACGGCCGCCTCGGGCGAGGTATGCAGCACCACGGTGCCGTAGGCGGTGCCGCTCATGCGCGCATCCGAGATGCGCACCATGTCGCTGATGCCCTTCATCAGCACCTTGCTGGGCAAGGGCATGTTGCCGACCTCGGCCATTCCGGGATAGCCGCAGGGACCGCAATTCTTCAGCACCATCACGCAGGTCTCGTCGATGTCGAGGTTCGGGTCGTCGAGCCGTTCATGCAGATCTTCGATCGATTCGAACACCACCGCGCGGCCGCGGTGCTTCAAAAGCTGCGGCGATGCCGCCGAGGGTTTGATGACCGCGCCGTCGGGCGCGAGGTTTCCCTTCAGGACCGCGATGCCGGCGGCTTCCTTGTACGGCTCGGCGAAGGGTTTGATGACGTCGCGGTTGTAGCAGGGCGCATCCTTGATGTTGTCGCCGAGGGGCCGGCCGTTGACGGTGAGCGCATCCAGGTGGAGCAGGTGCTGTATTTCCCGCATCACCGCCGGCACGCCGCCCGCATAGTAGAAGTCTTCCATCAGGTAATGGCCGGACGGCTGCAGGTTGACCAGGCACGGCATCTGGCTGCCGATCCGGTCCCAGTCTTCCAGGGTTAGCTCGATGCCCATGCGGCCCGCCATGGCAAGCATATGGATTACCGCGTTGGTGGAGCCGCCGATGGCTGCATTGACGCGGATTGCATTTTCGAAGGCCTCGCGCGTCATGATCTTGTCCATGGTCAGGTCTTCCTCGACCATCTGCACGATGCGCCGTCCGCTCAATTGCGCCAGCCGGTTGCGCCTTGTGTCCGGTGCCGGTATCGCAGCATTGCCGGGCAGCGACATGCCAAGGGCTTCGACCATGCTCGCCATGGTGGATGCGGTTCCCATGGTCATGCAGGTGCCGGACGAGCGGTTCATGCAGCCTTCGGCCTCGGTGAATTCTTCCTGCGTCATCTGGCCGCCGCGCACCATTTCCGACATCATCCAGACACCGGTCCCGGAGCCGATGTCCTTGCCGCGGAATTTCCCGTTCAGCATGGGGCCGCCGGAGATGCCTATTGTCGGCAGACCGCAGCTCGCGGCGCCCATCATCAGTGCCGGGGTGGTCTTATCGCAGCCCATCAGCAGTACCACGCCATCGATCGGGTTGCCGCGGATGGATTCCTCGACATCCATGCTTGCGAGGTTGCGGAACAGCATCGCCGTCGGGCGCAGTTGCGTCTCGCCGAGTGACATCACGGGGAACTCCAGCGGGAATCCTCCTGCCTCAAGAACACCCCGCTTGACGAATTCGGCGAGTTCGCGGAAGTGGCTGTTGCAAGGCGTCAATTCCGACCAGGTGTTGCAGATGCCGATAACCGGACGGCCATCGAATTCATCCGCGGGATGGCCGGCTTTCGATGTCCAGCTTCGATGCACGAATCCATCGCGATCCTGCTTTTCAAACCAGGCACGGCTGCGACGTTTGGGTTTCTCCATGGTCATAGAGCTCTCGTTGAGGACATTGAGTGAAAATGAAAAAAGAAAAAGATCAAGACAAAGAAAGAGAAAGCGAGAGAAATCTTGAATCAGTGAATAGTGAAATAGTGAACCGGTAACCTGTGAACTGCGTGGGAAGGGTTTCGACTTAGCATCAATATTGATTAGTCATCGAATCGAAAGTTCAGGAGAAAATCATGGCAGCACAAGCGGAGCTGGCGCGTTTCGGCAGTCTCAAGAGCAAGCGGGTTTTCATTACCGGGGGCGGTTCCGGTATCGGCGAAAGCATCGTCACCGGCTTTGCGGAGCAGGGCGCAAAGGTCGCGTTCATCGATATCGCGGTTGATGCCAGCCTGGCCCTGTGCGAGAAGCTGGCAATGGCAGGTTATGAAAAGCCGGTGTTCCGCGAATGCGATATCCGGGACATTCCCGCACTGCAGGAAATCATGCGTACCGTGGCTGCGGATATCGGCGACTTTGACGTGCTGGTCAACAATGCCGGCAATGACCAGCGCCACAACCCGGAGGAAGTGACGCTTGAATACTGGAACGATCGCATCGCCATCAACCAGCGGCCGATGTTCTTCACCTGCCAGGCAGTAATAGAAGGCATGAAGCGGCGCGGCGGCGGCGCCATCATCAATCTCGGTTCCACCAGCTGGCATATCGCCAACGGCGGTTATCCGGTCTACACCACGACCAAGGCCGCGGTCAGCGGACTCACGCGCGGCCTCGCCCGCGATCTCGGTCCCTACAACATCCGGGTCAATACCGTCACTCCCGGCTGGGTGATGACCGAGCGCCAGCTGACCATGTGGGTCGACGAGGAGGGAGAAAAGCTGATCGACCAGAATCAATGCCTCAAGGGCAGGGTCGCGCCCTGGCATGTCGCGAGGATGGTACTCTTTCTCGCTTCCGATGATGCGGCGATGTGCACCGCGCAGGAGTACATCGTCGATGGCGGCTGGGCATGAAGCGCTGCCTTCCGTCCGTGACAAGATTGACGCTTAGCCTGAGAAACCTCCACCCATGACAGAACACAACACGACCTTGCTCGGCATCGACTGGGGCACCAGCAACCGCAGGAGCTATATCCTCGATGCGCGCGGCGAACTGGTGCGGCAGCACGATGACGATGCCGGCATCCTGAATGTCAACGGCGATTTTTCCGGGTCGCTGCGCGCGCTGCTGCAGACCCTCGGCCTGGAGCGGGCGGATATCGTGATGTCCGGCATGGTGGGCAGCCGCAACGGCTGGCAGGAAGCGCCTTACCTGACCACCGACCGGCCTCTGACGGCGCTGCACGATAACCTGATGCCGGTCGACACTGGCATCCCGGGCGTGCGCTGCCGCGTCGCGCCGGGTTACAAGTACATCGATCCCAATGGCGTCCCGGACGTGATGCGAGGCGAAGAAGCCCAGATACTGGGCACGCTGGCTCTGAGCGGCAGCGATGCAAGCGGCGGCTGGTTCCTGCTTCCCGGTACGCACAGCAAGTGGGCGAGGGTGGAGCAGGGACGCATCATGGAATTCCTGACTTTCATGACCGGCGAATTCTTTTCCCTCTTTTCCCGGCATGGCACGCTGTCGAAGGTCATCGGCAACACGGACGAGTCATTCCCCGAGGCCTTTGCCGCCGGCGTGCGCGCGGCGAAACACGGCAGTTTTCCCCATACCGCATTCGGTTGCCGCGCGCTGGTGGTCACCGACATGATGCCGGCCGAGCACACCGCGTCTTATTTGTCGGGTCTGCTGATCGGCACCGAGATACACGACATCCTTCAGCGCACGACGAGTGCGTCCGGCGCGCCAGTCCAGGTCATCGGCAGCCCGGGTCTTTGCGCACGCTATCTCAGTGCGCTGGAACTGCTCGGCGTTCCATCCCGCGCGTGGCAGCCTGACACGGTCTATCTTGCCGCACTCAAGGCGCTATTCAATCTACCGAGGTAATCATGTCCAATCCGTTTCATCCCGCACCATTTCCCATGGTTGCCATCCTGCGCGGCCTCACTCCCGAGGAAGCGCCCATGGTCGGGCGCGTTCTGTTCAACGCCGGCTTCCGCATGCTTGAAGTGCCGCTGAACCGGCCGGGCGCCATCGAGGCGATGCGCCGCCTGGTCGACATGGCGCCGGACGATGCGCTGGTCGGCGCCGGCACCGTGCTGAAGGTGTCCGACGTCAATGCGGTCAAGGATGCCGGCGGCAGGCTCATCGTCTCGCCACACTGCGCAGAGGATGTCATCTCGCATGCGGCGACCAACGGCATGATCGCCCTGCCGGGCGTGGCCACGCCGACCGAAGCGTTCCGGGCTCTGCAGGCCGGCGCGCATGGACTCAAGCTGTTTCCGGCGGAAATGATCCCGCCGGCCGCGGTCAAGGCCATCCTGTCCATCCTGCCGGCAGGCACGCCGCTGTTTCCCGTCGGCGGCATCAATCCGCAGAACATGGCCGGCTATGTCGCGGCCGGCGCCACGGGATTTGGCATCGGCGGGCAGCTGTACCAGCCGGGGGTAGAGGAAACGGCATTGACGCGCTCGGCCCAGGCCTTCGTTGCCGCACGGGAGAAACTGTTGCAAGGCGCATAACACGGCAGCGGCACTTTTGCGCGGCTGCGCGGTGAATGCTTGGTGCGGAGTGCTAAAATGGCCGGTTTCGTATTCACTTCGCAAGAAAAGGCTTCTCCGTGCTTTCAACCGCAAACATCACGATGCAGTTCGGCCCCAAGCCGCTGTTTGAAAACATCTCCGTCAAATTCGGCGACGGCAACCGCTATGGCCTGATCGGCGCCAACGGCTGCGGCAAGTCCACCTTCATGAAGATCCTCGGCGGCGACCTCGAGCCGAGCGCCGGCAATGTCATGCTGGACCCGAACGAGCGTCTCGGCAAGCTGCGCCAGGACCAGTTCGCCTTTGAAGAGATGCGCGTGCTGGACGTCGTGATGATGGGCCATACGGAAATGTGGGCGGCGATGAACGAGCGCGACGCCATCTACGCCAACCCCGATGCCACCGACGACGACTACATGAAAGCCGCCGACCTCGAGGCGAAGTTCGCGGAATATGACGGCTATACCGCCGAGGCACGCGCGGGCGAACTGCTGCTTGGCGTCGGCGTGCCGATCGAACAGCACCAGGGGCCGATGAGCAATGTCGCCCCCGGCTGGAAGCTGCGGGTGCTGCTGGCGCAGGCCCTGTTCTCGAACCCGGACATCCTGCTGCTCGACGAACCGACCAACAACCTCGACATCAATACCATCCGCTGGCTGGAAAACGTGCTCAACGAGCGCAATTCCACCATGATCATCATTTCCCACGACCGCCATTTCCTGAACCAGGTCTGCACCCACATGGCCGACATGGATTACGGCACGCTGAAGGTCTATCCGGGCAATTACGACGACTACATGCTGGCATCGTCGCAGGCCCGGGCGCAGCAGATGGCCGCCAATGCCAAGGCCAAGGAACGCGTGGCGGAGCTTCAGGATTTCGTGCGCCGCTTCTCGGCCAACAAGTCCAAGGCGCGCCAGGCGACATCCCGCGCCAAGCAGATCGACAAGATCAAGGTCGAGGACATCAAGCCGTCCAGCCGCCAGAATCCCTTCGTGCGGTTTGAGGGCGAGAAGAAGCTGCACCGCCTCGCGGTCGAGATCCAGGGGCTGTCCAAGTCCTATGACCGGACGCTCTTCAACAACTTCAATCTCCTGATCGAAGCCGGCGAAAAGATCGCCATCATCGGCGCCAACGGCGCCGGCAAGACCACGCTGCTGCGCTGCATCGGCGGCACCGAGATCTGCGGCCTCGGACCCGACCACGGCATGGCCAAATGGGCGGAAAACGCCAATGTTGGCTACATGCCGCAGGATCCGACCGAGGAATTCGCGACGGACAAGAACCTGACCGACTGGATGGGCCAGTGGACCAAGGAAGGCGACGACGACCAGGCCGTGCGTTCGATTCTCGGCCGCCTGCTGTTCGGCGGCGACGATGTGAAAAAGTCGGTCAAGGTGCTGTCAGGCGGAGAGAAGGGCCGGATGATGTACGGCAAGCTGATGCTGGGCCGTCACAATGTTCTGCTGATGGACGAGCCGACCAACCACATGGACATGGAGTCGATCGAATCCCTCAACATTGCACTGGACAAGTATGCGGGCACGCTCGTGTTTGTTTCGCATGACCGCGAATTCGTATCCTCGCTGGCCACCCGCATCCTCGAAGTCAAGGACGGCGAGATCATCGACTTCCAGGGCAACTACGAGGATTATCTGCAGAGCCAGGGTATCGAGTGATGCGGCTTGCCGGTTTGCTCAGTTGTGCAAGCCGGCGATTGTCGCGGATTCCGGAATCGGTTCTCCGAGGTACAGCAGCTTGTCCAGCCTGTCGCGCAGGCTGCGCGCCATCTCCTGGCCCTGGGCCTTGACCACCGCTTCAAGATAGGGCTTCTTCAGCTGGCGGAAATCCTCGATCGTTGCGGCTCTCTCCACCTTGAGCTGAAGCGCGTATCCGCGCAAGCCGATCGTGCTCTTGATGGTTTCGTTGTAGAAGCGGTAGATCGCTTCGTACTGCGTCTGCCCGTCGGGCAGCAGGGCGTCCGATGGCGTACCCGAGGGTGCGAGAGCGATGGCACGGTTTCCGGACTGGGTGTCCGGCAACGCTGGAATGTCGTGGAGCGGGGCGGACGGCGCGGGTGCCGCAGTAGAAGATGCCGCAGATACGGTGGATACGGCAGCCACGGTGGAAGCGGGGGATGCTTCCCGAATATATCCGTCCTTCAGCAGGTCCGCCATGCACTGTTCCGTGAGGCCGAGGCCGGCGACTTTTTTCAGCAGATCATCCGCAGTCTGCTTGCCATCGATCATGACCAGCAGGCTGCGAGCCCGTGGCGAAAGATGGTATTTCCGGGTCGCGATTTCTTCCCGTCCCTTTTCGGTCTTGTCAAACACCTTCGTCATGGTTGTCTTCCTCACGCTCCGCTGCGCACTGGCGCGCTGCTTTATGCCGAGAGCCGTTTTTTATTGAATATAAGGTACCGAAGCACCCTGGCTCTAGATTCATTCTTTTTGGAAACGTCGCCTTGTCTTTTTATCGCTGATGTTTCTCTTTGGTATTGAGATTTATCAGCCAAGTATCGTCCTGATCGGCTTGCGCGTAAACGAAAAATTGCAGCGTGGAAATAAATGTCGCATAAAACCCAAGCCTCTACATTTCTTGGGCTTGTCTTGACCTAAGTTTATTGCAATGAAGAAATCATCTGAACGGCAGGGAAATCGTTCTTGAATAAGTCCGTGCTGCACTTACATCTAAAGTATCGGGCATACTTTCGCTTTCTCGCCACGGCAGTTGTTTCAAATTCGACATCATGCAGATTCAACCCATCAAAACCATTGAATTCGAACGCCCGCAGATGAATGCCGGCACCAGTTGTACGGCGAATGCCTGGGCACGCGTGCCCGCGGCGCCTTCTCCCGCGGAAAAGTCCGCGTTAAAAGAGCGCATCCGCAAACTCCTCAAGGAAAAGCAGGCCGTGCTGGTGGCCCACTATTACGTGGACGCTGACCTGCAGGACCTGGCCGAGGAAACCGGCGGCTGCGTCTCGGATTCGCTGGAAATGGCGCGATTCGGACGCGATCATCCCGCCAAGACCCTGGTCGTGGCCGGCGTCAAGTTCATGGGTGAAACAGCGAAGATCCTGAGCCCGCAGAAGACTATTTTGATGCCGGACCTCGATGCCACCTGTTCGCTCGACCTGGGCTGCCCGGCGGACGAGTTCGCCGCCTTCTGCGATGCGCATCCCGACCGCACCGTGGTCGTCTATGCCAATACCAGCGCCGCCGTGAAGGCCAGGGCGGACTGGATGGTGACCTCCTCGATCGGCCTGCAGATCGTCGAGCATCTGCATGCTCAGGGCAAGAAAATCCTGTGGGCGCCCGACAAGCATCTCGGCGGCTACATCCAGAAAAAGACCGGGGCAGACATGCTGCTGTGGCAGGGCTCCTGCCTGGTGCATGACGAGTTCAAGGGCATCGAACTCGAATTGCTGAAGAAGGAACATCCCGGCGCCAGGATCCTGGTGCACCCGGAATCGCCGGAGGCGGTGGTGGCGCAGGCGGACGTGGTCGGTTCGACCTCGCAACTGATCGCGGCCGCGCAAACGCTGGATGCGAAGGAGTTCATCGTGGCAACGGATAACGGCATCCTGCACAAGATGCGCATGGCGGCACCCGGCAAAGTCTTCATCGACGCGCCGACGGCCGGCAACAGCGCTACTTGCAAGAGCTGCGCGCACTGCCCGTGGATGGCGATGAACGGCCTGCAGAATCTGGCCGATGTGCTGGAAAACGGGCGCAACGAGATCCATGTCGATCCCGAGGTCGGGCGCCAGGCCTACCTTTGCATCGATCGCATGCTGGCGTTCGCCGCTGCGCAGAAAGCCAATGTCCGTCCGAGCGCCGACCTGGCGAAGGAACAGAAACTGTTTGCAGGAATCGGTCCGGCATGAGCACATTGAAGAATCCATTCGCGCCTTTCGATGCGGCGCTGGCAGCGGCATTCGAAGCCAATATCCGTACCGCGCTGGCCGAGGATATCGGCACCGGCGACGTTACCGGGTTGCTGGTTCCCGAGCATGAAACGGTGCAGGCCCGCGTGCTGGTGCGGGAAGAGTCGGTGCTGTGCGGGGCGCCCTGGTTCGAGGGCGTGATGTCGCAGGTCGACCCGCGCATCAAGATACAGTGGCACTTCGCCGAAGGCACGAAAATGACCGCGGATTCCCAGGTGTGCCTGATCGAGGCGCCGGCGCGCGCCCTGCTGACGGCGGAGCGCTCGGCGCTCAACTTCCTGCAGCTGCTGTCGGGCGTCGCCACGGCGACCCGGCAGTATGCGGAAGTCGTCGCCGGTACGCGCGCCTCGGTTCTGGATACCCGCAAGACCCTGCCGGGCTTGCGGCTGGCCCAGAAATACGCGGTGCGCGTCGGCGGCGGCAAGAACCAGCGGCTGGCACTGTACGACGGCATCCTGATCAAGGAAAACCATATTGCGGCCGCGGGCGGCATCACCGCGGCGATGCGCGCTGCTCAGGCACTCAACGCGGGGGTCTCCATCCAGATCGAAGTCGAGGACCTGAATGAACTGGACGAGGCATTGAATGCCGGCGCCAAGTCGATCCTGCTCGATAATTTTTCTCTGGACATGATGCGCGAGGCGGTGAAGCTCACGGCCGATCGCGCGGTGCTGGAAGCTTCCGGCGGCATCAACATGTCGACCGTGCGTGCCATCGCTGAAACCGGCGTCGATCGCATTTCCATCGGCAGCCTGACCAAGGACGTGCGTGCCACCGATTACTCGCTGCGGGTGATCGGGTGATCGGGTGATCGGACTGCTGCAGTACGCCGCCGCAGCGAATACAAAGCGGGGCTAAAAAATGGCCGGTCAGAATGACCGGCCATTTTTCATTGATCGCGTTCCGTGTTCTCAGCGAGGCACCTGCCGCGTCGATGGCGACAGCACCGTCGGCAAGGCTTTGGGCAGGGTGTCGGGGTAATCCTGGCTGAAGTGAAGGCCGCGGCTCTCGCGGCGCGACAGGGCGCTTTCCACGATCATCGAGGCGACGTCGACCAGGTTGCGCAGTTCCAGCAAATCGCGGGTGATGCGGAAATTCGAGTAGTACTCGTAGATTTCCTCGCGCAGCAGGCCGATGCGGTGCTGCGCACGCTCCAGCCGCTTCGTGGTACGTACGATGCCGACGTAATTCCACATGAAGCGCCGCAGCTCGTCCCAGTTGTGCGCGATGACCACTTCCTCGTCGGCGTCGGTAACCCTGCTTTCATCCCATGCCGGCAGCGGCATGAACTGCGGCTTCGGCTGCTGCTCGATATGCTGGGCCGCCGCGCGGCCGAGCACCAGGCATTCCAGCAGCGAATTGCTCGCCAGGCGATTGGCGCCGTGAAGGCCGGTGTACGCGGTTTCCCCGACCGCATACAGGCCGGGAAGGTCGGTGCGGCCCATGGCGTCGGTCACCACGCCGCCGCAGGTGTAGTGCGCGGCCGGTACGACCGGGATCGGCTGCTTCGTGATGTCGATGCCGAATTCCAGGCAGCGGGCATAGATCGTCGGAAAATGCTCCTTCAGGAATTCCGGCGGCTGGTGGCTGATGTCGAGATCGACATGATCCAGTCCGCGCTTCTTGATCTCGAAGTCGATGGCCCGGGCCACCACGTCGCGCGGCGCCAGTTCGGCGCGCTCGTCGTGCGATTCCATGAAGCGCTGGCCGGCCGCCGCGCCAGCGGCCGCCGGGAGTTTCAGCAAGCCGCCTTCGCCGCGCACCGCTTCGCTGATCAGGAAGGATTTCGCGTAGGGATGATAGAGACAGGTTGGGTGGAACTGGATGAATTCCATGTTGGCGACGCGGCAGCCGGCGCGCCATGCCATCGCGATGCCGTCGCCGGTGGCGGTGTCGGGGTTGGTCGTGTACAGATAGACCTTGCCGGCGCCCCCGGTAGCCAGCACCGTCTGGTCGGCGGCGAGCGTCATGANTGCCATCGCGATGCCGTCGCCGGTGGCGGTGTCGGGGTTGGTCGTGTACAGATAGACCTTGCCGGCGCCCCCGGTAGCCAGCACCGTCTGGTCGGCGGCGAGCGTCATGACCTTGCCGGAGTTCACATCCTGCACATACAGGCCGACGCAGGTCGGCACGCCGCCGGCGTAAGTATCCAGCTTGTCGGACTTGATTACGTCGATGGCATAGTGGTGCTCGAGTATCGTGATGTTCGGATGGCTACGCGCTTTCTGCTCCAGCGTGACCTGGACCGCATGGCCGGTCGCGTCGGCCGCGTGAATGATGCGCCGCTGGCTGTGTCCGCCTTCCCGCGTCAGGTGATAGCCGAGTTCCGCGGTGGGGTCCCTGGTGAACGGCACGCCCTGTTCGATCAGCCATTCGATTGCGGCTCGGCTGTGTTCGACGATGTCGCGCGTTGCGGTTTCGTCGCACAGGCCTGCGCCGGCGACCAGGGTATCTGCGATATGCTGCTCATGGCTGTCCCCGGAATCGAGGACGGCGGCGATGCCGCCCTGGGCCCAGTTGCTGGCGCCGTCGAGCAGCGTGCGCTTGGAGATCACGACGACCTTGCGGGTTTTGGCAAGATGCAGGGCAACGGAAAGGCCGGCGAGGCCGCTTCCGACGATGGCAACGTCAAATTTCATAAGATGGGAACTGTTTTGTTGCATTTTCATGACACGACTCCGCATCTTACCATTGGACAATACATGCGGATTTGCGGTGTTCGGATAACCGGACGAGGAATGACTCTGGATGGCAAAAGGACATGAAGGTATGACAACAACACTGCGGAAAGTTGCCCGGGCGGCTGCCATGCTGGCAGTCATCCTGATTATTGCGGTGATTGCAGCGGCGCTCTGGTATCGATCGGCCAGCCAGCCGGCAATCGACGGCACGATCCGGCTCGGCGGCGTGCAGGCCGAGGTGGACATCGTACGCGATGCCGAAGGCGTTCCGCACATCTATGCACAGTCCGAACAGGATGCCTATTTCGCGCTGGGTTTCGTGCATGCCCAGGATCGGCTGTGGCAAATGGAAATGAACCGGCGCATCGCGGCCGGGCGCATGGCCGAAATCCTCGGCCCGAACGCAGTCGATACCGACCGCTTCCTCCGTACGCTCGGCATCCGCCGCAATGCCGAGCGCATCCTGGCCAACCTGTCCGCCGAGACGCGGGCCGGACTGGAGGCGTATGCCAAGGGCGTGAACGCCTACCTTGCGACCCGCAAGTCGCCGCTGCCGCCGGAATTCCTTCTCACCCGGGCTGCCGCCCCCGAACCCTGGCATCCGGTCGATTCCATCGGCTGGCAAACCATGATGGCCTGGGACCTCGGCGCCAACTGGTCGCAGGAAATCCTGCGCATGCGCCTGTCGCAGCGCCTGCCGCTGGACCGGATCAATGAATTTCTGCCGCCTTATCCCGGCGATCCGGTGACCGAAACCCGGGATTACACCAAGCTCTATGGCGACATGACGACCGTCGCCGGCGCGCTCGCGAAAGTCGCGGCCATCGCGCCGCCTTCGCTGGTGGAGGGCATGGGTTCGAACAACTGGGCCGTCTCCGGCGCCCTGTCTTCCAGCGGAAAACCCCTGCTCGCCAACGATCCGCATCTCGGATTGTCGGCGCCGGCGCTGTGGTATTTCGCGCATCTTTCCGCGCCGGGATTCGAAGTGGTGGGTGCGACCCTGCCCGGCATACCGAGCGTCGTGCTTGGTCGCAACAGCCGCATCGCCTGGGCGTTCACCAATACCGCGTCGGATGTGCAGGACTTGTATGTGGAACGCATCAATCCGGACAACGCAGCGCAGTACCAGACTCCTGACGGCTGGGCGGAGTTCGCTGTCCGCACCGAAACCATCAAGGTCAAGGGCGCGCCCGACGAACTGATCACGGTGCGGGAAACGCGCCACGGCCCCGTGATCAGCGGCGCGCTGCCTATCGTCGACCGCACCTCCCTCGATACCGGGAAGTACGCCGTGTCGTTTGCCTGGACGGCCTTGCGTCCCGACGACATGACCCTGCAGGGCGGCTTGAAGATCAACCATGCCGGCAACTGGGAGCAATTCCTGGCCGGTGCCGCCGATTTCAATTCGCCGCACCAGAACATGGTCTACGCGGATGTCGACGGCAACATCGGCTTCGTCGCGGCAGGCAGGGTGCCCGTTAGGAAACCGGACAACGATCTGAAGGGACTGGCGCCTTCGCCCGGATGGGATGCCCGTTATGACTGGGCGGGCTTCCTCGACTTCAAGGACCTGCCTCAGGAGTTCAATCCGCCGTCCGGAAAAATCGTCACCGCCAATCACAAGATCGTCGGACCCGGCTACCCGCACTACCTCACCAGCGAGTGGAGCATGCCCTACCGGGCCGACCGCATACAAGCGCTGCTCGACGGTGCGCCGAGGCACGACATGGACAGCTTCGCGCGCATCCAGAAAGACGATGTTTCCTTGGCCGCCCGGGAAGCGCTTCCCTTGCTTCGCAAGGCGGTGCCGCGATCCGAGCGTGCGCGGGCGGCGCTTCAGCTGCTCGCCGGCTGGAACGGGGAAATGCGGATCGACAGCAGCGCCGCCTTGATCTACAACGCCTGGATGAAGGAAATATCGAGCGAGATTTTCCGCGACGAACTTGGCGAAGCGCTGATGAATGATTACTTCGAACACCGCAACGTGCAGCAGTCGACGGTCAATGTGCTGCTTGACAGGCAGGGGCAGGGCAGATGGTGCGCGGACGTGGGCAAGCCCGCCGGCGAAAAGCCGCAGACCTGCGCGGAGCTGCTTTCGACCGCGCTGGAAGTGAGCCTCGCCGAGCTGGAGCGGCGGTACGGAGAAGACATGGCTCAATGGCGCTGGGGAGACGCCCATGTCGCCCGCTCGGAGCACCGTCCGTTCACGAAGGTCGACATGCTCGCGCGGTTCTTCGACATCCGCGTGCCGTCGCCGGGGGATACACATACCGTCAATGTCGGAAGGTATAGCCTGCGAGATGAAAAGCATCCGTTCGCCAACCGCCATGCGGCCAGCCTGCGAGCGGTGTATGACCTGTCCGACCTGGAGAATTCCCGCTTCATTCACTCCACCGGCCAATCCGGCAATGTGATGTCGCCGCTGTATAGCAACATGGCGCAGCGCTGGGTGGACGTGAAATACATTCCCCTGAAGACCCGGCGCGCGGAAGTGGAGGCGGGCAGCCTCGGCGTCATGAAGCTGACGCCGGGTTAGATAGACCGCGGCGTTGCCGCCTTATTCCGGCACGACCGGACGCACCTTGGCGGCCGCTTCCTTCGCTAGCCGCCGCGCGGTATCCGTGTCGGCCGCCGTCGCCAGCGCCACGCCCATGCGCCTGCGGGCGAAGGACTCCGGCTTGCCGAACAGGCGGATATCCGTCCCGGGAACGGCAAGCGCTTCCGCGACCCCCTCGAAAGCAATGGCTTTGGCTTCATGCCGGCCATAGATTACGGCGGAAGCCGCGGGCGACTGCAGTGAAACATCCACCGGCAAGCCGAGGATGGCTTTCGCATGCAGCTCGAATTCGCTTTGCCGCTGGCTTGCCATCGTCACCATGCCGGTGTCATGCGGGCGCGGACTGACTTCGGAGAACCACACCATGTCGCCCTTGACGAACAATTCCACTCCGAATAGTCCCAGCCCGCCGAGGTCGTCGGTCACTTTCTTTGCAATATCGCGGGCCTTTTCCATCGCAGGGGCGGGCATCGCATGCGGCTGCCAAGATTCTATGTAATCGCCTTTTTCCTGCACATGGCCGATCGGCTCGCAAAAATGGGTCACCGTTTCACCCCGGGCATCCAGTGCACGCACGGTCAGCTGCGTGATCTCGTAGTCGAAATCGATGAAGCCTTCCACGATCACGCGGCCCGCATCGACACGGCTGCCGGACGCCGCATAGCGCCAGGCTTCCTCGACCTCGCCGGCATTGTCGACCTTGGACTGCCCCTTGCCCGACGACGACATCACCGGCTTCACAACGCAGGGAAAGCCGACGGCGTCGCAGGCGGCTTTCAGTTCGTCCAGGCTGTCGGCGAAGCGGTAGGGCGATGTCGGCAAGCCGAGAGTTTCGGCGGCCAGCCGGCGGATGCCTTCCCTATTCATGGTCAGCCATGCGGCGCGGGCGGTCGGAATGACGGTCACATTTCCCGCCTTTTCGAGTTCGATCAGCGCCGGCGTGGCGATCGCTTCGATTTCAGGAACGACCAGGTGAGGCGCTTCCTGCTCGATGAGTGCGGTCAGTGCGGCGGCATCCGTCATGTCGATCACATGGGCGCGATGCGCGACCTGGTGTCCGGGAGCACCGGCATAGCGGTCGACCGCTATGACCTCGACGCCAAGCCGCTGCAGCGCGATGATGACTTCCTTGCCGAGTTCGCCGGAACCGAGCAGCATGACTTTGACTGCGGAAGGAGAGAGCGGGGTGCCGAGGCGGGTAGGTCTGTACATGATGGAGTCGGTAAGTTAGGTGTCTGAATTAGGTGTCTGAACGAAAGGACGGCTGCGCCAGCCTCTTTACAAACCGCGACGATACCAAACTTGCGCCCGCTTGGCAGCGAACGCTTGCGGCGAAGCGGTATGAGGGGCATTGGAATGCCGAAAAAGAAAACCGCCTGACGAGCAGGCGGTCGGGTTTGATGCATCCCGGCATGCCATGCATGCCGGGCGAATCGCGGAAATCAATCCGCGGCGTAGATGTCGTCGTCCTTGGTTTCCTTGACGAACAGCATGCCGATCACGAAGGTGATGAGAGCAATGATGATCGGATACCACAAGCCGTAGTAGATGTCGCCCTTGTAGGCCACCAGCGCGAATGCGGTGGTCGGCAGCAGGCCGCCGAACCAGCCGTTACCGATATGGTAGGGCAGGGACATCGAGGTGTAGCGGATGCGGGTCGGGAACATTTCCACCAGCATTGCCGCGATCGGGCCATACACCATGGTCACGTAGAGCACCAGGATGACCAGCAGCAGCAGAACCATGCCCTTGTTCATCTGGGCAGGATCAGCCTTGGTCGGGTAACCGGCTGCCTTGATGGCGTCGGCGAGTTCCTTGGAGAAGGCTTTTTCCTTGGCCGCAGCCTCGTCTTTCGACAGGCCGTTGGCGTCATACGACTGGATCACCTTGTCGCCGATCTTGACCGTTGCAACCGTGCCTGCCGGAGCCGCTTCATTGGAGTAGTTCACCGAAGCAGCCGCCAGTTTCGCCTTCACGATATCGCACGAGGAGGTGAATTTCTTCGTGCCCGTCGGGTTGAACTGGAACTGACAGTTGGCCGGATCGGCGGTAACCACGACAGGTGCGTTCTTGATCGCGTTTTCCAGGGCCGGGTTGGCGTAGTGGGTCAGCGCGTTGAAGATCGGGAAGTAGGTCACTGCTGCGATCAGGCAGCCGCCGAGGATGATGGGCTTGCGGCCGATCTTGTCGGAGAGCGTGCCGAAAATGATGAAGAACGGCGTGCCGATCACCAGCGAAGCGGCGATCAGCAGGTTGGCCGTGGCGCCATCGACTTTCAGTGTCTGCGTCAGGAAGAACAGCGCATAGAACTGGCCGGTGTACCAGACAACTGCCTGGCCGGCGGTCAGGCCGATCAGCGCGAGGATAACGATCTTCAGGTTCTTCCACTGGCCGAAGGATTCGGTCAGCGGTGCCTTGGAGGTCTTGCCTTCGGCTTTCATCTTGGCAAACGCCGGCGATTCATTCATTGCCAGGCGAATCCAGACGGAAATGGCCAGCAGGAATACCGACAGCAGGAAGGGAACGCGCCAGCCCCAGTCGGCGAATGCGGCTTCGCCCACTGCGGTACGTGTGCCCAGAATCACCATCAGCGACAGGAACAGACCCAGTGTGGCGGTGGTCTGGATCCAGGCGGTGTAGGCGCCGCGGCGGCCGTGCGGAGCATGCTCGGCCACGTAGGTTGCTGCGCCGCCGTACTCGCCGCCGAGCGCGAGGCCCTGCAGGATACGCAGCGTGATCAGGATGATCGGCGCTGCGATGCCGATCGATGCGTAGTTGGGCAGCAGGCCGACGATGAACGTCGAGATGCCCATGATCAGGATAGTGACCAGGAAGGTGTATTTGCGGCCGATCATGTCGCCGAGGCGACCGAAGACCAGTGCGCCGAACGGGCGAACGATGAAGCCCGCGGCAAATGCCAGCAACGCGAAAATGAACGCCGTATTCGGGTCGGTACCGGCAAAGAATTGCTTCGCGATAATCGCTGCCAGTGAACCATACAAATAAAAGTCATACCACTCGAATACCGTCCCGAGGGAGGATGCGAAAATGACTTTCCGCTCCTCCGCCGTCATGCCGCGAGGTGCAGTCGTAGTCTGTACTGTCGCCATGCTTATCTCCTCAAACTCAAATAATTAATATTCTGTGCAAAGCTTCTTGCCCATATTGCACGTTTGGAGTGTGCGACCCGAACCTTACGGGACGCTTGCTTCAAACTTACAGAAACTTACAGCTGCGCTTGTCTGAAAGCAAAGCAATGGCTGCCCGACTGCGGTATATCGCGCCTTTCGGGAAGGTCCATGAAAATCTACTCTTTTGCGAACGATCGTGCTAAAACTATGCTATTCTCGAATTTGAAAAATCTCATCGCCTCATGTTTGCCAGTTTTTCGCCTGATTACCAAGCCTGATTACTAAGCTCGAGCACTGATTCGAACATCCACAATTCAATTCAAGGAGCCTCAAATGACTGACGCCGTCATCGTATCCACAGCCCGCACCGGCCTGGCCAAATCCTGGAAAGGTGCCTTCAACATGACCCACGGCGCCACCTTGGGCGGCCATGTGCTCAAGGCCGCCATCGAGCGTGCGAAGATCGAGGCGGGCGAAGTCGAGGACGTGATCATGGGCTGCGCCACGCCCGAAGGTGCGACCGGCAGCAACATAGCGCGGCAGATCGCGCTGCGCGCGGGCTGCCCGGTGACGACCGCGGGCATGACCATCAACCGTTTCTGCTCGTCCGGCCTGCAGACCATCGCCACTGCGGCGCAGCGCATCATCGCCGGCGAAGGCGACATTTACGCGGCCGGCGGCGTGGAATCGATTTCCTGCGTGCAGAACGAAGCCAATTCCCACATGCTGGCCGAAGTCTGGCTCAAGCAGAACAAGCCGGAAATCTACTGGCCGATGCTGCAGACCGCCGAGACGGTTGCCAAGCGCTATAACATCAGCAAGGAGCGCCAGGACGAGTACGGCGTGCAGAGCCAGCAGCGCGCCGCCGCCGCTCAGGCCGCCGGCAAGTTCAACGACGAAATCGTTCCGATGACCACCATCATGGGCGTGGCCGACAAGGAAAGCGGCATGCTGCTGACCCGCGAAGTCACCATCTCCGCCGACGAAGGCATTCGCGCCGACACTACGATGGAAGGCGTTTCCAAGATCCGCACCGCGATTCCCGGCGGCGTGATCACTGCGGGCAATGCCAGCCAGTTCTCAGACGGCGCCTCTGTCGCGATCGTCATGAGCAGCACGCTGGCCGAGCAGAAAGGCCTGCAGCCGCTGGGCATCTACCGCGGATTCGCCATCGCCGGCTGCGAGCCGGATGAAATGGGTATCGGCCCGGTGTTCGCGATTCCCAAGCTGCTGAAGAAGGCGGGCCTGAAGGTCGAGGACATTGGCCTGTGGGAATTGAATGAAGCCTTCGCGGTGCAGGTGCTGTACTGCCGCGACAAGCTCGGCATCCCGGCAGACCGCCTCAACGTCAACGGCGGCGCGATCGCCGTCGGCCATCCCTACGGCGTATCGGGCGCGCGTCTGACCGGCCATGCGCTGATCGAAGGCAAGCGCCGCGGCGCCAAGTACGTGGTGGTCACCATGTGCATCGGCGGCGGCCAGGGTGCCGCCGGCCTGTTCGAAGTGGTCTGATGCAATCAAGCATGTGGGCGCCGAGGCGCCCACATGCATTTCCGGACCGGACATGGCGATGTCCAAATTCCTGGCAACAGTCATCCGAAACTTTTGAAACGCGCCGCCGGCGATTCTTCGATCCGGCAGCGCGCGGGGCACATCATGCAATCGAAAATCCTTTCCCGGCGCGACATCGACTTCCTGCTCTACGAATGGCTCGATGCCGAATCCCTGACCAAGCGCGCCCGCTACGCCGACCATTCCCGCGAAACCTTCACCGCGGCCATGGATACCTGCGAGAAGATCGCCACCGACCTGTTCGCGCCGCACAACAAGAAGAGCGACCAGCAGGAACCGCACTTCGACGGCGAGGCAGTGCATATCATTCCCGAGGTGAAGGCGGCGCTGAAAGTCTTCTGCGACGCCGGCCTGATGGCCGCCGGCCAGGACTATGACTACGGCGGCATGCAGCTTCCGGTGCTGATCGAAAAGGCAAGCTTCGCCTACTTCAAGGCGGCCAACGTCGGCACTTCGTCCTATCCCTTCCTCACCATCGGCAATGCCAACACGCTGCTCAAGTGCGGCACGCCCGAGCAGATCGAAACCTTCGTCAAGCCCATGCTGGAGGGGCGCTTCTTCGGCACCATGTGCCTGTCGGAGCCGCAGGCGGGCTCCTCGCTGTCGGACATCGTGACGCGCGCCGAACCGCAGGAAGACGGCACATACCGGCTCAAGGGCAACAAGATGTGGATCTCCGCCGGCGAGCATGAATTGTCGGAGAATATCGTGCACCTGGTCCTGGCCAAGGTGCCGGACGAGAACGGCAAGCTGATTCCCGGCGTCAAGGGAATCTCCCTCTTCATCGTGCCGAAGAAACTGGTCAATGCGGACGGCTCGATCGGCGAACGCAATGATGTGGTGCTCGCCGGGCTCAATCACAAGATGGGTTACCGCGGCACGACCAACTGCCTGCTCAACTTCGGCGAAGGCAAGTTCAAGCCGGGCGGCAAGGCCGGCGCGGTGGGCTACCTGGTGGGCGAGAAGCACAAGGGCCTAGCCAATATGTTCCACATGATGAACGAAGCCCGCATCGGCGTCGGCCTAGGTGCGGTGGTGCTCGGCTATACCGGTTACCTGCACGCGCTCGAGTACGCTCGCGAACGTCCGCAGGGCCGCCACCCGATGGCCAAGGACCCGGCCCAGCCGCAAATCCCGATCGTCCAGCACACCGATGTCAAGCGCATGCTGCTGGCGCAGAAGTCCTACGTGGAGGGCGGCCTCGCGCTCAACCTCTATTGCGCCCGCCTGGTGGACGAGGAAAAGACGGCGGAGTCGGAAGATGCGAAGCGGCACGCCAGCCTGCTGCTCGACATCCTGACGCCGATCGCAAAATCCTGGCCGTCGCAATGGTGCCTGGAAGCCAACAGCCTGGCCATCCAGGTGCATGGCGGTTACGGCTACACTCGCGAGTACAACGTCGAGCAGTTCTACCGCGACAACCGCCTCAATCCGATCCATGAAGGCACGCACGGCATCCAGGGACTGGACCTGCTCGGACGCAAGGTCTCGATGCAGGGCGGAGCCGCGTTCAAGGCCTTCGGCGGCGAAGTGCAGAAGACCATCGCGAAGGCGGGCGAGATGCCGGACCTCGCTGCCTACGGCAATGCGCTTGGCGCGGCGCTGCAGCGCATCGAAAAGGTGACGCAATCCCTGTATGCGGCCGGCGACATGAACAAGACGCTGGCCAATGCCTCGGTCTACCTGGAAGCCTTCGGGCATGCGGTGGTGGCATGGATGTGGCTGCAGCAAGCCCTCGTCGCAACGGCCGCGGCAGGCAAGGCCGGCCACGACGCCGATTTCTACCAGGGCAAGCTGCAGGCCTGCGCCTATTTCTTCAAATGGGAATTGCCAAAGATCCAGCCGCAGCTCGATCTGCTGGAAAGTATCGACACCACCACGCTCGACATGCAGGACGCCTGGTTCTGACGGCGGCTGCAAGTGCGGGATAATGAAAAAACAGAACCAATGAAGGAGATGCCCATGCGTACCATCCAACAACTTTTCGACCTCAACGGCAAGACCGCGCTCGTCACCGGCGGCTCGCGCGGCCTAGGTTTGCAGATCGCCGAAGCGCTCGGCGAGCAGGGTGCGAAGATCGTGCTGTCCTCGCGCAAGCAATCCGATCTCGACGAAGCCGTCGCCCACCTGAAGGAGCGCGGCATCGAAGCCAGCGCGATCGCCGCCGACCTGTCGCAGGAAGCCAATGTCGCGCCTCTGGTCGCGGAAGCAATGAAGCGCCTTGGCCATATCGATATCCTGATCAACAATGCCGGCGCAACCTGGGGCGCGCCCGCCGAAGACCATCCGGTCGAGGCCTGGGACAAGGTGATGAACCTGAACATCCGCAGCATCTTCCTGCTGTCGCAGGCAGTCGGCAAGCAGTCGATGATCCCTCGCAAGTACGGGCGCATCATCAACGTCGCCTCGATCGCCGGCCTGTCGGGCAACGGTCCCGAGTCGATGCAGACCATTTCCTACAACACCTCCAAGGGCGCGGTGGTCAACTTCACCCGCACGCTCGCCGGCGAGTGGGGCAAGCACGGCATCACCGTCAATGCGCTGGCTCCGGGTTTCTTCCCGTCCAAGATGACCAAGGGCCTGCTGGAAAACCTGGGCGTGGACAACCTGACCCGGCGCGCGCCGCTGCAGCGCATCGGCGACGATGAAGACCTCAAGGGCGCGGCTCTGCTGTTCGCGTCGGATGCGGGCAAGCACATCACCGGCCAGATCCTCGCGGTCGACGGCGGCGTATCGGCGGTTCACTGATGAGTCGGCTGAATACCGAAGCGCAGGCGCAGGATTTCCCGGTCGAGATTCCCTTCCTGCATGACATGGGCGTGGAATTTCTCGGCATGGGCAACGGCGAGGCGCAGGTGGCGCTGGAACTGAAGGATCGCCACATGAACAGCTGGCATGTCACGCACGGCGGTGTCGTCATGACGCTGCTGGACGTGGTCATGTCGATGGCCGGGCGCTCGCTCGATGCGAATGCGCGCGGCGGCGTGACCGTCGAGATGAAGACCAGTTTCTTCCAGCCTTCCGGCAGGGCGGGCTCCCGGCTCGTCGCCAAGGGCAAGGCGGTGCATCGCTCGACGAGCATGTGCTTCTGCGACGGCGAACTCTGGAGCGGCGACACCCTGGTGGCCAAGGCGTCCGGCACCTTCAAGTACCTGAAGCGGATGGACGTGGCCGACAAGCTCAACCAATAAGATCAACCACGATTGGCGCCGGCTGCGCTGCAGCCGGTGTTTCTCAGAATGCGAGGTTAAGAATGACAACGTACAAGCGCATGGTGCTGGCCTCACGCCCGAAGGGTGTCGTCTCGCCGCAAAATTTCCGCCTCGAAGAAGTACAGGCGCCGGCACTGAAGGATGGTGAAGTGCTGATCCGCAATCATTACCTGTCGCTCGATCCCTACATGCGCATGCGCATGGAGGACGTGAAGAGCTACGCGGCGCCGCAGGCCATCGGTGAAACCATGATCGGCGGCACGGTCGGCGAAGTGGTGGAGTCGAAAAATCCTAAGTATGCCGTCGGCGACAAGGTGCAAGGCATGCTGGGCTGGTCGGAGATGGGCGTGTCCGACGGCGTCATGCTGCGCAAGCTCGACACCACGCATGTGCCGCTGTCGGCCTATCTCGGGTCGGTCGGCATGCCCGGCATGACCGCATGGTACGGGCTGACGCAGATCATGCAGCCGAAGGAAGGCGAGACCATCGTCGTATCCGCGGCCAGCGGCGCGGTCGGCAGCGTGGTCGGACAGCTTGCGAAGCTGCGCGGATGCCGTGCGGTAGGCATTGCAGGCGGCAAGGAAAAATGCGACTACGTGGTCAACGAGCTCGGCTTCGATGCCTGCGTCGATTACAAGGCGGGCAATCTCGTCGACGACCTGGCACGCGCCACGCCCAATGGCATCGATGCCGTTTTTGAAAACGTCGGCGGAACGATCTTCGACGAATGCGTCGCCCGCATGAATCCATTCGGCCGTATCGCGCTCTGCGGGCTGATCGCGGGTTACGACGGCGAACCGATGGCGCTCAACAACGTACGCAACATCCTGACCATGCGCCTGACCATGCGCGGCTTCATCGTGTCCGAACATATGGACCTATGGCCGCAAGGGCTCAAGGAACTCGGCACGCTGGTCGCGACCGGCAAGCTCAAGTTCCGCGAATCGGTCGCGCAGGGGCTGGAGTCCGCGCCGGAAGCATTCATCGGCATGCTCAAGGGCAAGAACTTCGGCAAGCAGTTGGTCAAGCTGGTCTGAACCTAGTCTGAGCCGGCATCCCGGTGCCTGCGCAGGCGCGCACCGGCATTGCCACGGCAAGTCCGCGGCAAATAATAAGGAGGAGACAGCATGCACGACATCATCCTGCATCACTACCCGATCTCGCCGTTTTCGGAAAAGGTCCGCCTCATCCTCGGCTACAAGAAACTGGCATGGAAGTCGGTCATCATTCCGACCATCATGCCCAAGCCGGACGTGACTGCGCTGACCGGCGGCTACCGCCGGACGCCGTTCATGCAGATCAGAGCGGACATTTATTGCGATAGCGCGCTGATTGCCGATGTGCTGGAACGACTTGCGCCGGAGCCCAGCCTGTATCCGCAGGAAAACGCGGGGCTGGCGCGCATGCTGGCCCAGTGGGCGGACGCCACGCTGTTCTGGACCGCGGTCGCCTATGTGTTCCAGCCGTCCGCGATTCCCTACCTGCTAGGTAATGTCACGCCCGAACAGGCAAAGGCGTTTTCCATCGACCGTGCGTCAATGCGCGGCAATGCGCCGCGCATGTCGGTCGCCGAAGCCACCGGCGCGCTGACCGAGTATCTGCATCGCCTGGGGAGCATGCTGGCCGACGGAAAACCCTTCCTGCTGGGCCGGCAGGCGACGATTGCCGACTTCTCGGTGTATCACTGCCTGTGGTTCGTGCAGAGAGCCGAGCCCCTGGCCGACATACTGGACATCGCACCCGGTGTCGGTGAATGGATGTCACGCATGGCGGCCTTCGGTCATCATCAGTCGGAAGCGCTGGCATCGGAGGAGGCGGTCGCGATTGCGCGCGCTTCCTCGCCGGCGGCAGGGCAGGATAAGGCTTTCCACGATACACACGGCGTATCGCCCGGCCAGCGCGTGACGATCACGCCGACCGACTATGCGCTCGACCCGGTCGAAGGCGACCTGGTGCTGTCCACCCTGTCGGAATTCGCGGTCCGCCGCGAGGATCCGCGCGCCGGAGAGGTCGTGGTTCATTTCCCGCGCATCGGTTTTCAGCTCAAGAAAGTCTGATGTACCGGATGCGTCCGAAGGAAGCGGATCCCTTTATATTCAATCAATTCCATCTCAATAACGAGAGTAGCGAGAGGCAGGAGAACACATGAACGACTTCAAGGGCAAGGTCGCCGTCATCACTGGCGGCGCAAGTGGTTTCGGCAAGGAATTCGCGCAGATCGGCGCGCGTCTGGGCATGAAGCTGGTATTGGCGGACGTGCAGCAGGATGCGCTCGACGCCACCCATGCCGAACTCGAAGCGCAAGGCGCCGAGGTGCTGGCGATGCGATGCGATGTGCGCAAGGCCGAGCAGGTGCAGGCCCTGGCCGACGCCACCATGCAGCGATTCGGCAGCGTGCATCTGGTCTTCAATAATGCCGGTGTCGGTTCCGGCGGCCTTGTGTGGGAAAACTCGATTGCAGACTGGGAGTGGGTGCTGGGTGTCAATCTCTGGGGCGTGGTGCATGGCGTGCGCACCTTCACGCCGCTGATGCTGGAATGCGCGAAGAAGGAAGAAGGTTACCAGGGACATATCGTCAACACGGCATCAATGGCGGGCTTGCTCAATGCGCCGAACATGGGTATTTACAACGTCTCCAAGCATGCGGTGGTGTCGCTGTCGGAAACGCTGTACCAGGATCTCCAACTGATCGGCGCTCCGATCGGCGCCTCCGTGCTGTGCCCGTACTTCGTGCCGACCGGCATCAGCAAGTCGGAGCGTAATCGGCCCGATGACGTGAAGGAGGAGGGCGGCCCGACGCTGAGTCAGACAGTCGCCCAAGCCGTTTCCGACAAGGCTGTCTCTTCCGGCAAGGTGACCGCCGCCGAAGTCGCGGAACGCACCTTCAATGCGATCCGCGACGGCCAGTTCTATATTTACTCCCATCCCCAGGCGCTCGGCAATGTCCAGACGCGGATGGAAGACATCATTACCCAGCGCAATCCCAGCGATCCTTTCGCCGCCGCGCCGCAGATCCGCGAAATGCTGCAGGCCAAGCTGAGGCAGCAATAACTCGGCATTCGTGCGGCAAGAATGCAGGAACACGCCGTTCCGGCCGCGTAGCCAGCGGGACGGCCACAGCGAGGAGATAACATGACAGCAGAAATCAAGGCGGGCCAGTACGCGGAACTGACGAACGGAATGCGACTGCACTATGCAAGCGCCGGCGAGAAGGGCAAGCCGCTCTTGCTGTTCGTTCACGGCTTTCCCGAGTTCTGGTACGAGTGGGAAGCACAGCTTCGGGAGTTCGGTGGTGACTACTACGCCGTCGCACCCGATCTGCGCGGCTTCAATCTTTCATCCATGCCGGCCGACCTGTCAGCTTACAAGGCCAAGCACATCGTCGAGGATTTGCGGCTGCTGGCAAGCAGCCTGGGATACGAGAAGTTCGTCATGGTTGCGCACGACTGGGGCGGAGCGATCGCCTGGAATTTCGCGATTGCCTTGCCCCAGTTGCTGCAAAAGCTGATCATCGTGAATGCGCCTCATCCCTACCTGTTCATGCGGGCTCTGGCGCAGGATCCATCGCAGCGCAAGTCCAGCGCCTACATGAACTGGCTGCGCGCCGAAGGCTCCGAAGCGGCGCTGGCCAAGAATGAATTCAAGCTGGTGGAAAGCCTGCTCACCAGCCTGGGACAATCGCCGACGCCATGGTTCACCGACGAAGTGCGCGCGCAATACCATGCCTGCTGGTCACGCGGATTGACCGGCGGTGTCAATTATTACCGGGCTTCGCCCCTGCATCCGCCGACGGACGACCATCCTGGTCCGCTCAAGCTGGAACTGGATCCTGAAAACTTCCGCATCAAGGTTCCGACACGCGTCATCTGGGGCGAGCAGGATACGGCGTTGCCGAAGTCCCTGCTGGACGGGCTCGAAGGCATGGTCGATGATCTGAAGGTGGAACGGATTCCAGAGGGATCGCATTGGGTCATCCATGAACAGCCGCAGCGCATCAATCGCCTGATCCGTGATTTCCTGAGTGAGTGAAAGACCGATTGAAAGCCTGAATGAAGGAGCAACATGGCACGTGAAGATTTTTCCTTTTTCCATTCCCTGAGGGTGCGCTGGGCGGAAGTCGACATGCAGGGCATCGTCTTCAATGGACACTATCTGACCTACTTCGATGTGGCGTTCACCGAATATTGGCGCGCCACCGGACTGCCGACGGTCATGCAGCAGGCAGAAGAGGGCCGCGAGATGTTCGCGCGCAAGGCGACCATCGAGTATCAGGCGCCGGCGCGGTTTGACGACGTGCTGGATATCGGTGTCAGGTCCGCGGGCTTCGGACGCACATCGGCGCGCTTTGTAGTTGAAATCCATCTCGGCGAGCAGCACCTGATTTCGGGCGAACTGATCTACGTGTACGCGGATACGACATTGCGCAAGGGCGTCGCCTGGCCCGAGGCGTGGAAGGACACCATCCAGCGCCTGGAAAAATTGAGGCCGGAGATGGCGCCGGCCTGAGTCACGGAGAGACCGATCAGGGCAGCGGGCGTTCGTCGAGCGCCGCGCTGCCGTCCCCGAACAGCCTGACAACCGTGGAGGTGCGGGTACCGTATTCTGGCGACTGGATGCAGACCGCGGACAGAACGCGTTCCCACTCCAGGCTCACGCCGGTCTTCGGCAACCTGCAGTCAGGCGCGCGCGTGGTGTCGGTCAGCATTTCGAAATAGGCGTCCTCCGGCGCGCCCTGGCATATCAGGCTCGCGAACTGCGCCTTGGTGCGCACCACCTTCGGCCATGGAGAATCGAGCGACCCGTTCGACAAGCCGTAGATCCCCGCCGCCAGCGGCTTGCCGTTGCGTTCATCCTGCGGTGCCGCATTCGAAAACCAGACGAGGGTATTCCTGTCGCCGACCAGAAGATTGAATCCGTTGTATTCGGACGCATGCGTCTCCAGTGCGGCGATAAATTCCTCGGGCGTCGAGGAAGCCGCGAGAAAGTCGGCCACCAGCGCGCCGCGCGATGGCGCCTCGGGCCGCTTGACTGACGGATCGCGGAAATTGGTGACGGCCGCGAAGCGCCCTTCGCGCGTCACGCCCATCCACGTACCGCCATCCTGCAGGTCCCGGCCCGCAAAGATTTGCGGACGATCGGTCCACCATGCCGCGGATGCGGTGGGCCGGCTCAAGAATTCATCACGGTTACCTGCTGCGACCAGCGGTACGCCGGGTATTACCTGCCAGGCAAAAACAATCAGGCACATGGTGGTATATCCACAAAATGTTCGGTATGGCGCGCGCCATCGATCAGGCTCGACAGCCTCTGGCTCGACAAGGCTTGCTCAAGCTTCGCCTCGAAGTCGGGAGGCACCGACAAATAGACTTCCATCCATGTCTGCCGGCCCTCACGACTCTCGGGGCGTCGCTTGAGTCCGGTGACGATACCACATTCCCGCGCCAGCGATTGCTGCAGTGCCGTTACACGCGCCAGCAGGGCGGACGCATCGTCGTCACGGACGCGGTAATAGACATAAAGGTCGAGTGACGCCATGGCCGGGCCTCAGGCGGGAAGGGCATAGGGCAGGCTGGCGAAGCTCAGCGCGGGCCCCTGGGCCGAGCCGAGATGAACCGTGCCGGATTCCGCCGCGGCGACCTTGATCTCCACCAGCATGTCAGTACCGCCTTGCAGATTGCGCGCCGCGTTCACCACCATGCCGCATGGCTGATCGGGGTCGGCGCTTGAATACACTTCCATGCCGGCGCTGGCCTCAGCCGACGCCGACGCCAGCAGCATGCGGCGCTTGAGCTTGCCCAGGTACTGGCTGCGGGCGACGATTTCCTGACCCGGATAGCAGCCTTTCTTGAAATTGACGCCTCCGATCAATTCGAAGTTGACCATCTGCGGCACGAATTGCTCCTGCGTCGGCTGCGTGATCTGCGGGATGCCGGAATGGATTTCGGTAAGGCGCCATGCCTCTGTCGAGATTGGTGTCGCGCTTCTGGTGATTTCCGGCCATAGGGATTGGGCGGCTTCGGCCGGCAGGATCCACTGATAGCGCGCCGCGCCGAACGCATCCGGTAGCCGTATCAGGCTGCCGTTGTCGGAATCGATCTTCGCGAACGGCTGCGCCGGCAGCACCGGAAACCAGGCGGCAAGCAATTCGCTGCAGCCGGTGCCGCCGATGCCCATCAACGCATGCCGGTCGCCGGCATCCTGCAGTTTTACCTTGGCGCGCAGCACGAACATCTGCAGGCGCTTCTGGATGGGGGGCTGTATCTGACGCGGCAGCTGCAGCAGGATTTCCCGCTCGGTTTTCCACATCAGGAACGATGCCAGCATGCGCCCTTTGGGAGAGCAATAGGCGGCAAGGCGGGCTTCGGTTGCCGGCAGATGCTCGACATCGTTAGTGATCTGGTTATGCAGGAAGCTCGCGGCATCGTCGCCTTCCAGCGCGATCAACCCCTGATCGGTCAGCGGCGCGACGTAGATGCGCGGCAATTCGGGCGCCGGTGGAGTGCTGTCGAAATGGACCGATGAATCATGTTCATCGACGCGGGCGCCGTTCACAGCGAGGAATTGCAACCAAGTATTCATGGATCGAGTCTTAGAGATTGATTAAATAACCATTATCATTTCGGGTTGATTATAGTGATGTCCCGAAAATCCTGTTCGAAGGCTGCGCCGGCTTCCTTGCCGGCAGCGTTGAGCGCGTGAGCCGAAAGCATGGAACCGGGACGATATCGATTTGACTGGATTTGAATGGAAGCGCGGCTTTGATAAAAAAATTTCTCCTCTTTATTGTCTTGCTGACCGCGCTTGCCGTGGCGGGGGTTTCCTTCATTGCCTATCGGCCGATCATCGGCACCGGAGAGCAGCCGCTTGAATTTACCATCAAGCCGGGCAGCAGCGTTCGCAGCACCGCCGGCCAGATCGCCGATGCGGGACTCCCGCTCAACCCGCTCGTGTTCGAGGTGCTCGCCCGGGCCACCGGCAAGGCGCCGCGCCTCAAGGCTGGACACTATGAAGTCAAGCCGGGCACCACACCGCTTGCCCTCATCGATCAGCTGGTGCGCGGCGAATTCGCGCAGGAGGCGCTTGCCGTCATCGAGGGCTGGTCGTTCCGGCAGATGCGCCAGGCGATCGCCGCGCATCCCGCGCTCAAGCATGATACGGCGGCACTGTCGGACAAGGAGTTGCTGGCAAAGATCACCACGGATCATACGGCGCCCGAGGGACTGTTTTTCCCGGATACCTATCGTTTCGCCAAGGGTTCCAGCGACCTGCAGATCTACAAGCAAGCGTACGGCCTGCTGCAGAAGCGCCTGAACGAAGCCTGGGCCCGGCGCGACCCGTCCGTTCCCTACAAGTCGCCGTACGAAGCGCTGATCATGGCATCCATCATCGAGAAGGAAACAGGCCAGAGATCGGAACGCAACCTGATTGCCGCTGTGTTCGTGAACCGCCTGCGGCGCGGGATGCTGCTGCAGACCGACCCTACCGTCATCTATGGCATGGGCGACAAGTTCCAGGGGAACATCCGCAAGCGCGACCTGGAAACCGACACGCCCTACAACACCTACACCCGGGCCGGACTGCCACCGACGCCGATTGCGCTGCCTGGCAGCGAGTCGATAGAGGCGGCATTGAATCCGGCCAAGGCCGACGTCCTGTATTTCGTCGCCAGAGGCAATGGCACCAGTGAATTTTCCAACAATCTTGCCGACCATAACCGCGCCGTCAACAAATACCAGCGATAATGCCGGGTAGAACATTTGAGTGGCTGCACCATGATACTTGGCAAATTGATTACTTTCGAAGGCATCGACGGCGCCGGCAAATCGACCCATCTTGCCTACTTCGCCGACCTGGTGAAAGCGCGCGGGCAACGGGTAATCGTGACCCGGGAGCCGGGCGGCACGCCTCTTGGTGAAAAACTGCGCGATTTGCTGCTGCACGAAAAAATGCATATCGAGACCGAAGCGCTGCTGATGTTCGCCGCCCGCCGCGAACACCTGGCGCAGGTGATCGAACCGGCGCTTGCGCGCGGCGACTGGGTGATTTCCGACAGGTTCACCGATGCCAGCTTCGCCTATCAGGGCGGCGGCCGAAAGCTCGCCGAGCAAAAGCTGGTGGCTCTCGAGCAATGGGTGCATCCGCACCTGCAACCGCATCTCACCCTGCTGTTTGATGTTCCGCTCGACGTGGCGCGCTCCCGGCTCGATGCGACCCGCGAGCTCGACAAGTTCGAACAGGAAAAGGCGGATTTTTTTGCCGCTACGCGGGAAGGCTACCTGCGCCGGGTCGAGCAGTTCCCGCATCGCTTCCGGGTCATTGATTCTACCCGGCCCATCGAGACCATTCGGCAGGAGCTGCGCGATATCGCGGCAACCCTGTGATCCATAGGCGCAGTCGCGTATGAGTTCATCACTTTTCCCCTGGCAAGACGGTGCCTGGCAGCAACTGCAGCAGCTGCGCGAGCGTTTGCCGCATGCGATTCTATTTCACGGCGCGGAAGGCATAGGAAAGACGCTATTTGCCGAACGCTTCGCGCAGTCTCTGCTCTGCCAGTCTCCTGCGGACGGTGGTCATCCCTGCGGCCGCTGCGATTCATGCGGCTGGTTTTCGCAATACAGCCATCCCGACTACCGTCGGGTCCGGCCAGAGTTGCTGGATGAGAGCGAGGCAGGCGAAGGGGAAAACGGTGATGCTGCCGATGCCGCCGACACCAAGAAAGCCAAGAGCACCAAGGCGCCTTCGAAAGAAATCAAGATCGACCAGGTCCGCGCGCTGGCCGACTTCATGAATATTTCCACGCACCGGCAGGGCATGCGTGTCATCCTGCTTTATCCCGCCGAAGCCTTGAACACCGCGGCCGCGAACGCTCTCCTGAAAACCCTGGAGGAGCCGCCGCCGGCAACGATGTTCCTGCTGGTGTCGAACAGCATCGATCGCCTGCTGCCGACCATACTTTCCCGTTGCCGGAAATTCGCGCTGTCCATGCCGTCTCCGGAACAGGCGCTCGCCTGGCTGAAACAACAGGGCGTGGACGATGCCGATGTCTGGCTTGCGGAGCAGGGAGGCGCGCCGCTGGCCGCCTATGCGCTTGCGCAAAGCGAGGTGCGCGACGTGATGGACGAGTTTCTCCGTACGCTGGCGCATCCCGGCGTGGAAACGTCGTTGAAAACCGCCGACCGGATGCAGAAAGTGCCGCTCAACGACCTTGTTGCATGGTTGCAGCGCTGGCTCTACGACATGTTTTCGCTAAAACTTGCTGAAAGAATCCGGTATTATCCTCGTTACCAGAAGGAAATAGTAAGGCTGGCCGAACGGGTAGATATGAACGAGCTGCTGCGCGTGTTGAAAACCGTGAAGGAGCGGCGCGCCGTCGCCGGCCATCCGCTTTCGGCAAAGTTGTTCATTGAAGACATGCTGCTCGACTATGCCTCTCTTTTTGAAGCTGCCCGATGATTCACGCTGAATTTTCAAGATTCCGTTCATTCCCGATGAAGGTTCGCCATGGCTGATACTTCTGCGGCACCCCAGGCCACAGCATCCGCAGCGCCTAATGCATCAAGTGCGTCAAGTGCGTCAAGTGCGTCAAGTGCGTCAAGTGTGTCTGGCGCGTCTGGTGTTTCCACAGCTTCCGCCGTATCGCGTCCCTCGGTACTGTCATTGCCGATCAAGGAGAAGGCCGCACTGTATGCCGCCTACATGCCGTTCCTGAACAACGGCGGCATCTTCGTCCCGACCTCCAAGCCGTATCGCATCGGCGACGAAATCTATCTGATCCTCACCTTGATGGATGACCCGACCAAGTATCCGATCGCCGGCAAGGTGGCCTGGATCACACCGGCCGGTGCCGCCAACAACAAGGCCCAGGGCATCGGCGTGCATTTCTCCGCGGATGAAAGCGGGCAGCGCGTCAGGGCCCGCATTGAAGAATTGCTCGGGGCGGCATTGCGTTCGTCCCGCGCCACGCACACCTTATAACAACTCCAACAACATTCTTTCGCTTCATGTCTCTACCGCCCCAAGCTTCCCGGTCTTCCAGTACCTCCCGGCCTGCCTATACGCACAGGCTTGCCCGCTTCGATGATCTTCCGGCCATCGTGGATATCTACAACAGTACCGTGGCTTCGCGTGAAGTGACCGCGGATACCGAACCTGTCAGCGTCGAATCGCGACATCAATGGTTCGCCGACCATGCGCCTGAGCGCCGTCCGCTGTGGGTTGTGGAACACGAGGGCGCGATACTCGGGTGGATGTCTTATTCGAATTTCTATGGCCGGCCCGCCTATTCCGGGACGGCAGAATTGTCGATTTACATACACGAGAACGCGCGCGGCCAGGGGCTGGGGCGTTATTTCCTCGACCAGGCCATCCTTCATGCGCCCTCCATCGGCGTGCATACGCTTCTCGGCTTCATATTCGGTCATAACCTGCCGAGCCTGAAACTGTTCGAAGTCTTCGGCTTCGAGCGCTGGGCCAACATGCCGCGAGTCGCGACACTGGATGGCATCGAGCGCGACCTGGTCATCATGGGCAAGCGCATCGCCTAGGCATTGCCTTGCATGAATGCTGCGAGGCAAGCATGCGCATGATGGCGGGTTGCTTGCGCCGCCATGGGCAACACCCGTGGCCGGCGCTGCGTGCAGCGGCGCATGACAGCGTAAAATATGGGTCATGTATATCGATTCCCATTGCCATATCAACTTTCCTGAGCTCGCTGCCCGCTTGCCCGATATTTTCGGCAAGATGGCCGACAACCAGGTCACGCATGCGCTGTGCGTGTCTGTCGATCTTCCGGACTTCCCCCAGGTGCTGGCGCTCGCGGAGCGACACCCGAATGTGTTCGCCTCGGTCGGCGTGCATCCTGATTACGAGGAAACCCCCGAGCCCAGCGTCGATGATCTCGTACGCCTTTCCGATCATCCCAGGATCGTTGCCATCGGAGAAACCGGGCTGGATTACTATCGGCTGCAGGGTGACCTGGAATGGCAGCGCGAGCGCTTTCGCACCCATATCCGCGCCTCCCGCGCCACCGGCAAGCCCCTGATCATCCATACCCGGGCCGCGGCCGAAGACACGATACGCATCATGCGGGAAGAGGGCGCCGGACCCGATGCCGGCGGCGCCGGCGGCGTAATGCACTGCTTCACCGAGTCCCTCGATGTCGCGCAGGCGGCAATGGAGATGGGATTCTATATTTCATTTTCCGGCATCGTTACTTTCAAGAGCGCGAAGGAACTACAAGCGGTTGCGCTAGCGGTTCCTCTTGAGCGGATGCTGATCGAAACCGATTCGCCCTATCTCGCCCCGGTGCCGCATCGCGGAAAAACAAACGAGCCGGGCCTGGTCCGTCATGTCGCGGAATTCCTTGCGCGCCTGAAGGAAGAGCCGCTGGAGCGTGTGGCCAAGCAGACCACGGACAATTTTTTCGAGCTCTTCAACATCGCACGCTGAGGTTGAAGAACACTCGCGAATACAGGAAAGAACAATGAAGAACAAAGACGGTGTATCAGCTCCAAGGCGCAGCGTCGTCCTTGCGATCGGAATGGCAGTGCTCGGCGCTGGCCTTGCAGGTCAGGCCAACGGCGGTGCCTATGACGACTTCTTTCGCGCAGTCAAGATGAACAATGAAAAAACCGTCGCCTCCCTGCTCGCACGCGGCCTTGATCCCAATCTGATCGAGCCCGAACGCGGCGAAACGGGATTGATCATTGCGCTGCGCGAAGACTCGATGAAGGTCTTCGACGTCCTGCTGCAATCGAAACAGATCGATCTTGAAATCAAGGCATTCAACGGCGACAACGCTTTGATGATTGCCGCGTTCAAAGGAAACCTGCGTGCGGTCGAGGCACTGATCGAGCGGGGCGCGGAAATCAACAAGACCGGCTGGACGCCTTTGCATTACGCCGCCTTCGTCGGCAAGAACGACATCGTCAAGCTGCTGCTCGACCACTCCGCCTATATCGATGCCGAGTCGCCCAACAAGACGACCCCGATTATGATGGCCGCGCGGGCAGGCCATATCTACACCGTCAAGTTGCTGCTTGACGAGGGCGCGGATGCCACGCTCAAGAACGACCTCGGCATGACCGCCATCGATTTCGCCCACAAGTACGAGTTCAAGGATATTGCCGAAGGCCTTACCCATCGGTTAAGAAAGGCCGGCAAGCTGCAGTAGGGCGATTCTTGGCACGGAGGAAGAGGCGACGGCATAGGCAGGGACATGGGGTCGGGCAAGGCCCCGCGCAGTTCCCAACCCTGCCATGCAGTGCCACCGGATACGCCCGGCGGCGTTGACACGGCCCTCGCGTCGAGACCGAGCTACGGCAGGCTGATCACGATATGCGCCAGCTTGGGAGCCAGCTTGATAAGGTCGTAGTAGCGGCCCAGGGTGCTGTTGACCTGCGCCGCTAGCGCCCAGTTCAATCCTGCATATCCAAGCATGCCCATGCAGCCGAATCCGGCGGCGATGACCCACATCGGCATTTCCGCCCGGATCAGGTGGGCCACGCTGTCAGGCGCTCTCCAGAACGGCGCGAATGCCGCGCGCCGGCCCTTCAGATGGGCGATCTCCTTATCCAGCGTGGCAATCAGGTAATCCAGCTTTTCCTTGCTTTCCAGCGTGTATTTGCCCTGGTACCCGGTGAGCAGGCACATGTAAAACACCTCGAGCGTCTGGACGCTCACAGCCCCCCGCCGGCGCACCTCATCGAGTTCCTTGAAAAACTGCTCGCCGGCCAGTTGATCGCCGAACAGCCTCAGTTGCAGGGGCGAACGCTCCCATTCATCACGTATCGCCATATCGGCACCTAGCACGGCTTCATCGATCGCAGCGCAAAATGCATACTTCGCAGCATAGACGTCATCAGCGGGGACATTGAGCTGACGGGCATCCAGCTCGAAGCGATCGAGCAATTGCATCACGTCCGCCGAAAAAGTCGCCGCCTCGGCGGGAAAATACCTGTTCTTCAGCAGCAGAAGCAGATAGAAGCCGTCATGCAGCAAATCGACAAGCGTTCGCGGATGAGCGGAAGGCTCGCGGTATTCGGTGACGGTGTTCCCGTACAGGGAAGGAATTGCGACATCCTTTGGCATGGTGTTGACCTTGAACGTTATTGGGTAACTGCAAACAGCTCCAGCTTGAGAGCCCGGAAGCCGGAGGGCACGTAAATCATGATGTTGTTGGAAGCGACCATCCGTTCATACAATGCTCCGTGGGGATCTATCGAGAAGTAGTAGCAGCCTGGACGCACCGGGATCGGCGCGGGAACCTGGGGCGCGGCCATCAGCCGGATGCCCGGCATCGCCGACGACACCATTTTCTCAACATCGTCAGGCGCTCCCAGCTTGACGCGCTGGGGGACGGACTCGACAAGCTCCGCAGGCGGCATGTCGGCCGAGACCGACAAGTAGTAGGCTGCATTGCTGGTGATCTTTTCCGAATCCACGCGGCCCAGATGGAAGGAGGGCTTCACCTCCGCCAGCGGAACCAGGAAATAGCGGGAGGAAATGACCGTCTCAAGCAGTTCGCGAATGATATGGTCTACCCGGTGGAAGGCGGGGCCGGGTGCATCATGCCGGTAGCTTGGCAAGTCCGGCAGGCCATAGGCTTTGGAAAATGTCATCAGCTGGCCTGCAAGCCCCAGCAATTCCTGAAACAGTCGCTCCGGATGCAGGCCGGCATGATGAAGCAGGTGCTGAAGCGAGGCGCCCGCGGAATTGACGGTATGGAGCAGCCAGAATGAGGCAATGTCGCCGGAGCGAAACTCGACCACATTGTGCGACGGTTCGCGATGATATCCATACAGCGCCTGCGCTTTTGCGTGAAGCATGTCGAGAAGCCTGCGCAGTATCCGGCACAGTGGCATGGACGACCCGACTGACAGTGACGGCGGCAGGAATGACTCATCAAGTTCAAAACCGCCCAGCGCCCGCGCACGTACGCGGAGCAGCGGCAGGCAGACATAGCGCTCCCGGTTGTCGCGGTCGCTTAGCAAGCGCAGCGACTTTTTCAGGATCGTGACATCGGCTTCGATCGCGCTTGTAAAAAGGTCTGCCGCGACGCGGTCCTGCTGGTGAAACCTGAGCGCTTGTCCTTCAGCGTCTGCTGCGGACGTGAAGTTGGGACCTTGTTCGCGCAGGCGCGGCAAGCCGAGATGAAATACCACGCCGCCGCCGGGCTCGTCGAACTGTCTGAGATCGATATCTGCCGGCAGTTCCTCCATGCCGGGTGCATCGACAAACTCGCCGTCGGGAAGACGCGCCTTGAGTCTGGTCAGGCGAAGAATTCCCAGTGTCAGCGCATCGGTATCGATGCCTATTTCCTGAAGTCCCCACAGATACGGGTGAACGGCACGTCCGAGCTCAGCAAGCCGTTCCTCGTGATAGAGATCCTGGCATTGGAAATGCTGCGGTCGGAGAAAGAGGCCTTCGCCCCAAAGGATCTTGGCTGAACTGCTCATCGTTATGGTCGTGTTTGAGTTTGAATTGTGGACAAGGCGAATCGTTTGCATGGTGCCGCGCTCAGAAGAAGCGCATTTTGTGCGCTCGTTCCCAATGGCGTTGCCCAGGTTGCGGTCATGGCGCAGGCATGCACGCCCACCATGATCGCGTTGCGCGCCGCATCGGCGGACGCAAAGGCCAATCTCCAGCGCTCGCCGGATCGTTTTCGAAAAAAGGCGACGATGCCGAGATAACGTGCGCCCTCCATCATGACCTCCGTGAAATGAAGGGTCTGTCCCGGCAACAGGGTGAGGTCTCTCACTCCCAGCAATGCATTGCCAAGCATGCGGCGCTCGTGTTCTGGATCGAAAAATGCGGTGTGTGGCGAAGACAGGAATGCGGCTGAATCCTGCAGTTGGTACACACGGACTACGATGGCAAGGCCGTTGCCGTTCTCGTCCGAATTCACGTCCGGCGCAGCATCGAGTTGAATCGCGACGGCGGGCGGGTGTCCGGAATGTCGTTTCCCGTCAGGTCTTCCGATGAAGCCTGACGTCAACGCCTCTAGGGCGGCGTCAGTCGCAGGACTGGCAATGGTCTCGCATCCCGATAGCGCCATGCAAAGGTAAAGACCGAGCATGCACGCCTGAAAGCGACGCAACGCGCTACGGCGCATTTGTCTGCGGCAGCTCGGATCGCTGCCACCGGGATTCCGGCGGGCGCAGACGGCCATTCGTATTCCCACCACGTTTGTTGCCATGAATATCGTTGGATAGTTGCAAATAAGATAAAAATCTCATTGTCATTAAATCAATGTTTCAGTTAGTATATCCCTGTCGTTATCAATGTGCTAACGAAATTTGCAACATTGTTTTATTGCAACAGCTTCTTGCAGCGTGTCTTGAAACATGCTTCCGAAGCTAGTCGGTTTCGAACCAGGCTGCCGATATCTTCCAGTTCCATATCGGGAGCAAGGGAATGCATAGCCGGTCTCTATGGAGGTTAGAAATGTACCAACTGCACTATGTGGCAACCCGCAGCGGAGTCCGATCGCGGCTTGCCAGTTTATTGATCGCATCTACGCTCCTGGGCGGCTGCGCCACCCATTCCGTCGAGAGCCCGCGGGCCACGCCCAGCCTTGACGTCTTTGCCCGGGATGCAGATGCGGAGCTTGCCAAAGGCAACAAGGAACAGGCGGTTGCACTGCTGACGCAGGGCGCGCACAGCTACCCAACCAGTGCCATCCCATGGCTCAAAATTGCCAATATCTGGTTTGACGCCGCTAACTATCCTTCCGCGATTTTGGCCGCGAACGAGGCATTGCAACGCGATGCGGCGAGCCAGGAAGCGAAAAGCCTGCTTGTGGTGGGCGGTCTCCGGGTTGCAGCCGGCGCGGTCGCCGGCTTGCGGCCGACGCCTAGAGTCGGCACCAATGTTCGCAGCGAAGCCGAAACCCTGACCAACTCCCTTCGAGCCGCTATCGGTGAAAGCACGCTCGTTCCCGCGCCGCCCAGCGAAACGCGGGCTGCTCCGGTATCCAAAAGGTCAAGGTCCAGGCCTGTCCGTCCAATGGTCAAGCCCAAGGAAGTCACCGGAAGCAACGCCAATGTCAATGCCATTACAACTTTCCGAGGCGCGGCAGGTGCATCGAACGATCCGTTCAAATCACTTAAATAAGATGGTTTGCTCTTAAACGAAACTGGTTACAAGGAAGCGCTTATGTCCAAGAAAGAGAGCGTGCAGAAAAAGCTGCAGCGCGTTCGTCCGCCACGTGTTCATCTCACGTATGAAGTGGATATCGGAGATGCGAGCGAACATAAGGAAATTCCCTTTGTCGTCGGCGTCATGGGCGACTTTTCAGGAAACGCCGAGAATCCGACGTCGAAATTAAAGGATCGCAAATTCGTCAATATTGATGTCGATAATTTCGATGACGTCATGAAAGGAATGGAGCCGAGAGCGGTTTTCCAAGTCAAGAACACCTTAGGCGAGCAGGGAGGGCGGTTCGGCGTCGAACTCAAGTTCCGTTCCATCGAAGACTTTCGGCCGGAAGCCGTTGTCCAGCAGGTCGACCCGCTGCGCAAGTTGCTCGAAGCGCGCAGCAAGCTTTCCGATCTGAGAAACAAGCTTGCCGGAAACGACAAGCTCGAAGACGTGCTTGGGGAAGTGCTGGCGAATACGGAAAGTCTGCAGCGTCTTGGACAGGAAACCCGGAACAAGGACAAATGACATGGAATTGCAAGCTCCTCTACCCGCTGTGTCAGGGATAGCCACAGAAGAAAGTTTGCTCGACAGGGTTGTCAACGAAAGCAAGGTCGCACGCTCCGACAACGAGCGCGCCCGTGCCAAAGACCTGATTGGTGAACTTGTGAACCAGGTCCTCGAGGGAACGGTTGTCATCTCCAGCAATTTGTCGGCGACCATCGACGCGCGCGTCGCCCAGCTTGACAAGCTTATTTCCGACCAACTCAGCGAAATCCTTCATGCCCCGGAATTCCAGAAAATGGAGAGTACCTGGCGCGGCTTGCATTACCTGTGCAAGCATACGGCGACCGGCGAGACGCTGAAGATCAAGATGCTCAACGCAACCAAGCGGGATCTGATCCGCGACTTCAGCAACGCGATCGATTTCGATCAAAGCGCGTTGTTCAAGAAAGTCTACGAAGAAGAATTCGGCACGTTCGGCGGTGCACCGTTCGGTGCATTGATCGGTGACTATGAAATCACCCGTCAGCCTGAGGATGTTTATCTCGTCGAGCAGATGTCCCATGTTGCGGCTGCCGCACATGCGCCATTCATATCGGCGGCATCGCCGGAATTGCTGGGCCTGGAATCATTTGCGGATCTCGGCAAGCCGCGCGACATGGCAAAGATTTTCGACACGCTCGAATACACGAAGTGGAAATCATTCCGCGAATCCGAGGATTCCCGTTATGTCGGGCTTACCGTACCGCGCTTCCTCGGCCGCATGCCTTATCATCCAAAAGAAGGCTCGGTCGTTGAAGGTTTCAATTTCGTGGAAGATGTCGACGGAAGCGACCATTCAAAATACTTGTGGGTCAATACTGCCTACGCCTTTGCGGCTCGCCTGACCAATGCCTTCGAAAACTTCGGCTGGTGCGCGGCTATCCGAGGAGTCGAGGGCGGTGGACTGGTCGAGGATCTGCCCACTCACACTTTCAAGACTGACGATGGTGAAATCGCTCTCAAGTGTCCGACAGAAATCGCGATCACCGATCGTCGTGAAAAGGAACTGAGCGACCTGGGATTCATTCCTCTGGTCCACTGCAAGAATACGGACTACGCTGCCTTCTTCGGCGCGCAATCAGTACAGAAGGCCAGGAAGTACAACACAGATGCGGCCAACGCCAATGCAATCTTGTCCGCACAGATGCAATACATTTTCGCGTCATGCCGAATCGCGCACTATCTGAAGTCCATGATGCGCGACAAGATCGGCAGCTTCGCCGCGGCATCCAATGTCGAGCACTTTTTGAACGATTGGCTTGCGAAATATGTCGTCATGGACGACTCTGCATCGCAGGAAGTCAAAGCGCAGTATCCCTTGAGAGAAGCCTCGGTGAAGGTGGACGAGGTGCCGGGACGACCGGGAGTCTATCGCGCCGTGACGTACCTGCGACCCCATTTCCAGCTGGATGAATTGAGCGTGTCCTTGAGGTTGGTTGCGGACCTGCCGCAATCAGCCAAGTCTTAGCGTCAGCACCGTGGGGTAAGGAGTTGGATAGTTTTATTCGTGACGTTCGTGACTGGTGGAAGGATTAAAAATTTGCTGAAGAAAAATGTGGTGAAATCGTATTGATATAAGAAGAGCTCGGCAAGGCCGCGCGCTTGCAAATATTCTGCGAACATTATTGACGCAGTATCAGATGCGATGCTAGTCCACATTCGACCAGCAAGTTTCTAATACGTAGCACTTGCAGGGGCGATGCAGGCAGACATTACATGCCTGCCCTCCGAGACCGGCAACAAGTACGGGCAACAAGTACGGGCAACACCGTACCCGTAATGTGCGTATGCATGGCTGGCTTGAATCACTTCCCGCCGCAGGAGCGTCGCAGATCGAATCGGCTTAAATCTTAGTTTCAACAAAGTTTTATATCGCAATAGGTACTTCACTCCATCCGCAGTCGACTGCGTGAAGGCGGTGTCCGCTCGTCCGAGCGCAAGCAGAATGAAGACTCGTGCCGCGCTCAAATTAACGCTGCATGGCGAATCATCGTATTGATTTTTCACGCGCATTCGTGCGCATTTATCAAGGAGTAACAAGGCATGAAAGACATTTATCTGAAATTTGAAGGCGGCGACACAAAAATCGAGGGTGAATCGCGTGATGAAGGGCATGCGAAATGGCTGGAAGCGCATTCATGGAGCCATCTGATTCGCCAGCCGAAGTCTGCTACTTCAAGCACGTCCGGCGGCCATACTGCTGAGCGTTGCGAACACGGTGACATGACGTTTGTAAAGGACATCGACTCGACTAGCCCATCGTTGTGGCTGGCTTGCAGCCAGGGCGATACCTTCAGCAAGGTTACGATTGAATTCATGCGTGCCAACGGCAAGGAAAAGGTCAAGTACCTGGAGATCGTCCTCAACCACGTGATTGTTGCGTCGGTGACACCGACCGTACAGGAAGAAGGCTTGCCTACGGAAACGCTGGCGTTGAAATATGCCTCCGTCAAATGGATCTACACAGTCCAGGGAATCGACGGCAAGAAGGGCGGCAGCAATCCTCAAATGTGGAGCCTGGCAAAGAACAAGGCAACAGAAGCTGTCTAGTTGCCGCAACTTAGTTCCAAAGTCGGCACGCCGGCCGAACAAGCAGACTGTCGGGCATCCGCAGCCAAGCATCGTCGGCCGGCAGCACTGCTCTCACGATCATGGCCTGCTGTTTTTCCTGTTGCAGGCCGTCGGCACAGGATCAGGGCAAGCAAAGGAAGCGGGTTGCCTTCGTACGCGCAAGCTATTTCGCTTCAGACGAGTTAAACGAGATTGTATGAACGAATCAATTTTCGCCAAGGCAAAATATCGCCCAAGCTTGCTGGAGCGTCTGGCTGACCATGATCCGCGGTGTTCGAACGAGACCGATGCCTTGCGACGGATAACCGCGGATGCGATGAAAGACTCCGTGGCAAGCGATCTCGAGGCACTGCTTAACAGCCGGTGCGCAATGAGCGAGCAAGTGTTCAAGAGATATCCGGAGTCCCTGAAGTCGATATGCAGTTACGGGATGGGCGACTTCGTTGGTCGAAGTTTGGCGAATCCTTCCGATCGCAACCATATCTGCAGGTCTCTTGAACGCACCATCGCAATCCATGAGCCCAGACTCAAACAGGTGAATATTGCACTTGAGCCGGACAGTCGGACGACGAATCGACTCAGGTTCACCATCCATGCATTACTGATCGCGCATCCGGCGATGGAACCCGTGCATTTCGACGCTTTGCTTCATCCGGCGACATTGAATTACGCTGTCAGCAGATCAGCGCGCCCTTCAATCCAGTCAGTCACTTAAGCCATGGAAGAATTGCTGCCTTATTACGAACGCGAGTTGACTTTTCTCCGGCGTTTGTCTCATGAATTTGCCGAGCGTTATCCCAAGGTTGCAGGGCGGCTTCTCCTCTCCGGGGAGACATGCGACGATCCGCATATTGAAAGATTGATCGAATCCTTTGCCCTGTTGGCGGGGCGGATACATCGCAAGCTCGATGATGAATATCCGGAATTTACGGAAGCATTGCTGCAAGTCGTTTTTCCGCAATTCCTGCGCCCCTTTCCTTCGGTATCCATTGCTCATTTTGATATCGGCGCGGAGCACGATCAATCTGCTGGAATGATGACGGTTCCGCGCCACACGCAACTGAACACGCGGCCGGTGAATGGAGTCTCTTGCCGCTTTCGCACGGCATATGACGTCGACCTTCTCCCGATCCGGATCATGTCCGCTGAATTCGAACAGGTTGTCGATTCGGCTGGCCTAAGTCCAAACGTCGCTGCATCTACGTTTGCAGCCGTCAGGTTGAGGGTTTCCGCGCACCCCGACAGCGCCGGACTCGACTGTCTGCTCCGCCGGCCGTTAAGACTGTTCCTGAACGGCGAGCCAGGCGTTGTGGCCGCCATTCGCCAGGCATTGTTTACTCAACTATCCGGAATATGGATGTCCAGTCCGGAGAGCAGCGTGAAAACACAGCTTCCGAAGGACATTCTCCAGCCGGTCGGATTCGGGGAGCAGGATGCATTGCTTGACGACGACGTGCGCTTTCATCGCGCCTATCAGTTATTGCTCGAATATTTTGCCTTTCCGGAAAAATTCAATTTCATCGATGTCGATTTAACTGGCCTGGCTGGCCGCCTTCTCGCGGGGCAGCGACAAATCGACATCAGGATCGGTCTCTCAAAAGAGTCGGGGCGGAATGCGCAAGCCCATCTTCTCGATCGCATCAGTAAGGAAAACTTTCTGCTTTCCTGCACGCCGGTAGTCAATCTTTTTCCGCGCAACGCCGAGCCTATCCGCGTCACCGAAACGACGAGTTCCTATCCGGTCGTCATCGATCACCGCCACCCCAAGGCCTACGAAATATTCATGTTGCGCCGGGTATTCCGCGTACACGGCGAGAGTGGGGACAGCAAGATCGAGGAGTTCAAGCCTTTTTACTCACTTCGCCACGGGGACGCACATGATCGTCCGGCAAGGTACTGGCATGCAAGCCATCCCGAAAGTCGAGACGGTTTTATGGAGCTTGTGCTGGTTGATTCGGCGCTGCAACCCGATCGTGTCGGCCCCAGTACGCTGAGCATCGATATATCCTGCACCAATCGGAATCTGCCATCGCAATTGCCCTTTGGACTGATTGATGGCGATCTGTTCGCCGATGGCGATCTCCCGGTGAGCGCAGTAAGACTGCTGCGTCGTCCAACACCGAGCTACCGGTTTCCAAACGGCCGCGGAGCACAATGGAGATTCATATCGCAATTGAGCCTGAATCACTTTTCCCTGGACAGCAAGGGACTGGATGCGCTCAAGGAAATTCTCGCGCTGTATGACATTACCGGTTCGGGCACGAATCGCCACCAGATAGAGGGTTTGCTAGCCATAGACTATACCAGCACCGTCACGCGGATCACTGGAAATCCCTATCCAGTCATGGTGCGCGGCGTTGACATTCGCCTGACTGTGGATGAAACACATTATGCGGGGATAGGTTTGTTCATGTTCGCGCAGATTCTCGACCGATTTTTTGGACTGTATGTGCATACGAACAGCTTTACCAGGTTGACGGTCGTCTCCCGGCAAACCGGACAGGAACTCATTAAATGCCTTCCAAGATGCGGCAATCTGGCACCAGTTTGATCGAGCAGTTGGAATGCGAGCCATATCGGTTCGAATTCTTTCAGGCACTTCGCTTACTGATTGCACATCAACGACAGTATTCAGGGCAGACCGACAGCGCAATTCTGGAGCAGTCCATCCGCTTCCGCAATTCGGTATCCCTTGGGTTTCCTCCCAGCGAAATTGAATCGCTCGAACTGCAATGGAGCAGAGCGGACAAGCCCAAGGATCAGCTATCGACGGTGCCGGAAGGCGAGTCTACTTCAATGAATCCCGAGGTTCGGCAGCCCTCTGTCGGCCCGAGGGAAGGGGGAAGTCGTCCAAAGTCGACGGACCGGTTTCAAAAAGCAATCCTCACACCTGCTTTTATGGGGCTGATCGGGCCGTCCGGCGTCTTGCCGCGTCACTACACGCAGCAGGTATCCGACAGGATGCTTTACCACCGCGACACGACCATGCGGGCGTTTCTCGATATTTTCACCAGCCGGGCTGTTTCGCTGTTTTATCAAAGCTGGACGAAATATCGCCTTCACTTGCAATACGAATCGGATCGTCGAAATCGGTTTGTCCCGCTGGTCCTTAGCCTCGGTGGCTTGGGCTCTGGCAGCACGCGCGACAGGCTGGCGGACGGCGGGAAAGGCATAGCGGATGAATCGCTGGCTTACTACGTCGCAGCGATACGAGGTCGACCCAGATCGGCGCAGTGGTTCGCCAGGGTAGTCGAGGACTATTTCAAGGTGCCGGCCAGGACAACCGAGTTTGTCGGACAGTGGATGAGTGTCCCGCCGGAGGAACGGACGAGGCTGGGCCTTCAGCACGCGGTGCTCGGAAGAAGCGCACTCTGCGGCGGTCAAGTCTGGGACCGACAGTCGAGAATCCGCCTCACCTTGGGGCCGATGCGAAAAACCCGATTGTTGGAAATGCTGCCCGGCGCGCCGGGCCATCGCAATCTTGCACGGCTTTTCCGCCTGATGCAGGGACTGGCCTATGACTGCGAGGTTCGCTTGATACTCGACCGGTGCGACGTCTCCGGCGCCCGGCTCCAAACGCATGACGACGGGGTCCGGCTCGGATGGGTCAGCTGGCTGCAAACGCCAACCGCGACGTCGGATGCCGACGATGCAGCCTATCTCCTTGGTCCGGACGACCGCTCTGATTGAGCAAGCGATGCACGACCAATATGCAACACAGACATCAACCTGAACCAGACAAACAATGACAGCCAATCTGAAAGTCCTGATCGGAAAACTGAATCCCGTATGCAAGCGCGCCGCCGCCGAAGCCGCAAACCTGTGCGTCGCACGCGGACAATACGAAGTGGACCTCGAACATCTCCTTCTTGCCTTGCTGGGCGAGAAGAAGAGCGATTTCCACTATCTGCTCAGGCAGTACCGCATCCAAGCTTCCGCGCTCGAAGCGGATCTGGAGCATGAAATCGAAGGTTTCCGTTCCGGAAATGGGCGTACCCCAGTGTTTTCCATCCGCATATCGGCGCTGCTTGAGCACGCCTGGCTTCTTGCATCGCTCGGCGACAGCGGTTCTGCCATTCGCAGTGCCCACCTGCTGCTGGCACTGCTGACCGAGCCTTCCCTGGCGCAATATGCAGTTCGCTGCAGCCGGCGATTCGCCGACTTTCCAGTCGACGAACTCAAGCACAGGCTGGATGACATTATTCTCAAGCTTCCGGAAACCAACTCTGCCGATCTGCGCAGCGAACACCCTGAAGCTTCGGTGGAATCCGAATCGGAGGACGTGCGCTCGGCGAGGCCGGCGACACCGGCACTGGACAAGTTTACCGACAACCTGACCCAGCGGGCGCGCGATGGCAAGATCGATCCGGTGATAGGACGCGACAGTGAAATTGGGCTGGTGATCGACATACTGATGCGCCGGCGCCAGAATAACCCGATTCTGACCGGTGAAGCAGGAGTCGGCAAGACCGCGGTCGTCGAAGGATTGGCGCTGCGTCTGGTCGAAGGCACCGTTCCCGAGGTATTGCAAGGGGTGGAGCTGCACGTGCTCGATCTGGGCCTGCTGCAGGCCGGCGCCAGCGTGAAGGGAGAGTTCGAAAACCGGTTGCGAGGCGTCATCGATGAAGTCAAGTCGGCCCCGCATCCAATCATCCTATTCATAGATGAAGCCCACACCATGATTGGCGCGGGTGGCCCGGCCGGCCAGAGTGACGCCGCCAATCTGTTGAAGCCTGCTCTTGCGCGCGGCGAGCTTCGCACGATAGCGGCGACGACATGGAGCGAGTACAAGAAATATTTCGAGAAGGACGCCGCCCTGGCTAGACGTTTTCAGGTAGTCAAGGTTGAAGAGCCGACGGAAGCGCTTGCCTGCACGATGCTGAGAGGGCTGGCAATGCGAATGGAAAGCCATTTCAAGGTCCGCATTCTCGACGAGGCGATTACGCAGGCGGTATGTCTCTCATCAAGATATCTCACGGGACGCCAATTGCCGGACAAGAGCATCAGCGTGCTTGACACCGCATGTGCCAAAGTGGCGCTGGGACGAGATGCTACGCCGGCACTGCTGACGGAAACGCGGTCCGCGATCCAGGCAATGGCGACTGAAATCGTCATGCTGGAGCGTGAAGCGGTGACTGAATCCCTCGAACCGGGACGCCTTGAACAACTGCTCGCACAACGGCAAAGCGCGATGGAACAGCTGGCCCGCCTGGAACAGCGCTGGGCCGATGAAAAGGCGCTGGTCGGCAGGCTAGACGAACTTCGTGCGAAGCTCGAGGCGCCGCTGGCAGTTACGGGACAAAAGCGCGTCGCAAATTCCGATATCGGCTCAGTCAGTCAAGCCGGTGTCGGGGATGTGCAGCCGCCGTCAAACGTTATTCTGCTCGATGCCGGCACCGCTCCGGGAAGGACGGCCCAGGCAGACGATGCCGGACTAAAAGGGAATGCAAGCGGAGCGAATGGGGACGTGCTCCCCGAATACTCCCGTGTGCTTGCGGAGCTGAAGGCGATGCAGGGCGAATCACCGCTAGTGCCGTTTTGCGTCGACGCGCAAATGGTCGCCGACGTAGTTTCCGCCTGGACCGGAATCCCCGTAGGAAAAATTCTCAAGGATGAAATCAATACCGTACTGAACATTCGAGAAATGCTCGAATCCAGGGTGATCGGACAAACGCATGCACTGGAACAGGTGGCGCGTCGCATCAGGACTGCGCGTGCCAATATCGAAGACCCTTGCAAACCGAAGGGCGTTTTCCTGTTCGTCGGTCCATCGGGTGTGGGCAAAACCGAAACGGCGCATGCGCTGGCCGACATCTTCTATGGCGGCGATCGCAACCTCATCACCATCAATATGTCCGAGTACCAGGAGGCACATACGGTAGCAGGCCTGAAGGGATCGCCGCCGGGTTATGTCGGCTATGGCGAAGGCGGCATTCTGACCGAAGCGGTGCGGCGCAAGCCCTATAGCGTGGTTTTGCTCGACGAGATCGAAAAAGCGCATCCGGACGTGCTGGAGCTCTTCTTCCAGGTATTCGACAAGGGCATCATGGAAGATGCCGAGGGACGCAAGATTGATTTCAAGAATACGATCATCATCCTGACTTCGAATGTCGGCAGTCCCGCAATCATGCAGGCATGCATTAACAAGCCGGCGGACAAGCTGCCTTCGCAGGATGAGCTTGAAGAACAATTGCGTCCGGTTCTGTACAAGAGTTTCAAGGCCGCATTCCTCGGAAGGATGCGGATCGTTCCGTTCTATCCGCTGCCTGACGACATATTGTCGGACATCGTCAGGTTGAAGCTGAAGCGGATCGGCGAGCGCCTGCAAACGAATCACAGGCTCACGCTTTCATTCGGAAAGGAAGTGGTGGATGCCATTGTTGCGCGGTGTGTCGAGATAGATTCCGGTGCGCGCAATATCGACAATATCCTCAATGGATCGATACTGCCTGACATTGCCGGCTTGCTGCTGAAGGCAATATCGGAAGGAGCGGCAGTGCGAGCGATACGTGTAGGTGTTGCGAAATCCGGAAATTTCACCTACAAGCGCGCGTGAAGGAAGAAGGTATGAGTGACGTAACGACGGAGCAGCTGGTAGTGCCGATCTCCGAAGATAATCCTTGCGGCGAAGATTTCTCATTTTCGGCTGAATTTGACCGTATTCATGAGGCTCGTCGCGAAGATGACCCAAGCCTGGACTACGGCGAATGGGCTACGCAGCTAAAGCAGGCCGACTGGAATGCAGTTGTCAGAGAGTGCGAAGCCTTGCTCATGCAAAAAACCAAGGACCTGCGCGTCGCTGCCTGGCTGACGGAAGGCCTTGTCAAGACATCAGGATTTGCCGGGCTGCGCACGGGGCTTGAAGCGCATGTCGGATTGCTCACGCGGTTCAGCGCGGATATTCATCCTCGCATTGACGACGGAGACGACGAGCGGCGTACCGGGACGATATCCTGGTTTGTCCAGCGTGCAGCATATCTGATCCGTTGCGTGCCCTTGACGGAGAGTGTAGTCGGCAGATTCAGCCTGATGAATTATGAAAGCGCGGTGAGTCTGCAGTTGCAATTGCAGCGTCATCCCGATTCGGTTCCGGACATTGAAACCAAAGTGACACTGGAAAAGTTTTCCCGCGCCGTTGCCGCAACCGAGCATGCGCATTTTCCCGCCCAGCTCGACATTGTCGAGCAGTGCATCCACTTGGTGAAGAATCTGGCCAGTCAGCTTGAAAATATACTAGGCGATGGATCGCCGTCAATTACTCCCCTGACCGACAGCCTGGAAGCGATCCAGGAACGCTTACGTGCGATTTGCAAGAGCCTGGGCCTGAAAACCACGGACGACGCAACGGACGACACAACGGACGACATGCCGCAGCATGACGGTCCGCCGAGTACAGTTCCCCCGGCGGGCTTGGTCGATATTGCTCCGATGGTGACGGGGAAATCACCCCCGGCCATGCAATCCTCACATGGCATTGGCAGCCGGACTGAAGCGGTGGAGGCACTCAGGCAGGTGTCGGCCTACTTCCGGAGGGCCGAGCCGCATTCTCCGGTTGCCTATCTGGCAGACAAAGCCTTGCAATGGTCGGAAATGCCTCTGCATTTGTGGCTGCGGAATGTAGTTAAGGACCCGGGTGTGCTAGCTCACCTGGAAGAAATGCTGGGTGCGGAAGACCGCAAGCCTGCACCGGGCGATTGAGTTGCGGTCAAAAACCGTTGCAGCCTTCCTTTCTGGCCAGGGTCCGCCAGGCCCTGCTAGCATTCGGGGCACCATGTTTTCCGAAATGGGAGCCTGCCAGCTCGGATCGAAGCAGAACGAAGTGGATTGGAGCAAGGGGCAGACAAGCAGGCGCCCGCCCTTGCGAAAGATCCGGCAGTCAAGATGCCGGCGGCGCGTGAAGGAAGACTTTGAATGGCCGGCCTGATCGCGTTCGTCCGGCATTCAACCAATCAGGTCATGATTGAGATATTTTCCGGAATGCGTGGCGCATGCATCCGGAGCGGCCAATGGAAGCATTCAGGTCTGAACTGGAATTTGCTCCAGGTCAGCGGTGAATGTCGTCGAAATATGTCGCCGCTAAGCACCGCTCTAAATGCCTCCGCTACTGCGCTGCACGAAATTCTATCCTGCGGTTCCGTTTCCGTCCGTCTTCAGTCGCATTGTTCGCGATAGGGTGGTCTGCTCCCATGCCGCTCGTGCTGATCAACTCCGTCGCGATCCCCTTTTTGACAAGGTAAGTCTTCACCGAGTCCGCGCGTGCACGTGACAACGCGAGGTTGGACGCCGGATTCCCGACGCTGTCGGTATGCCCAATCACTTCCACTCTGGCGGGAGACATCCTTCTCATCGCATCGGCCATTTCATCAATGATCCTCATTCCAGCCGGAGTAAGCATGGCGCTTCCGTGCTCGAATTCTATGACCCTGCTGTCAAGCGTACGATCCAGCAAAGCTTGGCTGGTGGCGGAAACCCGCAGTCCGTTCTTGAATGCATAGCCATGCTGCAGTGTGGCTGTCATCTGTCTTTCGATCGCCTGACGTGTCGACGCGTCGCTCACCTCGCCGCGGATGGACACCGTCGTCCCCTCGATGGCAAGCGTGCCCTTGGAGATGGACTTGAGCTGCGGGCCAATCAAGGCTTCGACGTTGCTCGTCCAGTTTGGCGGCGCCTGCACTCCACCGACGAGGATCTGGTCGATAATCGGTTGTTCGCCATAGATGCCACGTACACCGGCAATGACCTTCAGCCTGGTCGCTTCATCCGGGACCATGCCGGATACGACAATGCGCGCAGGTACTTGTGAGGATTGAATCACGTCGGTCCCGGCCGCGACGGCTGTTGGCAGTGCCGCAGCGAGAGTTGCTACGACAGAGGCAATGCATCGCATTGAAAGACGGAGCAGAGGCATAAGTATGGAAGCAATTAAGGTGTGGTTGTCAGGTAACAAAGTCAGTGCCGAAGATGGAAAGGCCGGTGCAAATGGAATGCATCTTGGGGTCGCTATCCAAATGCATTTCGAAAGCTGGTGACAAGCTGCAGAGCCGAAAGCTCCTGATGCTCAAGATGGCTGACCAGCGCGGCACAGGATGGATCGGCTGGATCGGTGCGTTCGTTCCAAGGCAATCGCGCGAGGTCGATCAAGGAGTCGTTCGCTGCCTGCTCGTCGAACAGGGATTGGAACATCAATGGTGTCACGCCATTGAAGGCAATAATAAGGCGCGGTTTTCCAAGATGCATGCCCGAAAACAGGCTGAGCTCTACAGCGCTCCCCGTTAGCGAAATCGACACCAGTTGCAGCCAGAAAGCCATGGCATCCATGCGTTCGGCTTCCGCGGAAGGAAGCGGCATGGCAATCGCTTTTTGCGGTTGAGTGCCTGACAGTGTGCGCAAGGGGTGAAGCAGCTTGCCCAGTGTCAAGATCATGCGTGGCAACGTGACGGCATCCATGTCCGGGGCCAGCATCGCGCTCATGCTGGCGACGGATTGTGCCGCAAGATAAGTCGTGCACCGCGATTCTGCGCTCTGTATCTGAAAATCGGAATCCGCCGAATGCGCCATGCGGTTGTTCAGCAATTCAATTAAATTTGGAATGTCCAGCGCTTGGATGGCATGGTGCATCACGTGGCGTCGGCTCTGGCATATCCCGTCCAGCGCCAGCGAACCAAGGCGAAGAAACTGCAGCGGATCGGCAAGCTCGAATGAGGTCGCGGCAACCAATGGAAACCGTCTAGACGAGGCATCCCGGCTTGGTGCCATCGTTCCATGAATTGCATGCTTGCGTTTCATTCCCAGAAACAGGAAGTCGAATGGACCGGCACTATCGAAAGATGCTTTCCAGTCCGGCATTGCCATCAGCAGTTCCATGCCATGTGCAATCCATTGATCCATCAGGCCGATCACCTTTGTGCCCGAAGCACTCTTCACGAAGTCGCTGCGCGACGGAATTTTTCCGAAGTAAAAACTGCTTGAATTAGTCATCATGAACTTGCCTGAGGTTCGCATCGTTGCGGTCTTTATCGTTCTTGCGAATTAGCCTGCGCTGCGGCCACTGTCGCGGGAAGCTGCAATCCCCGCAGCCCGTTCTGATGGTTGCTCCCCGCGGACGGACCCTGGCCGCGCGTGTCGCTGATGAGACTGAATGTCACGGAGACGCTATGCTGGCCTGCGGTCCAGGTGAGCTCGAAGGCGCCGTTGTCCAACTTTTGCCTGCGCGCGGCGTCGATGAGTTTTTCCAGGCCGAACTTGCCGGGGAAGTCCCTGATTTCTACGGGCTGTCCATCGGTTGCCAGTCCGGATATTCGCGCACCCGGCTGGTTGCTTGGGGAGGGCCATACAAAATTGACCCAGTCCTGTTGTCCATTTCGATAGCGCAGGATCTGGCCATCGATTTCAATGGTGTATTCGGACAGGCCCGTGGCTGGCGACGGACGCATCCGGAACTGGGTAACCGGTGTTGCATTGTTTTCGGCTCCCATGCCGGAAGCGGCAGGATTGCCGACATAACGGCCCACGTTCGCGGTAAAGACGGGATTCAACCGGATGCCGATGTCGGCCCAGGTGCGTGCGCTTATGAGATCTCCGCGGCGAGTGACAAGGGGGCCCAGCGGCGACTGCAGGTATTTTGCAATCGCGCCGTCGGGACCGAAGATCCGTGAAATTTCGTCCGGCGTGGCTTCGACCTTCGCTTGAGGGGAAAACGGGTATTTTCCCGCTAGGCCGCGCTGGAATGGATCGAGAACCTGCGCCTTCCATGTCGAGTTCACTTCCACCTCGGTGGGCGCCACGATGACGGCAAACGCTTGCATCAATGGCCTGACCAACAATGGGCGTACGGCAGCACGTTCGCTGTCCGCCATACCGATCAGCATGCTTTCCTCGACATACCTGAGTGTGTCGGAAAGCTCGGAACCACTTCCATCTAGCGTGGCTTGCATCAGCTGCCTGCTGGGCGGCCCGATATCGCCGGAATTCCGGATTTGATTGAAACGTGACCGCACTTTGGAAAGGTGGCCGAGATAGGTGCTTACCAGCGTGGCATTCTGATTGTTGTCGCGCAAGACAGTCAGTTTCGCAATCGATGAAAACTCCTTGCCGATCATCCCCTCCTGAATCTTCGGGGCTTTGTCCGGACTTGCCGGGACCGCGTTGTGCAATTCGGAGGGAGTCTTTCTGAGAATGATGGTGCGAAACCAGTTCATCACGCCGTTGCCCGCGTTCTGCAATCCTTGCTGTGCAAGCGACGGATTATCCCAGGAAGTCTCGGCATGCACGGTCTGCAGCAGAGTCGAGATCGGCGAGGAAGACGTATCGCCAAGCCTGTTCAATGCAGCGATCGCCTCGTCAAGATTTCCGAATTCGGTAACAGTGGCACCCCGGATGAATTTTTTCCATTCTCCGATATATTCCGACTTGTACATACGGGTGAGATCGCGCTCGATCTGTTCGGGACTTCCTTCGAGCGTGAGATCGTTGTTTGCCGCGGTCTTGAGGACCCAGTCGGCAGTCTGCAAAGTCGCATTGCTGGCATCCCGGATCGCTCCGGAGACAAACTTCTCCCATGCTTCCCGGGTGAAGGCGCCCGACACGGTATGGCTTCCCGCAACCCATCGCCGATTTTCGTCACCGACGATGGAGGCGACCGTCCGTGTCGGATAGCGCGTCGAGGCACGCATCTTGATTTCGTTGTAAACGCGCTGCCTCGCAGGCATGCCCTTCATCGTCACACGCAGGTTTTCCCTGACTTGCTCGACCAGTGCGAGCTTGTTCTCGACGATGGGAAAATCCGGTTCGCCGGCCTGCGCAAGGTAAAACCGAATCAATTTTTCCGCGGTGCGAATGATCTGCTCGCGCGACGTGTTTCCTCGATTCGCTTCCAGCCAGTCCCTCCAGAAACGGGTCAACTGGTCTCCGAGATGGCTGGTATCGATCCTGTCGCGATTGGCAAGCATCAGGTAGGTCTTGAGCGCATTGTAGACCGCGTCGGCGTTGCCGGTAGAGGGCTCCGCGTACGGTGTTGATGGCGCGCTTGCTCTTTGGCCTGCACTTTCCGGCGGGGCGTCTTTGTCGGCAGGCTGCCTGTCCGATGCATGGCCCGCGGGGTCGGCCGGGGCACTCGAGGCGGCATGGCGTGCCGCTGCGGCCAGGAACGTCTCGAGGTTTTCGGTCACCGGTGCAAGCATGATCTGCCTCAATCCGGCGAAGTACTCAGTGCGCAGCTTGTGTTCGAGGCGCTCTCCCTGATAAAGGCCGAATCCAAGGGAAAGCGGCTTGTCGTGGCGGTAACGCTGAAGCTGTTCCAGTCGATCCTGCAGTATTTCGAGCGCTTCCAGTCGTGAAGCTAGATCAGTCTGCATTGCCTGCACCTTGACTGACTTGTCCAGATCGGCCTGGATGTTGCTGAGAAGCTGCCGGTTAGCGTGATAAGACCATGTCCATGATGCGATCAACAGGCCGAGCCCAAGGGCGCCGCCGAAGAAGACGGCCTGGCGCAGCCACAGCTTCTTTCGGCTTGCATACTGTCGCACTAGCTGCTTGTCCGTAAATATGACCGATGAAAACAGGTGTTTAAGAAAGAAGCCTGTGCGCGATTCGATGCTGGCAGAAAGCGGACGTCCTTCAGACAGATTGAATTGACGGGCAATGCGAGTTGCGGCGGAATGAGCCGCATTGCCTTCCTGTATGGCGCTGGTGAAATAGAAGCCCCGAAAAATCGGCTTGAACTGGTACGGATTGTCTTCGAACAAGGTGGCAATGAAGCTTCGCAGGTGATGGCGCAATCCTGCAAACTCCAGCGGAAAGCTGAGGACGCCGGGACTGACCGATTGTCCGCGGTGGGCCGACATGCGCGTCGTTCCCAGTTCGCGAAGTCCATCGGACAGATGATCGAAATGCAGGTCGAAACTGCTAACGGCGTTGGCGCTGCCGTCGGCGCTATAGGGGAGGGTGGCGCCCCAGACGCGGCTGCGCTCGTCGTCATTCGCATCCTCGAAAAAATCGACGAAGCCGGCGACCAGATCCATTTTCGTGAAAACGACATAGACCGGAACGAAGAGTTCGAGCCGTTCCGTCAACTCCTGTACGCGCTGGCGCAACTGCTTTGCAAGGGCAATGGTGACATCCGGTTTGGATGACACCAGTTCCGCGATGCTGGCTACGATGACGATACCGTTGACCGGGGCCTTCGGGCGGTATTTCTTCAACAGCCTCAGGAAGCCGAACCACTCGCTGCGGTCTTCGTCCTCGATTGCATAGCGTCCCGCCGTATCGAGCAGGATGCCTTCGGTGGTGAAGAACCAATCGCAATTGCGGGTGCCGCCGATGCCTTGTACCGCGCGTCCGGCCTTGTCCGAGAATGGGAAGTTCAGTCCCGAATGGACAATCGCCGTGCTTTTTCCGGCGGCGGGATTGCCGATCACGATATACCAAGGCAGTTCATAAAGCGCGGCCTTCCCCGAAGTATGGCCCAGCTTCGATTCCTTGATGGTGCGAACCGCTTCCAGCAGTCGCTTGTTCAGCATGTCGATATCGTCTCGCCGGTCGGGCGCAGCATTCCTTGACGCCATTTCAGCCGCTTGCGCGAACAGACCGTCGATCTTGTTGCCGGCACCATGCTGTCGAATCTTCCGGACGAGAGCATAGATGCACCACGAGATCGGAATGATGGCGAGCAGGAGCGAGGTCCAGAGCAGGGGGAGTTGAAAGTAGGCTGCGAAGATCACGATGGCCGCAGCGGCCAAACCAGTGCCAATGATGGACAGGGAAAGAAAGCTGGTCAGGAGGGTGTACAGCTTAGACATGACGGGAATTCCATTACAGCCAAGAATGCAATCGGGCGCGGTACGTGCAACGCGTGTGGTGAAAAGGATAGATAAGGGTCAATGAAGGCAAGGTGTCGCTGGTGTTCAACGAATGCATCCTGCACATGGCAGGTGAGCGGCTCGCAGGCGTTGCCAAAAAATAATTGCAATTATGGTAACGCAAATGATGGCAGGATTGCAACATGGCGTTGCATGCTGGTAACAACAGGTTCATGGAACGGCATGCTTGCGGCGCAGTTCTACGTGACCGAAATCGCGCATCTGCCAGTGCCCGCCCCAAGTAAGTCCAAAAGACTCCGCGTAGGCGCCATAAAGGCGGTAACCCTCCATTGCCCAGGGATCCTTTTCGCTGATGACAAGCCGCCCGTCCCGATAGAAGGCGCTGTCTGCGGCAAGCCCGAACTGGTGATAGCTTTGGAACGCCCCGGCATTCGTGACATGCGGACCGAGTTGCGCCAGCATCCGCTGCCGTTCCGGGCTGCGATAGCCTTCGAGCAGTGCCATTCGGTAGCCATGGTTCTCCATCGCGCGGAAGACCAGCAGCAGTCGCCGCTTGAACTCCGGATCAAGTTTCAGCCACTCCCTGCTGGCTGTTGCCAATTCCATGCGATCGACACTGGCTTCGCGCGTGACAAAGACTTCCGGCGGAAGCGCGGCGGGAGGGACGAGCTGCTCGCCATCAAGAACCGCAGCTACCACAGGGTTCTGCTGCATGGCCAAGTCGTCGAAAGACTGATGAGAGCCGGAGAGGCTACCGAAAGCGATCAGCACGCTAACCGGTGCGGCGAACAGAAGCATGGCGACCGCCACGGTCCGACGCCGTCGCCATACTCTTTCGGCAAAGCGGGCAGATACTGATATCGCCGTACGCCATAATTCACGTGGCGAGCCGACGACGGCTCTGATGCAAATGCCGGTCCATTCAGCACCGAATGATGCGCTGCTGCGGATTCGCTTTTGAATCGAGGTGCGGCGTGTTCGGTCAATGACGTGCCATCCCGCAGCGACAACAACGACGGCGTAGGTAAGGACAAGAAGGAAGATAGGCGTGGCAGTATTCACACAATGCGTCAAAAATTGCAAACAAGACAATATTGTATTGGTAATATTGCCTTTTCGTCACTATATTTGATCGTTATGTCTGCTCCGATGAATGACACGTCACAACCATATCCGGCCGGATCGAAATCGGTGGATCCGAAGAAGGGCAATACCTTCCGCGGGATCGACACCAGCCGGCGAGATACGAACGCGGTTTTCAATGTGCTTGATGCGCTCGAGCCACCTCCCGGCCGGCAACTGCTGCTGCGAGGCGGCATGATGATTCTCGCCGGAGCATTATTTCTCTTTGCGATTGGCTTGCTGGTCAGCCGATATACGGATCTGATACGGCAGCCATCGGCACCGTCGATCCAGCAGGTGTTGGCTGGGCATGTAATGGAAAGGAGTCCCGCACAGGCCGAGCCCGGCAGGGAGCGCAACGCATGGCCCGATGCCTTCGCGGCGGCGGACAAATTCGACGAGCTTCCGGCAATTGCCTCGGCAGCAGGAAATGCTTACGTCGACCCGGTTGTTCCGCGTGTCCCGGTTGTCCCGGTTGCCCCGCTTGTGCAGACGCGGAAACCGCCGCAGGAAGTAGCGCCGCGTGCATTGCGCGTGACCGCACGCAATGCCGCCACGACCGAGACCGTACCTCGAGCACGGGCGCGGGAAGGTGATGCCACCTCACGTCGGGTGCGCCGCGAGTCGAACCGTACGCATGCAAACCGCAAAGCGCGTGCCACCGAAAAGAGCAAGCGCAAGGATGCCGATGTCGATCTGATCGCCGCGCTTCTCACGAGAGCGCCTCAAAAATCGAGCCGTGCGAAAGTAAGCGACACGGCGCCTCCAGCGGTTGCAGGAAACGCGGCGGGATTGCCGGAGTTGCATGCCAGCCTCCGCGGCCCGGCCTCGAATACCGACATCGTTATCCGCACGCCGGCCGACACCACTGAATCCCTGATAAGGCGATGCGGGACGCTAGGCCTGATCGAAGGCCATCTGTGCCGGACGCGCATCTGCTCAGGACTTTGGGAAAAGGATGCCGCATGCCGCACCGGCAATACGGCGACCATCCATTAGAACAGCATCAGGCTCTTGCCGGGCTCGGGGCCGTGCTTGTGGCTGGGACCGAAGCGGCCAAGCCCAGCGGGAGCATCAGTGTCACTTCAAGCCCGTTGCCGTCATGATTGCGCAGCGTGATGCTGCCGCCATGCTGTTCGGCGATATTCCTGGCGATGGTGAGTCCGATGCCTGTTCCCCCGGTATGGCGGGAACGCGAGCTTTCCAGGCGATAGAAGGGCTCGAACACCTTTTCAAGCTGGTCAGGAGGAATGCCCGGCCCCTTGTCGCGGATGCGTATGACGGCGTATCCATCCTGCCGCGCCACGTCGACCTGCGCTTCGACCCCATATTTCACCGCGTTGTCCAGCAGGTTGGTCAAGCAGCGCCGCAAGGCGATCGGCCTGGCCATCAGCGATGCGCCGACGGTGCCATGCACGGTCACGACCTGGCCGGCGTCGGTCGCATCGGCGCAGACGCTGTCGACCAGGGAGTCGATATCGAGGCGCTGCATCGCCTCCGCGGAGTCCATGCTGCGGGCGAGATCGAGCCCTTCGCGCACCATGCCTTGCATCGCCGACAGGTCACTGATCAGCTTGTCGCGGAGTTCGGCATCGTCCACCTTTTCAAGGCGCAGCCGCAGGCGCGTCATGGGCGTCTGCAGATCATGGGTGATGGCGGCCAGTATATGAGCGCGCTGCCGGATATGACCTCGGATCCTCGACTGCATGGCATTGAATGCCGCCGCTGCCTGCCGCAGTTCTGTGGCGCCGCGTTCCGGCAAGGGCGCTCGTTCTATGTCGTTGCCGAGTTCGGTCGCGGCTTCCGCCAGTTGCTTGAGCGGACGCATCGCGGTACGGGCGACCACGGCCGCAACCACCGCTATGCTTGCCAGCAGCAGTGCGGCGTAGGTCTGCAGATCGATGCCGGGTGCCATCGGCGGCGGCCTGGGCGGCAGCACCGAAATCCGCAGCCGCGAACCGTCGTTCAAGGTGACCAGGATGGCTTCGCAATTAAGTCTCTGGTCCGAATTGCGGCGCATGCCGCGGCCCACCAGTGCGCAATCGCTCGGCGCCGCCAGCGTGGAAACGATCCGGTAGTTTTCCGGCAGCCGCTTGTCGAGCATGCCGGCGAGAGCGGAGCGCGGTTCCTTGACGGTTTCGCCGCCGCTGGCGATTTCCGCTCGCATGCCGACGCCGGTGGCGGCGTTGAAAAACGGTTCGCGCAGGTGCGCGGGCACGGTCTCCAGCGACAGCACGAACTGGGCAATTCTTTCCACCGCATGAAAATCGCGAAACTGGCCGATCATGCGCTGGCGTTCCCTGGCGGCCAGCCCGAAGGAAAGCAGGGTGCTGACGACGACGCCGATGAACAGCATCAGAAACACGCGCGTCGTCATTGACTGCAGGAGGTTTCTCATTCCTTGGCGACCTGCGTGGCCAGCACATAGCCCTCGTTGCGCACCGTCTTGATGATCTGCGGCGAACGGGCATCATCACCGAGCTTCTGCCGCAGGCGGCTGATCTGCAGATCGATCGAGCGGTCGAATGGGTCGGCATCGCGTCCCTGCGTCAGGTTGAGCAGGTGATCGCGGCTCAGCACGCGGTTTGCATGGTCCAGGAAGATTTTCAGCAGCCGGTATTCGGCTCCGGACAGCGCGACCACGACACCGGAGGCATTGATCAGGTGGCGCGCGGTGACATCCATGGTCCAGCCGGCAAACTTGATCTGCTGGGTTTCGCTGGACTGCATGTTCGGCGGCAGGGCTTGGGTGCGCCGGAGGACGCTGCGAATGCGGGCGAACAGTTCGCGCGGCTCGAAGGGCTTGGGCACATAATCGTCCGCACCCATTTCCAGGCCGAGGATGCGGTCCACCGGTTCACCGCGTGCGGTGAGCATGATGACGGGCGTCGCGGAATGGCTGCGCAGGTTGCGGCACAAGGTCAGTCCGTCTTCTCCCGGCAGGTTGAGATCGAGGACGATCAGGTCGATGCGGTGGTCCTGCAGGGCTTTCTGCATGGCCTTGCCGTCGCCCGCCGTCACGGCGCGGTAGCCGTTCTTTTCGAGATACTCCGCCAGCAGCGTGCTGATCTCGCGATCGTCGTCGACGATCAGGATTTTCTGTGGATTTTCCATATGCGGATTATGGCAAGTTCGAATGCGTCGATGTGCCGCAATTGTATCGCGCTGTTTCCCTTCCGATGCCTGATACACAGCGATACAAACCGGCTTTTCTTGCGTACTTGCCGCTACAACAAGGCAACGCACGGACATGCCGTCGATACAAGCGGCCGTCACGATGGATGCCGTACCAGGAGCGGAATGCAGCCTGCACTCCGCTCCGGGGCGCCGATCACTTCAGGAAGGAATCACGATGAAACGCACGCACAAATCCCTTATTTCCGCCATGCTCGCAGTTGGCGTCGGCATCGGCTCCGTTTCCCTGGCCGCGCATGCCCAACAGCCTGCGGCTGGCAATGCGCCGGCTGCCGGCAACCACGAACGCTCGCCCGAAAAGATGCGCGAGAGGATGGAAAAACGCCAGGCCGAACTCCGCGAAAAACTCAATCTGAACGCCAACCAGGATACCGCCTGGAAGGCCTATGTCGCGCGGATGCGTCCCGCGGACATGCCGCAGCGTCCGAGTCGTGCCGAGATGGAGACGTTGAGCGTGCCCGAGCGCATGGAAAAAAGACTGGCCTTCATGAAGCATGCCGAGCAGCGCATGACCGAGCGGCTCGCGGCCACGCGCGATTTCTACGCGGTGTTGTCGCCGGAGCAGCAAAAGATATTCAATGACGAATTCAAGGGCCATGGCAGGCATCGCCATCACGGCGGTACCCGCTGAAGCGCACGGAAAGGCGGGAACGTCCGAGCCCTTCATATCCGGCGTGAATGCACGATAACGGTCAAACCACGATCAAGCTACGTTCAAGGCGGGAGAGGCGAAGCTTCTCCCGCCTTTCTTGTCAATGCAGCTTGATGCGCGGATTGCGCACCCAGTTGATGGCTTCCGACCATGTCTGCAGCCAGGTCCGGAACCAGCCGTTGACCGTGATCTGGTGATTCTTGTGGAGCCACCAGTACATCCACTTGGCAATGCTGCCTTCGATGAATACCGACCCCTTCGCGATCGCGCCCATCAGGCTGCCGACCGTGCTGTAGTTGCCCAGGGAAACCAGCGAGCCGTGGTCGCGGTAATGGAATTCGAGCAGCGATTTTCCCTGCAGCATGCGAACGAGCGACTTGCTGAGCGTATTGGCCATCTGGTGCGCCGACTGCGCGCGCGGCGGCACGGTGGATTTGCCGTCCTCCATGGGACAGGCGGCGCAGTCGCCGATGGCGAAGATGGACGAGTCGCGCGTCGTCTGCATGGTCCGATGCACGACCAGCTGGTTGATCCGGTTGGTTTCCAGGCCGCCGAGTTCCTTCATGAAATCGGCGATCTTGATGCCGGCCGCCCATACGACGATGCTGCTCGGTATGAACTTGCCGCTTGCCATCCGCACCCCTTCATGCGTCACCTCGGTGACGCGCTCGTTGGTGTGCACCTCGATGTCCAGTTCCTGCAGTTCGTCGCGAACGGCCGATGACAATCGTTCTGGCAGCGCCTGCAGTATGCGCGGGCCGGCATCCACGATCACGATCTTCAGATCCTTCTCCGGGTCGAAATTGGTCAGCCCGTAGCTGGTGATGATCTTTGCCGTCATGTGCAGTTCGGCCGACAGTTCGACCCCGGTCGCGCCGCCGCCGATGATGGTAACGGTGAAGCGATCCTGGCCCGCGGTCCGCGGTTTCGCCTGGGCGCGGATGCAGGAGTTGATGAGCCGGGTATGAAAGCGCTCCGCGGCTTCCGGAGAGTCGAGCATGATGCTGTGTTCATGCACGCCGGGCGTGTTGAAGTCATTGGTTTGGCTGCCCAGCGCAAGCACGAGGGTGTCATAGGGAATGGACTGGCGGGGAAGGATCTCTTCGCCGTTCTCGTCATAGATAGGCTCAAGCTGTATGAGCTTGGCGGCCCGGTCCAGGCCATCCATGCGTCCGAGCCGGAAGTTGAAATGGTAATTGCGGGCCAGGGCAAGGTACTCCAGTTCATCGGAATGGGTATCGAGCGTGCCGGCGGCCACCTGGTGAAGCAGCGGCTTCCACAGGTGCGTGCGCGAAGCATCGACCAGCGTGATTTCCGCGCGTTTCCTCCTGCCCAGCTTCTTGCCGAGGCGCACCGCGAGCTCAAGGCCCCCGGCGCCGCCGCCGACGATGGTGATTCGGTGAAGCGCTGCGTTTGCTGTCTGATTCAAGCTGTCCTCCATGAAATAGCGATTGGCGGCACCCCGCCTTAAGATTGTCTCGTCCCGTCCGCGCCTCTTCCACTGTCCCTGCAAGCTGACTTGCGCCGCGTTGCGTTACGCATCCTCTTAATGATCGCGATAAGGATGTTGTCATTTATTAAAATGACATTGATACAGCGGTGGAGTTCGCATCGCCAGTCGGGACTTTTGATTCGGGCCCGTATTTCTCGCGGCGTGCCAGGCAGTACTGTTTGGCCACCCGGGAATAGTTGACTGAGATCAAATACTTTGCATTTCCCGTTTGCTACATTCGCTCGGCTTTTTGCTCTTCCATTTGAAACGATCTGACTGGGAAATCGCCGTGCTGCAAACCGAATTGAAACCGCTTCATATCAAGGGAAGGCGCCTGCTTCCCATCGTTCAGGGAGGAATGGGAGTCGGCGTATCCGCGCATCGGCTTGCGGGCAGCGTTGCCGCGCTTGGCGCTGTCGGCACCATTTCCAGCGTCGACCTGCGCAGACATCATCCCGACCTGATGGCACAGACCGGAAAGAGCCGCGACAAATCCCTGATTGACAATGCCAATCTTGTGGCGCTGGACCGGGAAGTCAAGGCGGCGCTGCAGCTTGCCGGCGGGCAGGGCATGGTCGGCGTGAATATCATGCGGGCTGTCGCCGAATATGCCGCCTATGTGCGGCAGGCCTGCGAAAGCGGAGCCCAGGCTGTGGTGGTCGGCGCCGGGCTGCCGCTCGATCTGCCGGAACTCACCGCCGAGCATCCCGGGGTGGCGCTCATGCCCATCCTGTCGGATGCGCGCGGCGTCGCGCTGGTGCTGAAGAAATGGATGCGCAAGAACCGCCTGCCGGACGCCATCGTAATCGAGAATCCCAAGCATGCCGCAGGTCATCTCGGCGCTGCCCGCATCGAGGATGTCGACCAGCCGCATTTCGCTTTCCCGGTGGTCCTCGAATCGACATTGCAAGTGCTGCATGAGCTAGGCCTGGAGCGTGAAAAAATTCCCCTGATCGCCGCCGGCGGCGTCAACAGCCATGAACAGGTGCGGGGATTGCTCGACCTGGGCGCCAGCGCGGTGCAGCTCGGCACCGCGTTTGCCATCACGGAGGAAGGCGATGCGCATTCCAACTTCAAGAAGGTGCTGGCCGAAGCCAAGCCGGAGGACATCGTCACCTTCATGAGCGTGGCCGGGCTGCCGGCACGGGGCGTGCGCACGCCCTGGCTGGCCAACTACCTCGACAAGGAAGAGAAGCTGCAGCGCAAGGCCGGACCGAAGGAATGCACGGTCGGCTTCGATTGCCTGCACCAATGCGGGCTGCGAGACGGCATCGCCAAGGCCGGGCAGTTCTGCATTGACACCCGCCTGGCATTCGCGCTGGAGGGAGACGTCAAGCGCGGCCTGTTCTTTCGCGGTTCCGAACGCCTGCCGTTCGGCAGCGAGATTCGGCCGGTGCGCGAACTAATCGAATTCCTGCTGACCGGAGAGGTCTCGCCAGCCGGTGCCTGGGAACGCGCCGCGGCGTAACTGGGAAACATGGTCATGGTGCGGGTCGCAAGTCTTTATTCGTGATCCGCGCATCAGCATACGTCGCAGGGCATCGCGACGCATGTCATTCTTCATTCCCGCCTTTATTGTTCTTCCGTCATGGCGTCTTGCGATCGGCCCTTGTCCGACTCGCAACGCCGGACGGCTATTGGCGGTAAGGGGCGCATTGCGGCAATCCGGAGCGTTTTGACCTGGATCAAGGTTGCGGCTGACCCTTGCCTCGTACACTGCGAGCCATTCCAATGCGTGCAATCGTTGGCGCGCACGACAGCAGGAGTCCGACATGGCAGTTCCCGCAGCAGCAAGTTCCCACGTTCCCACGGTCCAGTTCGACGCGGCGCTGATCCGCAAGCTGAGCAAGCAAGGGCCGCGCTATACCTCCTATCCGACGGCCGACCGTTTCGCCGAAAACTTCGGAATGGGCGATTATCTGCAGGCGGTCAACCAGGTGCGCGCGCTCGGCGCCCGCAATCCCTTGTCGCTCTATGTGCATATCCCGTTCTGCGACAAGCTTTGCTACTACTGCGCCTGCAACAAGGTCATCACCAAGAACCGCAGCAAGGCCGAGGTTTATCTCACCTACCTGAAGCGGGAAATCGACATGCAGGGAAAGCTGATGGGCGACATGAACATCGTCACCCAGCTGCATTTCGGCGGCGGCACGCCGACCTACCTGTCGGATGAGCAGATGGGCGACCTGCTGGCGCACCTGCGCAGCCGTTTCCGGTTTGCCAATGACGACGACGGCGAGTTCTCCATCGAGATCGATCCGCGCACGGTATCTCCCGAGCGCGTACATACCCTGCGCAACCAGGGTTTCAACCGCATCAGCTTCGGCGTGCAGGATTTCGACGCCGACGTGCAGAAGGCAGTCAACCGCATCCAGCCGGAGGAAGTCACGCTGGCCGTGATGGACGCGGCGCGCGCAGCGGGCTTCCGTTCCATCAGCATCGACCTGATCTACGGCTTGCCCAGGCAGACCGTGATGACCATGGAGCAGACGCTTGCCAAAGTGATTGCAGCCAATCCCGACCGCATCTCGGTGTACAACTATGCCCACATGCCCGTGCTGTTCAAACCGCAGCGCCGCATCAGCGAAGACGAGCTGCCGAATGCCGAAACCAAGCTGGACATGCTGTCGCTGTGCATCCGCCGGCTGACAGCGGCGGGCTATGTTTATATCGGCATGGATCATTTCGCCAAGCCGGATGACGATCTTGCGGTCGCCCAGCGTCAGGGCCGGCTGCACCGGAACTTTCAGGGGTATTCCACGCATGCCGACGCCGAGATGGTCTCCGTCGGCGTCTCGGCCATCAGCGCGGTGGGCTCTACCTACAGCCAGAATGAAAAGACTCTCGACGCCTATTACGAGCGCATCGAGCAGGGTGAACTGCCTATTGCACGCGGCACCAAGCTTAATGTCGACGACCTGCTGCGCAGGGTCATCATTCAGATGCTGATGTGCAATTTCGAGTTGTCGATCCGCTCGCTCGAGCTTGCGTATCCGATCAGCTTCGCCGTCTACTTTGTGAAGGAACTGGAGCAGTTGCGCGCGATGGAAGCCGACGGCCTGCTGAGCATCGATAACGACTGGCTTACGGTAAGCCCGAAGGGGCGGCTGCTGATCCGCAATATCTGCATGGTGTTCGACGCCCATTTGAACAAGAAGCAGGAAGTGAAGCCGGAGCGCCTGCGTTATTCAAAGACCATCTGATGCATCCAGAGTGGAATGCAGCGAATCAGCGAATCAGCGAATCAGCGAATCAATGAATCAGTGAAACAGTGAACGAACTTTCAATCCTTTCCTTCTTTATCGTCGGCCTGTTGGGCAGCGTCCACTGCATAGGCATGTGCGGTGGCGTCGTCAGCGCCTTTTCCGCAGGTTCCGCGCGCAGGGTGATTCCGATCGCAAGCGGCATCACGCAGGGCGCGGTGCTTGCCCGTCCCGCCATGCTCGACGAAGGCCTGCGCGTACTGGCTTACAATGCCGGCCGCCTGGCGTCATATGCAGCGGCGGGGGCCATCGCCGGCGGCATTGCGCAGGGCGCGCGCGCGCTTGCCTTCATGTCATCTTTACAGATTATCCTCTACTGGCTGGCCAACCTGATGCTGGTCGCGCTCGGCCTGTACCTGATGGGAGCCTGGCGCGGCCTCGCGCATTTGGAGTCGGCCGGGCAATTGGTATGGCGCAGGGTACAGCCGCTCACCAGAAGGCTGCTGCCCATCGATACTGCCGGAAAAGCTTTCGCGCTCGGTGGACTATGGGGCTGGGTACCGTGCGGCATGGTGTACAGCGTGCTGCTCAGTGCCATGCTGAGCGGATCGGCCGGCAATGGCGCGGCGATCATGCTCGCGTTCGGCGCGGGAACGCTGCCGATGCTGCTCGGCCTGGGAATGGCCGGGGCGCGTCTTCAGTACCTGGCCCGCTCGTCCAGGGTTCGCACGGCGGTCGGCCTGCTGGTGCTCGCCTTCGGTCTGCTCGGAATGGCCCGCGCCGCCGGCGGCATGATGCCTGAGTGGCTGGCCGCCGTCTGCATCGAACCCGCTCCCGGCGCGTTTCATGGCGTGCTTCCCGGAGCGTGGAAATGACAGCCGCCCGGCATGCATTCACCGAGGCTTTAGCCTGCTTTCACTGCGGTCAGGACATCGGAGCCGGCGCGCACTGGTCGGTACGCATTGCAGACGTCGACCGCGCAATGTGCTGTCCCGGCTGCGAAGCCGTCGCGCGCACCATCGTCGACAGTGGCTTGTCGGATTACTATCTGAACCGCGAAGGATACTCGCCGAACGCGGCCGATGCTTCGCTGGTGCCGGAAGAACTGCGCCTCTACGACGCGCCGGAGATGGCTGGACAATTCGCGGCAGGAGACGGCAGCGATGGAGCGGCGGCATGCGAAGCCGTATTCTCGGTCGAGGGCATACGCTGCGCCGCCTGCGTCTGGCTGATCGAACGCCGGCTTGCGCGCCTGCCGGGCGTGACGGCATTCAGTTTGAACGTGGCTACCGCGAAACTGCATGTGCGCTGGAATCCCGAGACATGCAAGCCGAGCGACATCCTGCTCGCGGTGCGGGAGGTCGGCTACCTGGCCTATCCCTTCGATGCCAGCCGCCATGAACAGCAGATGCAGCGCGCCGGCAAGACCCTGTTCCGGCAATTGTTCATTGCCGGCCTGTCGATGATGCAGGTCATGATGTATGCGGTGCCGGTCTATCTCGCCACCGACGGCACCCTCGATGCCGATATGGAAGCGCTGATGCGCTGGGCCAGCCTGCTGCTGACCATTCCGGCGGTCTGCTATTCCGCGCTTCCGTTCTTCCAGGGCGCCTGGAGCAATCTGAAGAGCCGCATGCTGGGAATGGATGTGCCGGTGGCGCTTGGCATCGCCGCGGCTTTCGCCGGCAGCGTGGCAGCGACGCTGGATGGCGGCGGCGACGTGTATTTCGATTCGGTGACGATGTTCATCTTCCTGCTCCTGTGCAGCCGCTACCTGGAATTCATTGCCCGGCGCAAGGCGGCGTCCGGACTGGAAAGACTGCAGGCGGCATTGCCGGCGTCGGCCGCGCGGATGTCGTCCTACCCGCAGGACCGGACAGTGGAGGTGGTGCCTGCGGCACGCCTGGCGGAAGGCGAGTTCGTGCTGGTCAAGCCGGGCGAAGCCTTTCCAGCGGATGCGGTTCTTGTCGAAGGTGCAACCTCGATCGACCTCTCGCTGCTCAGCGGCGAAAGCCAGCCGCTTCCCAGGCAGGCCGGAGACGAACTGCCCGGCGGTGCCGTCAATGCCAGCCAGCCGGTGGTGGTGAAGATCGCACGGGCCGCGCGCGAAAGCACGCTATCGCGCCTGGTCAAGCTGGTGGACAGGGCAGGGCAGGCGAAGCCGCAGCTGTCGCTGTGGGCAGACAAGGTGGCGGCATGGTTCGTCGCGGCGCTGCTGCTGCTGGCCGTGGTCGTTTTCATCGCCTGGCAGGTCGTTGACCCGGCTCGATCCTGGCCGATTGCCATCGCTGTGCTGGTGGTCTCGTGCCCATGCGCATTGTCGCTGGCGACGCCGAGCGCGCTTGCCGCGGCCACCGATAGACTCGTTGCGCAAGGCGTGCTGATTCTGCAGCCGCATGTGCTGGAAACCCTGCATCGAACCACGCATGTGGTATTCGACAAGACCGGCACGCTGACCAAAGGCAAGCCGGTGCTGACAGGAACACGGTTGCTGGGCGAGCGGGGTGCCGCGCAGTGCCTGCAGTTGGCGGCCGCACTCGAATCCGGCAGTGCCCATCCGCTGGCCCAGGCGATCGCCGAAGCAGCGAAAGAAGGCGCGGGCACGCCGGCGTACACCGCGACGTCAGTGTGCGATGTTGCCGGCAAGGGGATCGAAGCCAGCGTGGACGGGGTGCGATATCGCCTCGGCACAATCGCCTTTGTCGAAGAATTGGTCGGTCAGGCACAGACATCCATGGCAGCGGCGCCCGCTCCCCAGGCGACGCCGGTCTACCTGGGCGCATCCGGCAAATGGCTGGCGCGGTTCGATCTCACCGACGCATTACGCGAAGACGCGGCGCAGGTGGTGCGGCAGTTCCAGGCGCAGGGCAAGCAGGTGATCCTGCTCAGCGGGGACCGGCAGGACGCCGCCGAGGCGGTCGCCGGAAAACTCGGCATCGATCAGGCGCTCGGCGAACAGTTGCCGGAACATAAATTGGCCTTTGTGCAGGCTTTGCAGAAACAGGGCGCGGTGGTTGCGATGGTGGGCGATGGCATCAACGATGCGGCGGTCCTGCGCGCGGCGGATGTGTCCTTCGCCATGGGCGGCGGCGCGGCGCTGGCGCAGACGCATGCGGACGCGGTGCTGCTGTCTGCCCAGCTCGGCGCCGTGGGAGATGCCATGCGCGCGGCCTCGCAAACGATGTCGGTGGTCCGCCAGAACCTGGCGTGGGCCAGCCTCTACAACGCGCTGGCCATCCCGGCGGCGGCCGTCGGGATGCTCAACCCTTGGCTGTCGGGCATCGGCATGTCGCTCAGTTCGGCGGCGGTGATTATCAATGCATTGCGCCTGCGGCGTGTTCCGCGCCGGCGCATTGCGCGTGAAGCCAAGACCGTGGCCGCGGCAGGCGCCGCATGGCTGGCCGATCCCTTGCGCACCATGCAATAGATGGAAGGAGAAACATCATGGAAGCCCTATACCTGCTCGTTCCCATGAGCGTCGCGGTGGTGTTCTTCACCATATGGCTGTTCTTCAATGCATCCGACGGCGGCCAGTTCGATGACCTGGTTGGCCCCGGCATGCGCATCCTGCAGGACGATGACCGCATCGACGCCGACGACACCCCCGGCCGGCCGGAGAAGGCAGCGCCCGCGGCTGAACATGTCGGTGTCGCATTGCCCAAATAATAAGCAGAATCATCCCCCGCAGCAGCCTCCGCATTCCTCCAGAATTATCGTTTTCGCCTTTATCTGAAGGGCGAAAACGACTTCAACGCTGTATCCGCGCAACGCCTTCCAACTATTTTCAGCCATCCGGACCAATTTGACTCAGGTCAAGGTTTTTGGGGGTTCGAACCCGTACTCTGCGTCCATCGTGTAAGCAACTCTGGAGATCGTACGTGGACACATCACAAAACTACAACTACAAGGTCGTGAAGCAATTCGCGATCGCGACCGTAGTGTGGGGAGTGGTCGGCATGCTGGTCGGCGTTTTCATCGCCGCGCAGCTCGCCTGGCCCGCTCTCAATTTCGACACCGCATGGCTGAGCTACGGCCGCCTGCGTCCGCTGCATACCAATGCAGTCATCTTCGCCTTCGGCGGCTGCGCGCTGTTCGCCACGTCCTACTACGTCGTGCAGCGCACGTCGCAAGTCCGCCTGTTCTCCGACGCGCTGGCCGCCTTTACCTTCTGGGGCTGGCAGGCCGTCATCGTCGCCGCCGCCATCTCGCTGCCGCTGGGTTATACCTCCGGCAAGGAGTACGCCGAACTCGAATGGCCGATCGACATCCTGATCACGCTGGTCTGGGTTTCATATGCGGTGGTGTTTTTCGGTACGCTGGTCAAGCGCAAGGTGCCGCACATCTACGTCGCCAACTGGTTCTTCGGCGCCTTCATCCTGGCCGTCGCGCTGCTGCACCTGGTCAACAGCGCCGCGATGCCGGTGACCATGACCAAGTCCTACTCCGCCTATGCCGGCGTGCAGGATGCGATGATCCAGTGGTGGTACGGCCACAATGCGGTGGGCTTCTTCCTGACCGCCGGCTTCCTGGGCATGATGTACTACTTCATTCCGAAGCAGGCCGACAAGCCGGTGTATTCGTATCGCCTGTCGATCGTGCACTTCTGGGCGCTGATCTTCACCTACATGTGGGCCGGCCCGCACCATCTGCACTACACCGCGCTGCCCGACTGGACACAGTCGCTGGGCATGGTGTTCTCGCTGATCCTGCTGGCTCCGAGCTGGGGCGGCATGATCAACGGCGTGATGACGCTGTCCGGCGCATGGGACAAGCTGCGCTCCGACCCCATCCTGAAGTTCCTGATCGTGTCGCTGTCGTTCTACGGCATGTCGACCTTCGAAGGCCCGATGATGTCCATCAAGACCGTCAACGCGCTGTCGCACTACACCGACTGGACCGTCGGACACGTGCACGCCGGCGCCCTCGGCTGGGTTGGCTTCATTACCATGGGTTCGATCTACTACCTGCTGCCGCGCCTGTCGGGCAAGACCGAGATGTGGAGCATCAAGCTGATCGACGCGCATTTCTGGGTCGCCACCATCGGCATCGTGCTGTACATCGCCGCGATGTGGATCGCCGGCGTGATGCAAGGCCTGATGTGGCGCGCGGTCAATGACGACGGCACGCTGACCTACACCTTCGCGGAATCGGTCAAGGCAACCTATCCCTACTACGTGATTCGCTTCGGCGGCGGCCTGCTGTATCTCGCCGGAATGATCATGATGGCCTACAACACCTACATGACCGTACGCGAGAGCAAGGAAGTGACAGCGCGCATTCCGTCCATCGCAGCGGCCCATGCTTGAACCCGGCCTGAACACCGCCTTGAACAGGTGAAGTAACAACAGGAGCAGCAACAAATGAAAAAGTTTTCTCATGAATGGATTGAAAAGAACCCCTGGCTGCTGATCGCGCTGGTGGTTCTGGTGGTGAGCGTCGGCGGTCTGGTCGAGATCGTTCCGCTGTTCTTCCAGAAATCCACCACCGAACCGATCGCCGGACTCAAGCCGTATTCGGCGCTGCGCCTGGCCGGCCGCGACGTGTACGTGCGCGAAGGCTGCTACAACTGCCATTCGCAGATGATCCGTCCTTTCCGCGCCGAGACCGAGCGCTACGGCCATTACTCGGTCGCCTCCGAATTCGTCTACGACCACCCGTTCCAGTGGGGTTCCAAGCGCACCGGCCCCGACCTGGCCCGCGTAGGCGGCCGCTACAGCGATGAATGGCACCGCGTGCACCTGATGAATCCGCGCGACGTGGTGCCGGAATCGAACATGCCTTCCTACCCGTGGCTGGCCACAACCAAGCTGGATCCGCAGTCGGTGGCGCCGAAGATGGCGGCGCTTCGCAAGCTGGGCCATCCGTACAGCGACGAGGAAATCGCCAATGCGGCCAAGGAAGTGGAAGGCAAGACCGAACAGGATGCGCTGGTTGCCTATCTGCAGGGCCTCGGCATCCAGATCAAGGCAAAGAGGTAATCATGAATTTCGAACAACTTGTTTTCGATGCACGTACGCTGATTACGGTGCTCAGCTTCCTGAGCTTCATCGGCATCATCTGGTGGACTTACGGCGCGCATCGCGGCGCCGACTTTGACGCGGCGGCAGACCTGCCGTTTGCGGACGATAACGACATGGCCGCATCGGAGAAGCAACATGGCTGACTTTACTAGCGAATTCTGGAGCATCTATATCACGGTGCTCACCGTCCTCGGCATTGCCGGCTGCGCCATTCTGCTGTGGTCGCAGGCCAAGGTGAAGATCGTCGTCCGCGAGGGCGAGGAAGCCGAGACCACCGGCCACAGCTGGGACGACGGTCTGACCGAGTTGAACAACCCCATGCCGCGCTGGTGGATGTGGATGTTCTACCTGACTATCGTGTTCGGCGTGGCGTATCTCGTTCTCTATCCCGGCCTCGGCTCCTTCAAGGGCAAGCTGGGCTGGGAATCGGCCGGCGCCTACCAGGCCGAACTGCAGAAGGCGGATGCCGACTACGGCCCCATCTTCGCCAAGTACCAGCAGCAGGACCTGAAGACCGTCGCCGCCGATCCGCAGGCGCATGCCATCGGCGAACGCCTCTTCCTGACCTACTGCGCGCAGTGCCACGGTTCGGATGCCCGCGGCAGCAAGGGTTTCCCCAACCTGGCCGACAAGGACTGGCTGTACGGCGGCGAGCCGGACGTGATCAAGGCCACGATCATGCAAGGCCGCAACGGCGTCATGCCGCCGATGGGCGCCGCGCTCGGCTCGGACAAGGATGTGGAAAACGTCGCGCATTATGTCCTCAGCCTGTCGGGTGCGACTTCCGATCCGATCAAGGTGGCCTTCGGCAAGGACAAGTTCGCCGCCTGCGCAGCCTGCCATACCTCGGCCGGCACCGGCAATCCGGCGCTCGGCGCGCCCAACCTGGCCGACAAGGTCTGGCTGTACGGCGGCAGCGCTGAAACGGTCATGGAAACCATTCGCAAGGGCCGTGCCAACAGCATGCCGGCGTTCAATGACTTCCTCGGCGAGGGCAAGGTCCATCTGCTCGCAGCCTACGTATGGAGTCTGTCGAACGAAACCGCGATCGTCACCGCGAAGAAATGAAGCCGGGACCGGAGCGCAGGCTCCGGCCTAACCGGGAGTTTTCAAGTTGTTGAAATGCTGAGTCGTTGAATCGTTGAAAAGTCAAAGAGTTGAAACCATGGGCGAACCTGCAGTGAAGGTTTCGGTAATCAGGATGTACGAAGCCCGCCAGGAGATCTATCCTCGCGAAATCAAGGGCACGTATGCCAACTTGCGCTGGCTGTGCGTTTTCCTGACCCAGCTGGTGTTCTACGGCTTGCCCTGGATGTCATGGAATGGCAGGCAGGCGGTGCTGTTCGATCTGGCCGCCCGCAAGTTTTACCTGTTCGGCATCGTGCTGTGGCCGCAGGACTTCATCTACCTCGCGCTGCTGCTGATCGTCTGCGCCTACTCGCTATTCCTGTTCACGGCGGTCGCCGGACGGGTGTGGTGCGGCTACTCCTGCCCGCAGACGGTCTACACCGAGATCTTCATGTGGATAGAGCGCAAGATCGAAGGCAGCCGCAGTGCGCGCATGCGCCTCGACAAGCAGCCCTGGAGCGCTGAAAAAGTCGCGCGCAAATCGGCCAAGCACCTTGCCTGGGGGTTGGTTGCGCTGTGGACCGGCTTCACCTTCGTCAGCTATTTCACCCCGGCGCACACCTTGGGCAGCGAAGTCCTGACGATGACGCTGGGCCCCTGGGAAAGCTTCTGGATCCTGTTCTACGGTTTCGCCACCTATGGCAACGCCGGCTGGATGCGCGAACAGGTCTGCAAGTACATGTGCCCGTATGCTCGCTTCCAGAGCTCGATGTTCGATCGCGACACGCTGATCGTCACCTATGACCAGAAGCGCGGCGAACCGCGCGGCGCGCGCGGGCGGCATGTGAACAAGGCGGCGCTCGGCGACTGCATCGACTGCTCGATGTGCGTGCAGGTTTGTCCGACCGGCATCGATATCCGCAATGGCCTGCAGTCGGATTGCATCGGCTGCGCCGCCTGCGTCGACGCCTGCAACATGGTGATGGACAAAACCGGCGCGCCGCGCGGACTGATCCGCTATGCGACCGAGAACGCGATGGAGAAGGGCCTGGGCAGCGCGGACATCCGCAAGCGAGTCCTGCGCCCGCGCGTGCTGATCTACAGTGCGATCCTGATGCTGATCGTCGGGATGTCGTTCGCATCGCTGATCGGGCGCGACCTGGTCAAGCTGGACGTGATTCGCGACCGCGGCTCGATGGGCCGCGAAGTGGAGGACGGCATGATCGAAAACGTCTACCGCCTGCAGATCATGAATACCGACGAACGGCCGCACCGTTACCGGATTTCGGTCAAGGGCATCGACAGCATCGCGCTGGCGACGGAAGACGAAGTCTTGCTCGAGCCTACCGCTTCCCGCGCCGTGCCGGTCCGGGTGCGCATCGCCCACGGCAAGGGTGAAAAGGGATCGAACAAGATCTGGTTCGAACTGAAGGCGGAAGACGATGAACGGCTGCGGGTCGAGGAACAAGCGGTTTTCATCGTGCCCCGTTAAATACGAACCGGCCAACGCAATCAACGAATCAATGAAGGAGTGCATCATGCAATCGACAAATTCTCGCCGCGCCGCATCCAAGGTGTCCTCGGCACCTTGGTACGCCCATCGCTGGCCGTGGCTGCTGATGCTCGGCCCGATCATCGTGGTGATCGCCGGCATCCATACCACCTGGATTGCATTCACCCGGCAGGATGCGCTGGTGGTGGACGACTATTACAAGCAAGGCAAGGCCATCAACCAGGACTTGAGCCGGGACCGGGTCGCCGCCAGCATGAAGCTGCGGGCCTCGATCCGCTATGACGCTTCCTCGGGCCGGCTGCTCGGAAACGTGCGCAGCCTCGGCCAGCCCGTCGGAAGCTCGCTGACCATCAAGCTGGTGCATTCGACCCAGCCCCAGAAAGACGTTGTGCTGCAGGTGCAGCCGGATGCGGAAGGCAGCTTCGCCGTTGCGCTGCCGATGCTTGACCGCGCACGCTGGCAGGTATCGATGGAAGGTGCGGGCCGCAACTGGCGACTGCACGACGTCTGGGACTGGCCGGTGCAGCGCTCGGTCGAGCTGAGCGCCGACCGGACGGATTGATCATTCGGAAGTAGCGGGGCGAAATCTGGCGCCACCTCGCATAGCTGGCATAGCTGGCGGTGCCGGGAGGGGCAAGGAGTGCTGGAAGGCAGGCATGGGGCCATTCCCGATTTTGCGAGCGGTTTTCACGTGAATTCCCGTATTCGGGAATTCACGTATCACGCAAGGCTGCCAGAGCGAATCCGCTTTAATGGAAAACAATGCCTGTCCGTCGTTCATGGACAGGCAAGATGAGGAGGTGACAATGGCAAGACTGATCATGGCAGTCCTGTGGCCGTCGTTTCTGGTCGCTATTGTGGCCGAAGGTTTTTTCTTTTCACTATTCGACCCCCGCGACATCGCGATCGGCGGCGCGCATGTCGAATTGAATCCGCTCGGCGTCTACAGCCTGGGATTCTTCTGTTTCTGGGGATTCTGCAGCCTGGCAAGCATGCTGACTTGCTATCTGCTCAACGTGCCCGACGATAAAGGGCGGCGCGTTCCGCTGTAACCGTCCGGAAGGAGCCGGCGGCGCGTTTCAGGCGCAGGTCTGGGTGCCTGCGGCGACCGCCTTGAGCGTTACCGGTTCGAGCAATTCGAGGTCGCGGTTGCTGACCTTGATCCAGCCGCGCTTCTTGAATTTCGAGAGCAGGCGGCTGATGCTTTCAATCGTCAGCCCCAGGTAGTTGCCAATTTCCTCACGCGTCATGCGCAGCTGGAAGCTGGTCGAGGAGTAGCCCCGGATCGAATAGCGAGACGACAGGTTGGTCAGGAAAGCGGCGAAGCGCTGTTCGGCGCGCATGTTGCCAAGCAGGAGCATGACACTTTGCTCGCGCGTGATTTCCTGGCTCATCATCCGGTGGAAGTGGTGCAGCAGCTGCGGCATTTCCCCGAACAGGCCTTCCAGCCGCGAAAACGGGATTTCGCAAACCTCGCTGTCTTCCAGCGCGATCGCGTCGCAGTGATGACGTTCCGTGCTGATCGCATCCATGCCGAGCAGTTCGCCAGCCATCTGGAAGCCGGTCACCTGCTGGTCGCCGCTTGGGTTGACCTGGTGCGTCTTGAAGTGACCGAGACGGATCGCATACAGATTGGTGAACGGATCGCCGACGCGGTACAGGTGGCTGTCACGGGCGATCTTGCGGCGGCGGCCTATGATCTGGTCGAGACGGTCCATATCCTTTTCCTCGAGGCCCATCGGCAGGCAGATCTGATGCATGCTGCAAGCGGAGCAGCGTGCGCTGATTTCACGCGAACGGGATGTGGCGGGCTGGCGGACGAGGGCTTGTGCTTGTGTCATGACGGCGTTTCCTTGGAGTCTGGCAGCGGCATCGGATTTTCATCGCGGCTGCCGGTCGGTTTTGCAGTCATGTAGCAAGGGGTGTGCCAACGCTCGCGTCAACTGAAAAATATTAAAGCATTCCTCGCGCCGCAGGAGGGTTTGCCAGCGTTTGCCGGCGTTTGCCTATCCTTGGCGCTTCCGGCAGTCGCCTGGCCAACTCCTCATGTATTCCCGGTTGCGGGAATGATCTGTGCGAGCCCGGATGCTTCTTTCGCTGCTCCGTAAAATAAATCCGAACTGGAACGATCGGCAAAACACTTACTAGTGTGGCGCGCATGAACACCTTGTTATTCGCAGACGGGATGCTGGCTCCGGATCGGGTTCCAAATCCTGGATGAACCGAACTGACAAGGTGGTTCGGCATAACACCTATTAGCAGCAGACGTTGATCAATCCGAATTAATCAAGGAGAAAAGAAATGGCTTTACCAGTGCTCGGACTCGCAGGGATTACACGCGCGGGATTGGCCGCCGCTCCACAGGCAAGCGCCTTCGTGAAAAAGAATGGCGGAGAAATTGCGGACCTTACGGCCAACTTCTTCAAGAAAGATCACAACAAGGACAACCTCACCGGGAAAAACGGGGATAAGGGTTTGGTCAATGGTTTCAAAGACCTGATGAAGGACTTGGGACAGGGTAAGACGGATGCGCTTCTTAATATTCTGAAAAACGGCATGGGAATGGAGGACGAGGCGTTCAGCGCCTTTTCCAAACTATTCAAACAGGGCAATTTTTCAGGTATTCCCGCCAACGAGCTGTTCTCGGCGGGCAATTTCCTTTACAACATGGTTTCGTAGGCCCGCTCGCCGGCCTGTCGTTACAGGCCGTTTTTCGGGTCTTGGTTGCAGGCCATTGGCAGTCATGTGCGCGCATGACTTTCCGCGAAGAGTAGCCAATGCCGAACGCCAGGCGTGTCAGCTGATCAGCGAGCCTTCAGATTGAGGAAAAGGTTCGCTGCGAAAACCAGGATGCCGAGCGCAGCCACGATCTCCGATGCGGCCAGCACCGGCACCAGGGCCGCCGTCCCGGTGACGACCATGCCTAGGGCAACCGCCATGACAGGCAGCGAGAGATTGGCGAGCCAGAAATGCAGTCGCGCCAGCTTGCTCTGGCCTGCGGCCGGGAACACGCTGTAGATCAGCCCGGCCAGGGCCATGGTCGCCCAGCCGAGCAGGTTGACGTGCGCATGGACGGGCCGCATCGTGAAGTCGCGGCTGGCGCCCATCATGATGCCCATGCCGACGCCGATGATCAGGTATACGACAGCCAGCTTGAGCCAGATGATGCCGACCGCCGAGAAGGGCGGCGCGCTGGCGCGATCGCCGCCGTTACCATCGTCGCCGCGCCTGGCGGAATCGATGCGGTCATTGGAGACAGTAAGGGACGCTGTGGTGTTCATGATGTTTCCTTCCGGGGTATTGGGAATGGTGGAGATATTCAGACTGTGAGTGCTGCCGAATCGGTCAGATGCAGGGGGCCGAGGCGGTCGCGCCCGGCCAGCCTGCGCGCGGCATCCGCAATGGCTCCCGGCTGCGGCAGGAAAGCCTGTTCCAGCGGATAGCTCGACGCTGCCGGAGCATCCGGACCGGTCAGGCGCACGATCGGCGCCTTGAGCGCATCGAAGGCCTGTTCCGAGACGATGGCGCTGATTTCGGCGCCGACGCCGCACATGCGGCTGGCTTCATGCACGACCAGCAGGCGGCCCGTCCTGCGCACCGAACGCAGGATGGCTTCCTCGTCCAGCGGCTTGAGGCTGCGCAGGTCGATCACTTCCGCCGAGATGCCCTCTGCCGCCAGTGCCTCTGCTGCCTGGAGGCAGCTGCCGACCATCTTGGCATAGGACACGATGGTGACATCGCTGCCTACGCGCGCGACGGCGGCCTTGCCCAGGGGGATGACATGCTCGTTCTCCGGCACATCGCCCGGCACGTAGCCGAGCGCGAGGTCGATGAAGAACAATACCGGATTGTCGTCACGGATCGCCGCCTTGAGCAGTCCCTTGAAATCGGCGGCATTGGACGGCATCACCACTTTCAGGCCCGGGCTGTGAACGAACCAGGCTTCGAGGTTGTGGTTATGCTGCGCGCCGACGGTCCAGCCGGCGCCGGTCATGGCCATCACCACCATCGGGAATTCGAACTGGCCGCCGGAGAGGTAGCGCAGCTTGCCGGCGCTGTTGACGATTTCATCCATCGCAAAGCAGAGGAAGGGCGCGAACAGCAGGTCGACCACGGGGCGCAGGCCGGTGGCGGCCGCGCCTGCCGCGGTGCCGGCAATAATGCCTTCGGCCAGCGGCGTATTGCGCACCCGTTTTGCACCGAATTCATTCACCAGCTCAGGCCGCTTGGTGGCGACGCCTTCGCCGAACATCAGCACGCGCGGATCGCGCCGCATTTCCTCGGCCAGCGCCTGGCCGATCGCTTCATTGACGGTCATCTTGTTCATGCTGGACTCCTCAGGCGTAGACATCGGTGGCGAGTTCGGAGATGGCGGGGAAGGGCGACTCCGCGGCGAAGCGCGCGGCCTGCTCGATCCGCTCGCGCACGCGCTCCTCGATCACCGCGATATCGGCGGTGCTCAGCTCGCCGCGCGCGGCCAGGCGCTGCCGCATCAGCGCGACCGGGTCCTTCGCGCGCCAGCGCGCGAGTTCATCCTGGTCGACATAGGCCTGGTCGTCCGGTTCGAAGTGGCCGCGCAGGCGATAGGTATAGGTTTCCAGCAGATAAGGCCGGCCGGTTTCGCGGATGCAAGCAACCGCTTCGACGGCCGCCGCGTGCACGGCTTCGACATCGTTGCCGTCAACGGTGCGGCTTTGCATGTCGTAGCTTTTCGCCCAGTCGCTCACATGGTCGCCGCTCATGGTTTCCTTGCGGTGCACATAGGCTTGCCACTGGTTGTTTTCGCAGACGTAGAGGATGGGCAGCTTCCACACCGATGCCAGGTTGAGCGATTCATGGAAGATGCCTTCGCAGGCGGCGCCGTCGCCGAAGAAGCAGGCAACGATGCCGGGTTCGTCCAGCATGGTTTTCGAGAGCGCGACGCCGGTGGCCAGCGAGAGTTCGCCGCCGACGATGGTGGATGTCAGCAGCACGCCGAGTTCCTTCGCCGAGATATGCAGGGAGCCGCTCTTGCCCTTGCAGTAGCCGGTGCTGCGGCCCATGACTTCGGCCAGCAGGCGGCCGGCGTCCGCGCCGCGGGCGAGCAGATGGCCGGCGCTGCGGTGGTTGGTCAGGATGCAGTCGTCGCCGTCAAGCGCGGCGACCACGCCGACCGCGGAAGCTTCCTGGCCGACGGAGGTGCAGGTGCCGGCGGCGGCGCCCGATGCCTGAATCTCTGCGGTCTTTTCTTCATAGGCGCGGATCAGCATCATGCATTCGAGCATGGATGCCGGGCTGCGACCGCCTGTGCTGCTGCTGGCTGAAATCTGAGTCATGTTCGTCCTTCCCGGGTTGATCGGAATGGGGACGAAGTCTACTGCAGCACGACGGGTGGAAACCGCCGTCCGCATGGGCTTAAGGTTTTTTTAAGATTGTTTGAATGAAGTTTTAAGAATCGGCTGGCGGAAGAGTAAGGAAGTCTATTCCTGCAGCAATGAAATCGGGCGATCCACGCGCAGCCGGAAGCGCCCGCGCCCGGTCTTTTCGATGCGCATGGCTGCATTGCGTTCGACCAGGCGCTTGCCCAGCAGCAGCAGGCGGGCTTCAAGATTGTCGCTGACATCCGGCAGCCGAATCCGCGAATCAAGCCGCAGTTCGCGGTTGCTGAATTCGGTGCGACCCTTCTCCGCATAATCGCGCAACAGGTTCCAGAAAATGGAGCCTGCCACGCCCTTGATCAGATAATCGTCGCCCAGGAACACCGAATCGTTGCCGGCGAAATGCCGTACCGGAAGCGGCGTGCCTTGCGGGCCCGGCGGTGCGGCGGCGGCGGGTGCCGCAGTTTCGTCGCCGCATTCCGCGGCGCTCTGCAGATGCAGGATGGACATGCCCAACTGCCGTGCCAGGCTGACCAGCGCATCCTCGTCGTCATAGGTAAAGCGCAAGTCTTGCGGACTCTCCACGTAGACCACGCCAAGCGTGCGCTGCCCGGCGACAATCGGCACGGCCAGCTGGCTGCGCGGCGATTTCAGGCCGGGCAGCGGTATTTCGGTTTCCAGCGCCGCCGCCATCCCGCTGTCTTCCGCGCACTCCCGGATCGCGCGGCTGTAGGCGTATTCGGAAGTCATGTGGCTGATGCGGATCGGCACGCCCTCGCGCGCGGCGACGCCGATCACGCCTTGCCCCATCGGTATTTCCGAGCCGATTCCCGAAATCTCGTAACCGTGGCTGGCCACCGTATAAAGCCGCTCGCCGGCCTGGTCGAGCATGAGGATCATCGTATGGCCGATGCCGAACTGATCCTGCAGGCAGGCCAGCGTCGCGGACAGAAGCCTGTCCAGGTCGACACAGGCCGACAGGCGTTCGCTGGCATTGCGCAGGGCGGACAGCAGGTTGCGCTGCGGCGGCGGCATGGGCATGGATTCGCCGGGCACTTGCTGGATGTCGTCGACGCGGAAGACGTCCGCGCCGAGCAGGCGGAACACGCCGCTCATGCCGGTCTGCGAAGCGATGCCGGCCAGCTTGGCCTTCATGCTTTCGAACAAAGGACCGGATGTCTCGGTGCGCAGGTATTCGATAGACAGCCGGTATTGCATCGCGGTCGCGGGATGGGTCACCACCAGCGTGGCGCGCGGATTGACCATGATGTTGCGGCGCGTCTTGTTAAAGAACTGGTAGGACATGGCGACATGCCGGCTGTCGACGAATTGCACCTGCGACAGGTAGGCGACGTTGGGCATGCCATCGGCCGAGGCGGTGGCCATGGTGCCGGGAATGACGCCTTCCAGGCAGCCCCGTATGGCATCGAGCTGAATGTTCATGCCTGCGCCCTCAGCGGCTCGCCAGCGTTCGGTCCCGGCGTTTGGGAATAGGCTTCGACGGGTGTGAAGGTGACGGTGACCAGGTCCGCCGGCGGCGCGGAAAGCAGGGTGCGTATCAGTATTTCGTCGAAACCCATCGGTTCGAGTTCGCGTGCGAAGCTGGCGCGGTAGCGTTCCACGCGTTCCATGTCGCCGGCTTCCAGGCAGCCCACGACCGCATCCTTGCCCTTGAGCTGCACGGTCTTGTGCGTCGACGGCCGGCTGAAGACGGCGGTGATTGCGCCGTTTTCCCGGATGCAGCGCAGCACCGGCGCGGCTTGGGTGGCGGAAACGAACATCGTGACCCGCCTGCGGTCGGCGGAAATGCGGCACCCGGTGGCCCGGGACAGGGTAGGCATGTGCCGATTGTCGCAGGCGCCGACGCAGAGCGAGATGCCGCTCTGCAGGAAGTCGGCGTGCTGGAGGTCGATCAGTGGGGCGCTGGCTGGCATGATCCGGTTCCGCTTGGAATGCTGAGAATGGAAAAGCGAACTCATTATTTGCTTGAGATGATACCCATGGCCTGTCTTCAAGTCATCTGGAGCTTGCGGCCCGCGCCCGGGTTCAGGCCAAGCCGGGTTCTGGTACAGTGCCGCCATGAGCAAACAAAGCCTTGACCGCATCCTGCAATCGCAGGGATTCGGCACCCGCAAATGGTGCCGCGAACTGATTTCCGACGGCGAAGTGACCGTCAACGGCGAAAAAGTGACCGATTATCGCGCCTCCTTCGATACCGAAGGCCTGTCGTTCACCATCTTCGACGAGACCTGGGAATACCGGCAGAACGTCTATCTCGCCCTGAACAAGCCGCCGGGCTATGAATGTTCCCGCAAGCCGAGCCACCATCCCGGCGTGCTGACCTTATTGCCGGAGCAATTCACCTGGCGCGAGGTGCAGCCGGTCGGCCGCCTCGATCACGACACCACCGGCCTGCTGCTGATGTCCGACGACGGCGCCTTCATTCATGCCCAATCGTCGCCGAAGCGCCACGTGCCAAAACTGTATGTGGCCGATACCGATGCGCCGGTTACGGACGAGCTTGTCGAAAAACTGTTGTCAGGAGTGCAACTGCACGACGAGCCGGCCCCGCTTGCGGCCCAGTTCTGCCGACGGCTGGACGAACGCAGGCTGGAAATCGTTCTGGAGCAGGGCAAGTACCACCAGGTCAAGCGCATGCTGGCCGCAGCCGGCAACCATTGCCAGGCCTTGCGGCGTACGAAGATCGGCCAGCTGGAGCTGGACAGCCTCGATTTGGAAGAGGGGGAATGGTGTTACCTCGACGCTCAACAGCTTGCCCTGCTTTCCTCCGCCGCCGGCTGAGTCGGCGCCGGAACGACGCGCCTGGCGATATGGCGAGAACAAAGCGGGAATGGATGCGGTATTTCTGATGCTTCCGCGAGGCATTTCCGCATAAACTAGAGGCCATTGCGTTTCCGGAAGCGTCGGTATGGCTGAAACCGAATACAAGCGTCTCATTCTTGCCGCCCAAAGCCGGGCGGAAGACGGCTTCATGGCGCTGGTTCAGCATGCGCTGCACGGTGCCGAGCGGAACATCGGGGAGCGCCTGCTCCAATCCCGGGCCGGCACCGAACAGGCGGCATTGAAGGCGGTTCTCCAGTTCATCCGCCAGGACAGCAGCGCCTTCCTGCGCCGCATCGACGGCTTGTACAAGGCCGGCCTTGAACGCGCGATGCAAACCATGTTCATCGACCTGCGTCCCGGCTTGCGCAACATGGCTGCCGCCGAGCTGTCGCTGATCGATGATGAAGTCGTCAATTACCAGATCGAAGTCGGGCGCCTGGCGCAGCGCATGCGCGAAGCAACCGAGGAAAGCATTGGGCGCCTGAACGTGATCATCGCGCAGTTGCATGGCCAGGTCGAAGCTCGTGAGCGTGAAAACCCGTTCCGGCCCTACCTGCTGGCGCGCGCGCTGCACGACGCCGTGAAGACCAGCGCCGGTGATGAAACCAGGGTCAGGCTGCTGTTCGAACACCTGTCCGACGCAATGGTGGAAAATCTGCCGGCCTTTTACGCGTCGCTGCGATCCGTATTCGAAACCTCGGGCGTGCACGGCAAGTTCATTGCGCAGAGATCCCGGCACGTGCCCGGCCAGCGATATTTCGGCGCACCAATCGCCGATGGACGTGCTGCCGAGGAACTCCAGAACCGCCTGCTGCCTGGCTTGAAAAACATGTTCGATTCGTTTGCCGGCAGCCAGGCAAGGGAGTTCGGGCATTCGATCCCGGTACCCGGTGCAGCCGGCAATCCGAACGGCGAGATGCAGGCGCTGCCGGTCCAGGAATTCCTGCGCAGGATGCTGTCGCCGGCCCGGTCGTTCCTGGCGGCCGGAAACGACCGCGCGCAAGTCATCGCGACTGCGGCACCGGCCTTGAATCCTTTGCTGGTCCAGCTCGATGCACTCCAGCGGCAGGCGGCGAGCGGCAAGTTTCCGGACGGAGAGACGGCACAAGGCCGCAGCCAGCTCGCAGTGGTGCGCGAACGGCTTGACCTGCAAAAGGCATCGGTGCTCGAACGCATGATCGTTGACGTGCTTGCCTTGCTGTTCGAAATCATGGTGGAGGATCCGAAAATCCCGCCGAAAGTGAGGCAGCAGATCGCACGACTGCAGATTCCCGTCCTCAAGGCGGCAATCATCGAACCCGGACTACTGCACGACGAAGGCCATCCTGCGCGGCGGCTGCTCAACCGGATCGGCTCGGCGGCGACCAGCGCCGGTTCCGGCGATTCCATCGACTCCGTCGGCATCGACGCCCAGCGTCTGGAGGCGGAAGTCGAACGGCTGGCAAGCCGCATCCTGAACGAATTCAACAGCAGCACCGTCGTGTTCGAAGACAGCCTTGCCGCACTCGAGCGCTTCCTGCTGGAGTTCGTTCGCGAGGACGATCGCGCCACCGCGCAGGCGATCGAAGCGGTGGAAGCGGCGGAACGCTGCAGCATCCTGCTGTCGAATGCCAGGAACCTGCTGTGCGAGGTGCTGCCGCCGCTGAATGTGGACGAGCGCGTTTCGGACTTCATTCTCCGCGAATGGCCGCATGTCCTGGTTCGTGCAGCTCGCCAGGATGGCGAGGCGGGTGTGGCCGCAGGCGCTGCGGACAGCCTCGTCCAGCGCCATCGGGGCATGCTGCCCGAATTGATCTGGAGCATTCAGGACAAGCAGACGCCGGAAGACAGAAGCGCATTGATGCGCATGCTGCCCGGACTGGTCAAGGGCTTGCGGCAAGCCTTCTCCCTGATTCAGCTGCCCGAAGACGAGGGAGGGGAAATCCTGGATGTACTGGTGGAATTGCACACTCGCAACCTGCGCGGAACGGTGGCGCCAAGGCCAGCTCGGCGGACGCAGCCGCTGCCGCTGGACGAGCTGCGCCAGCGCTTTGCCCGAATCGCGGTCAGCTGGGAGCAGGCATCATGGACGCTGCCCGAACCGCCGCGGGTAAGCGACGCCGTCATCGAAGAGATGCTGGCGGAGCGCAGGATCAGGATGGAGCTGAGAACCGAACGCAGTGCCGGCGGCGGAAAGGAAGACCGTGATTTCCTCGCGCAGGCGTACATGGTCGGCACGCGCGTGCAGTTTGCCGGACCCGGGCGCGACACGGCGCAGCTGGTCTGGGTCAGTACGCATCGGTCGCTTTATCTGTTCAGGCAGGATGGTGCCCAGGGGGCGCTGATCCTTTACGGTTTCGCGGCGTTGCTGGAAGCCTTGCGGAAAGAAACCGTGCTGCCCGTCGAAACCGCCCCTGCATTTGAACGGGCAGTCGAATCCCTTCTGTTTGGAGCGGGCAGGATGACGCAGGCATCAATGCAGCCGCTGGACCATAACGCTGTCCACCCCGTTAGCCAGCCTTTCACCAGCCTCTAACTGGTTTCTGATCCGCCCTCCAATCCGGGCGCACGCCGGGTGCAATCCGGACAATCAGCCAGCAGACGTTGCGGCCGGTCTGCGCCGGCCTGGCTGATTCGGCCCGGTTACTTCACGATCCGATAGCAGGGATTGTATTGCTTGCCAGGCAATTTCATCCGGTGCTGCGCAACGAAGGATGCCAGCAGCGCATCCATCGGTTCCATGATGCTGCGGTCGCCGCGAATCTCGAACACACCGTGCTCCTCGATCGCGCGTATGCCCTGGTCCTTCACATTGCCGGCCACCACGCCTGAGAAGGCGCGCCTCAGGTTGGCCGCCAGCTGGTGGGTTTCCTGGTTCTTGTCCAGCCGCAGGTTGCGCATGTTTTCATGCGTGGGCCGGAACGGGCGCTGGAATTCCTGATCGATCTTCAGCAGCCAGTTGAAATAATAGGCATCGCTGCGCGACTTGCGGAACTCCCGTACTTCCTTGATGCCGGCCAGCATTTCCTGCGCCACCTGGGCCGGATCGTCGATGATGATCTTGTAGCGCTGCTGCGCCTGCGGCCCCAGGGTCAGGCCAATGAACTGGTCGATCTGGGTGAAGTATTCGCGCGCGCTTTCCGGACCGGTAAAGATCAGGGGGAAGGGCAGCGTGGCGTTGTCCGGGTGCAGCAGGATGCCCAGGATATACAGGATCTCTTCTGCGGTGCCGGCGCCGCCGGGGAAGACTACGATGCCGTGGCCGGTGCGCACGAAGGCTTCCAGCCGCTTTTCGATGTCCGGCATGATGACGAGATCATTGACGATCGGATTCGGCGATTCCGCCGCGATGATGCCGGGTTCGGTCAGGCCGAGGTAACGGCCATTGGCGATGCGCTGCTTGGAATGGGCAATGGCTGCGCCCTTCATCGGGCCTTTCATCGCGCCGGGACCGCAGCCGGTGCAGATGTCCAGCGCGCGCAGGCCGAGCTCGTAACCCACCTTCTTCGTATAGTCGTATTCCTCGCGCGATATCGAATGGCCGCCCCAGCAGACGACCAGGTTTGGATTGGTCATCGGCTTCAGCACGCCGGCATTGCGCAGTATGTGGAAGACCGCGTCGGTCACGGCTTCGGACGAGGAAAGATCGACATTCGGGTTGTCCATGATCTCGTCATTGACGAAGACCACATCGCGCAGCACCGCGAACAGGTGTTCATGGATGCCCTTGATCATCTTGCCGTCGACGAAGGCATTGGCCGGCGCGCTCTTGATGTCGAGCTTGATCCCGCGTTCGCGCTGGATGATGCTGATCTCGAAGGACTTGTAGCGTTCGAGCAGTTCCTTGCCGTCGTCCAGCGGGCTGCCGCAGTTAAGTACCGCCAGCGAACAGTTGCGGAACATGGAGTACAGGCCGCCCTGGCTGGTATCGAGCAGCCTGGCGACCTCGGCCTTGGACAGGATCTCAAGGCGGCCTTCCGGGGAAATCTGGGTATCGACGACGTAGTTTTGCATAGATGGAGGTTCTCTTCTCTTGTATTGACCGCGGGGCGGTCCGTCTAGCTTACACGCATGCGGCGTAACTTGAGTATACCGGCGGATAGTCATGCCGTGACGCATGATGTCAACAGATAGCAGATGGGTTGACGAGACGCAATAATCATGGGGCGTTGCAAATGCCTGCTGCAGTGCCGCTGGTGAGTCTGCGTAGCGCCTGCTGCGTGCCGTCGGGCATCCTGTTGTACCGGGAGTACCTCGCCGTGCACTACCGCTTGATCTGAACGGACTCCCGGCAAAACTAACCGGGTCGGCCGGGCGAACTGGTGTATGGTTAAGTAGAGTAGAGTGCTGCGCTTGGGCTCACTGTGTACCGTCCGGTGGCGATGAGCGCTATCCAATGCTTGGTACTGAGTCGTACGAGCCCATGAACATACATCAACCGGTATGAAGGACGTGCATACGCCAGATCCAACATTCGACAGGAATGGGCTCTTCAAGTCCGGGCCCGAGGCGGCGTTCGATGAAATTACGACCCTTGCCGCCATCCTGTGCGCCACCCCGATGGCGGTGATTTCATTGCTCGACGAACAGCGCCAGTGGTTCAAATCGCGCGTGGGCGTCGCCGTCGAAGGCACGCCGCGCGACATCGCTTTCTGCGGCCTGACCGTTGAACGGATGGCATTGACGATAATCAGCGATGCCGGGCTGCATCCGCGCTTCGCCGGCAATCCCCTTGTCACAGGTCCGCCCTACATCCGCTTCTATGCCGGCGCACCGCTCGTGATGAGCGACGGAACGGCAATCGGCTCCCTGGCCGTACTTGACACCGTACCCCGCACCCTCTGTGCCGAACAGCAGCAGGCTCTCGAGGTTCTCAGCAGGCAGGTGGTTGCCCAGATCGAGTTGCGCAGCCATGTGCAACGTCTGGCCGACGTGCTGCGCGACCTGAGTCATTCCGAGGAACTGCTGCGGCTTTCGCACCGCGAGCTTGAGCTTAGGGTGTCGGAGCGAACGTCGGAACTCATCGAACTCAACGCCAGGCTGGCCAGCGAGATCGACCGGCATAGCAGCGAAGCCCGCAGTTCCCAGGCAATCATCGACAGTCTCCCCGGCATCTTCTATCTTTATGACCGCATGGGCCGTTTCCTGCGCTGGAACCGGAATTTCGAAATGATCACCGGCTACACGGCGGAAGAAATTCGGCAACTGCAGCCGCTCGATTTTTTCGCGACCGAGCAGGAGAAGGAGCTTGTCGACCAGCGTATCGGCCGCGCCTTCACGCACGGCAGCGCCAGCGTCGAAGCCGATCTGCTGACCAAGGGCGGAAAGCGCATTCCGTATCTGTTCACCGGGATACGGATCGAATTCAATGGACAGCAGTGCATCTCCGGCATGGGTGTCGATATCACCGAACGGCGTTCGGCCGAGGAAAGCCTGCGGCTGCGGAACCGGGCGATACAGGCCAGCGTCAATGCCATCATCATCACTGATCTGGAAGGCAACATCGAGTACGCCAATCCCGCCTTCGAACGCATGACCGGCTATTCGATCAGGGAGACCCTCGGCCGGAACTGCCGCTTCCTTCAAGCGGGCGACCGCAACCAGGCAGGCATTGCGGCGATACGCCAAGCGATTGCCGACCGGGAGGAAAGCTCGGCATTGCTGCGCAATTACCGCAAGGACGGGGAAATGTTCTGGAACGACGTGCACATTGCCCCGGTACGCGACCAGCATGACGAAGTGACTCATTTCGTCGGCGTGCTCAATGACATCAGCGCCATCAAGCATTACGAATACGAGCTGGAGCGGCATGCCAATGTCGATGCGCTCACGGCCCTGGCCAACCGCAACGTGCTCAAGGATCGCATACGGCAAAGCATCGCTACCGCCGAGCGGCACCGGGAGTGGGTCGCGGTCGGATTCATGGATCTCGACAACTTCAAGTTCATCAACGATAGCCTCGGACATACCGTTGGCGATGAACTGCTCAAGCAGGTCGCCAAACGTCTGCAGGCATGCCTGCGCGAGCAGGACACGGTGGCGCGATACGGGGGAGACGAGTTCGCCTTCGTGATTTCCGGCGAAAAGGATGAGAAGACCGCGGTCACGCTCATGAGCCGCATCCTGCGTACCGTCGAACTGCCATTCCTGGTCGAAGGACACAAGCTCTTCGTCAGCTGCAGCATCGGGCTCAGCTTTTTCCCCAAGGATGGCGGCGACGTCGACACACTGCTCAAGAATGCCGATGCCGCCATGTTCCGGGCGAAGGAAAAGGGGCGCAACAACTTCCAGTTCTATACGCCGGCAATGAACCAGCGCGTGACCGAACGGCTGACGCTGGAGTCGCGCCTGCGGCAGGCTCTGCTGAGAAACGAATTCGTGCTGCATTACCAGCCAAAGGTGGATCTGAAAAGCGGCCGCATCGTCGGCCTGGAAGCCTTGCTGCGTTGGCGGCCTTCGAACGGAGAAATGGTGCCGCCGTCGACGTTCATCCCGCTCGCGGAAGAAACCGGGCTGATCGTGCCCATCGGCGAATGGGTGCTGTACACCGCTTGCGCGCACAACAGGCTAATGCTGCAGGCGGGCGTGCAGTCGCTGCAGGTCGCCGTCAACATTTCAGCCCGGCAGTTCAATACCGAAACGCTCGTGCACATGGTGAAAGATGCTCTCGACTCGACGGGTCTCGATTCGAGCCTGCTCGAACTGGAATTGACGGAAAGTCTGGTGATGCAAAATCCGGAAGAGGCAATCGGGCTCCTGGCGCAGTTGAAAGACATGGGACTTCGCCTTGCGATCGACGACTTCGGCACCGGCTATTCCAGTCTCAGTCATCTTCAGCGTTTTCCTGTCGACCGGCTTAAGATCGACCAGTCTTTCGTGCGGGATATCGGCGCCGATCCAAATGATGCCATCATCGCCCGTGCCGTCATTTCCCTTGGACATAGCCTTGGCATGAGCGTCATTGCCGAAGGCGTATCCAATTATGAGCAGCTCGCTTTTCTGAGGGAAAACGGCTGTGACGAGATGCAGGGCTTTCTGTTCAGCATGCCATTGCCGGTTGATGAACTGATTTCCCTACTGAGGAGCAATCCTACTCTTGCGATGCATTAATACCGATTTCGTACGCAAGCGTACATAAGGCGAGACTTTGTTTCTTCTGCTTGCAATCGCAATGATCTTTATGCGCAAACCAGAGAACCGATGACAAGTTGACAGTCTAATTGCTTACCTTCTGCACTTTGCTGAAGCATTTCATCCGAAGCATTCCATTCACTGATATTGTAAGGAGGCAGCATGAAGAAGCAGTCCATCGCACTGATCATTTCCCTGTTGAGCGCCGCCGGCATCGCCGTTGCCCAGACCGGATCATCTTCCGGGACATCGTCAAGCCCAAGCTCGGGAATGAGCAGCGGCTCAAGCGGTACCAGCGGCGCATCGGGTTCAAGCGGCATGAGTTCAGGCGGCACTTCGGGTTCGTCCGGTTCCAGCGGCATGGGTACTTCGGGTTCCAGCGGAACATCCGGTTCCTCGGGTTCCAGCGGCATGAGCTCCGGTTCGGGCAGCAGCTCCGATACCAGCGGCTCCGGCTCCAGCGGCTCTTCGGGATCGGGCAGCAGCATGGGAAGCAGCGGCTCGGGTTCTTCGGGCAGTTCCGGAAGCAGTGGTTCCAGCGGCATGAGCTCCGGCAGCAGCGGCACCTCGGGATCGGGAAGCAGCATGGGTTCGGGCAGCACCGGCTCGTCTGGCTCAAGCGGCATGAGTTCCGGCAGCGGATCGTCGGGTTCTAGCGGCATGAGCTCCGGCACCGGCACTTCGGGTTCCTCCGGCAGTTCCAGCACTTCTCCGAGCAGCAGCGGTTCCTCCGGCAGCTCGATGACTACTCCGAGCAGCAGCGGTTCCTCCGGCAGCTCCAGCACTTCCCCGAGCAGCAGCGGCTCCTCCGGCAGCTCCAGCACTTCCCCGAGCAGCAGCGGCACATCAGGCAGCGGAAGCTCCACTTCCCGCTGAAGTCGAACCGGGTTGCATCTAGGCGGTCGTGACTGCCTTGCCTCTCGCAGCCTGCGCATGATGTTCCGGCCGCTTCCGTGCGGCCGGATTTTTTTTATGGAGCGGAAACGCGGACGCTTCCTGAGCGCAGTCCAAGGCGAAACAGTTCCAGCACAACAATGGCACGTTAGAGCCAATGAATGGATGAATGTTTTCCCGTGTTCATCATTCGCAACCGGAGCGGCAACGCCGCATTCGGTCCTCCATAGGTTCTGCTTTCCGACCTGCGTCCCCCACAAAGGCTGCTTTTTGACGCAGACTTAGCGCCAGCGCAAACCCTGGAACTATTGCAGCGCAGGGTGATCTCTCGGGAAGACGGTAGACAAATATCCGCGATCGTGCAGGGGTCAGGCCTCGCGCCCGCACGCGCAGGTCCGCCGTATCCGCTGCATCGATTTTGTCCCGGAGGGTTGTCGGCATCCGGCGGCACCGCGCGGAATATAACAATAGAGCGCCGCCAAGTACGCCTCGGGATGCGGTTGTCACGCTATCGATGCGGACGTTTTTGGAAGGGATTATGCCCACAAGATTATTCCGCCTCTCACTTCGTTTCGTATTGCCGCTTGCGCTGGTACTCGGGTTGTTTGCCTATGCGGTAGTACCCCTCGTCGACAACCTGACCGTGCGCTGGTCTGTCAGAGACCTGGATACCAAGTCGCAATCCCTGGCCAATGCCTTGCAGGAGCCAATGCGGGAATATGTACCCGAGAAGGCCGAGAGGCGGATCAATCAGCTCTTCGAAAGGGCGCTGCGCGACCAGCGCCTTTATGCCATCGCCTTCTGCGATCCGGCCGGCGCCATCCTGTACAAGACTTCCACCTATCCGCAAACGCTTGGGTGCCGCCTGGGCCTGGATGGAGCGTCGGGCAAGGATGCCATGGTCAACTTTCCGCAAGGACCGCTCCACGTGTCGGACAGCCGTCTCGAGTCGGAGGGCCAGAACCTGGGCAAGCTCATTCTCGTGCACGACATGAGCTTCATCGAAAGGCGCAGCGCCGACACCAGAAAATACGGCATCCTGCTGTTCGCATTGCTGGCACTGGTGATTTCATTGATTACCGTGTTTGTTGCCCATCTCAGCTGGCGCGACTGGATCGCTTCGGTCAAGAAAGTATTGCGTAGCAAAGACGAGGCCGGCGGCAAGGCGCCGCGTTCGACAACGCCTCCTGAAATCCGCCCGCTGGAAGGCGACCTGAGGGCGCTGCTGCATGAACTAAACGTGGAACGCCAGACGCGCGACGATGCCACGCATTTATGGACGCCGGAAAAGCTGCGCACGCTGCTGCACGAGGAACTGTCCGGCGATGAAGTCCTGGTGGTATCGAACCGCGAACCCTATCTGCATACCCGTACGCGCAACGGCATCGAGGTGCAGCGTCCCGCAAGCGGCTTGATCACGGCGGTCGAGCCGGTGATGCGTGCCTGTTCCGGCACCTGGATCGCGCATGGAAGCGGGTCCGCCGACAAGGAAAGCGTCGATCGCAACGACCGGGTGGCGGTTCCGCCGTCCAATCCGAGCTACACCTTGCGCCGGGTCTGGCTGACCAAGGAAGAGGAGCAGGGCTACTATTACGGCTTCGCCAATGAAGGCCTGTGGCCGTTGTGCCATATCGCGCACGTGCGCCCGGTGTTTCGCTCGACCGACTGGGAGCAGTACGAGGCGGTCAACCAGCGCTTTGCCGATGCCGTCGTCAGGGAAGCACGCACCGACGACCCGGTGGTGCTGGTTCAGGACTACCATTTCGCTTTGCTTCCACGCATGGTTCGTGAACAGCTGCCGAAGGCAACCATCATCACCTTCTGGCACATACCCTGGCCGAATTCCGAATCCTTCGGCATCTGCCCGTGGCGGGAGGAATTGCTCGACGGCCTGCTGGGCAGTACGATCCTCGGCTTCCATACCCCGTTCCACTGCAAGAATTTCCTCGAAACGGTTGACCGCTACCTGGAAACCCGCATCGAGCACGAGTCCGGCACGATATCCTTCGGCGGCAAGCTGACCCAAGTCGAGCAATATCCGATCTCGATCGCCTGGCCGGACGGGGATGCCAACATGCCGACCGTCGCGGAATGCCGATCGAGCGTGCGCGCCGAGCATGGCATGTCACATGATCATCTGCTCGCCGTCGGCGTGGACAGGCTCGATTACACCAAGGGGATCATCGAGCGCTTTCAAGCCGTGGAGCGGATGCTGGAGCTGCATCCGAACCTCATAGGCCGCTTCAGCATGATCCAGATTGCCGCACCGACGCGCTCGTCGCTCGACGAATACCAGAATTTCGAGGCGCGCGTGAGGGCATTGGTCCAGCGCATCAACAACCGGTTCGGCAACGGCAATTACCTGCCCATCATTCTCAAGGCCGAGCATCACGGCAGCGACCAGGTAACGCGCTATTACCGAGCCGCCGAGGTCTGCATGGTCACCAGCCTTCACGACGGCATGAACCTGGTGGCCAAGGAATTCATCGCATCCCGCTATGACGATCGCGGCGTGCTGGTGCTGAGCCAGTTCACCGGCGCGGCACGCGAACTGCCCGAAGCGCTTGTCGTCAATCCATACCACATCGAGCAGAGCGCCGACGCGCTGTACCGTGCGGTAACCATGCCGGAAATCGAGCAGTGCGAGCGCATGCGCAGCATGCGTTCCCTGGTGAAGGATTTCAACATCTACCGCTGGGCCGGGCGCATGCTGCTGGATGCGGCGCGCGTGCGGCAGCGCGAGCGGGTCGTCACCAAGATCCGTTCGCATAGCCGGAAATCATTGCGGCGCGTGGTGTAAAGATGAAGCTACTGTTCTCCAATGCAGGCGCGGAGCGCCTTGACCAGAGCGTGTCCGGCCGCATGCTGTGCGCCTTCGATTTCGACGGTACCCTTGCGCCCATCGTGGCCGTCCCGGACGAGGCGCGCCTGCCGGACAATATCCGCATGCTCCTGGAACAGATCGCGCAGCATGCGCCGATCGCCATCATCACCGGACGCTCGGTGGACGATATCAGCCGCCGGCTCGGATTCCAGCCGGATTACGTTGTCGGCAACCATGGGCTGGAAGGGGTGCCGGGCTGGGAAGACCTGGCCGCCGAGCATGAGCATGCCTGCGCCGGCTGGCGCAGGCAGCTCGACCAGGCGGCGCGCGGAACGGACTGGGATCCGGGCATACAACTGGAAGACAAGCGTTTTTCGCTTTCCGTGCACTATCGGCAGGCTGAAGACGTCGCCCGCTGCACCCGGGCTCTGGAATCCGTGTTTGCGAAGCTGGAGCCGCAACCGAGGGTGGTCGGCGGCAAGTACGTCTACAACCTGCTGATGCAGGACCGTTGTCACAAGGGAAGCGCGCTCTCCAGGCTGATGGAGCTGTCCGGGGCGAAGAGCGCGCTCTACGTCGGCGACGACGTCACCGATGAAGACGTGTTCCGCATGAGGCGGCCGGACATTCTGTCGATCCGCATCGAGCCGTCGGCCGACAGCGCGGCGGATTATTTCCTGCCGCATCCGCGCGATATCCTGCGCCTGCTGGAAGAACTGATCGCGCGCTTGCAGGCTGCCAGGGCAAGCAACTGGCTGCGTGAAAAGGGCGATCGCAATGACGGCGGGAATGACAATGGGCGGAGCTAGTTCGCGCGCCGACGTCATGCCTTCGCGCGAACGGACGCTCGATCTCGGATTGATCGGCAATTCGCGCACCAGCGCCCTGATCGACCGGCAGGCATCGATCGTCTGGTGGTGCTATCCCAACTTCGACAGCGATCCGATCTGCTGCACCCTGCTGAAACCGGAAGCGAACGAAGCCGCCTACGGCGAGATCGGCATTGCGTTCGACGGAGAAGTGCAGATCGAGCAGGAATACCAGCGCAACTCCGCCATCCTGCTGACCCGCATGCAGGACACCGGGGGCAATGCGATCGAGATCATCGATTTCGCGCCGCGCTTCTACTTGCACGGCCGCATGTTCGCTCCCACCATGCTGGTCAGGATCATACGCCGCAAGCTTGGCCGGCCCCGCATCGCGCTCAAGGTGAATCCGGCAATCGATTACGGCAACTCGCCTGCGGTCACCCGCTGCGGCGCGCATCATATTTCCTATGTCGGCGTCGACCAGGCGATGCGCCTGACCACTGACGCCTCGCTGTCTTCCGTGCTCGACGGCCGCCATTTCTTTCTGCACGACAGTGTCACCCTGCTGATGGGGCCGGATGAAACCGTCGACGGCGCGCCGCACGATGTCGGGCGCGCCTTTTATGAAAAAACGGTGACGTACTGGCATCGATGGGTGCGCAATCTCTCCATTCCCTTCGAATGGCAGCAGATAGTGATACGCGCCGCCATCACGCTCAAGCTCAATGCCTTCGACGATACCGGTGCCATCGTCGCCGCCGTCACCACCTCCATTCCGGAGGCGCCTCACAGCGGCCGCAACTGGGATTACCGGTTCTGCTGGCTGCGCGATGCCTATTTCGTCGTCAATGCGCTCAACAGCCTCGATGCGACAGGCACGATGGAGCATTACCTGGAATACATTCTCAACATCATCGCCGACACGCGCGAGGCGCCGCTGCAACCGGTCTACGGGATCCGACGCGAGCAGGTGCTCGATGAATACATTGCTCCGGGACTGGCCGGATTCCGCGGCATGGGTCCGGTGAGAGTGGGCAATCTCGCCTACCGGCAGCGGCAAAACGATGTGTTCGGCGAAGCGATTTTGGCAAGCACGCAAGCCTTCTTCGATACCCGCCTGGAGCGGCCCGCGGGAAAGGACATGTTCGGCGATCTTGAACGCCTCGGCGAGCAGGCGATCCGCTGCTATAACGAACCGGATGCCGGGCTGTGGGAATTGCGCGGCTCGATGCGGGTGCATACCTTTTCCAGCATCATGTGCTGGGCGGCCTGCCATCGGCTCGCGGTAATCGCCGAACACCTCGGGCTGCCCGACCGCGCGAGCTACTGGTCGGCCCATGCGCAGACCATTAATGCGGAAATTTGCGCGCGCGCATGGAACGAGGAGCTGGGGTGTTTCGTTTCCACGTTCGGCGGCCGGCACCTGGATGCCAGTCTGCTGCTGATGGCGGAATTCCAGTTCCTGCAGCCCGATGACCCTCGCTTCGTCGGCACCGTGGAAGCCATCGAAAAACGCCTGCGCCGCGGCGACTTCCTGCTTCGCTACGACGAGGAAGATGACTTCGGCATGCCGGAAGTCGCATTCCTGGTCTGTACTTTCTGGTGGATACTGGCGCTGGCCAGGATGGGACAGAAGGACAGGGCGCGCGCATTGTTTGAAAACGTGCTGAGCAAATGCAATCATCTTGGCCTGCTGGCGGAAGATGTCGAGCCGGTCAGCGGAGAGCTATGGGGCAATTTTCCGCAGACCTACAGCATGGTCGGATTGATACAGTGTGCATCGCGGCTCAGCATTTCCTGGGACAAGGCCTACTGAAAGGAAAACGCCATGCAATCCGACTTCCTTGCCGCGCTCGACATCGGCGGTACGAAAATGGCCGTCACCGTGGCGAACCGGGAACGCATCCTCTCCCGCGTAACGGCGCCCACGCCCAAGAGCGGGACCCCGCGCGCACTCCCTGAACAAGGCATCGCGATGATCGGGCAAGCTTGTGCCGAAGCCGGCATTGCAGCGGAAGAGATACAGACCGTCGGCGTTGCATCCTGCGGCCCCTTCGTGCATAGCGAAGGCATGCTGTGTCTCTCCGCGCCCAATATCTGCGGCGGCAGGAGCGGCGCGTCGGACCTGCCCAATGACTGGACTCTGATTCCGATTGAAAAGGTACTGTGCGAACGCTTCGCCACCGTCGCCATCGAAAACGATTGTGTCGCAGCGCTGGCCGGCGAGCGCATGTTCGGCGCGGTCCAGGGCGAGGCGAACTGCGCCTATGTCACCTGGAGCACAGGCGTCGGATTTGGCTTGTGCGTCGATGGCAGGCTGCTTCGCGGCAAACAGGGAAACGCAGGACATGCGGGTCATATGCTGATGGCCGAACGCGAGGACGCGGTATGCGGCTGCGGCAACCGGGGCGACCTGGAAGGCTTGATATCCGGCCGCAACATCGCCAATCGCCTGCAGGTGCCCGCGGCGGAACTGTTCGACGCCGCTCAGGCCGGCGAAACCCGGGCGCAGGCTGCCGTGCTGGAGGCGGCGAGCTTCTTCGGACGCGGCCTGTACAACCTCGCCGCGATCCTCGATATGAAGACGTTCGTCATCGGCGGCAGCGTATGGCAGCACCATGGCGATTGGCTGAAACCCCACGTCGAGGCGGAGATCGTTTCCCGCATGCCGGCGCTGACCGAAGGCGTGACGATCGTGAATGCCGGCCTGGGAAGCCACGTCGCTGACGTGGGTGCCTTTTCACTGGTGCTGCCGGAGGATTGGGCGTCATCCTGGCGGCTCCGCAAGCCATGGGAGACAATACCCGACTGATGCTGCGCTGCCGGCGGACCCGCGACTGGATGATCGGTCCCAATGTACATCCATCCGTCATTTCCGGTCTTCACGGTAAATCGTGTGTGTTGACTATAGGAATAGTCTGACGCGAGGTAGTGCCTTTGCCAATGCTTTTTTCATCTGAAGTCTGATAGGCAATTTTCCGCTTTAACTGGAGAATATGTACCGTAACGGAACCTTTCTCGATGACTTGCGACAAAGAAACATGTGTGGCGTAGAAATTTTGTGCCCACAACTTCTTTGACCAGAACCATCAAGACCAGTACGGGAATCAGCATGATGATGAATACGCCACACACGACGCTTTCGGTACTTGCAAGCCTCCCTCCTGATTGGCAGACCTGGGTCAAGGAAAATGTCGCCCGTGGCTGTGAGCCGGGGGGGATGGTGGCGATCATGGTCCGCGATGGCCATTTTTCCTCCCAGCTTGCCCAGCTTGCCGTTGCGGAAGCATCGGGACAGCAGCCAGGAGCCGTCGCCATGCCCGCGATGCGGCCTCATCCGCGGATCGAGATGAATTCCAATGTGATTCAGGCGGCGGACCGTCCGGTCAATGTGCTGCTCCGCATGCGGGCACCGGAAATTATCCTCTTTGGCAATGTACTCAGCGATGAAGAGTGCGACGCCCTGATTGCTTACACACAGCAGCGGCTGGAGCGCTCCGGCGTGGTAGGTGACGGCGACGGCGCAACGCAGATCCATACCCACCGCACCAGCCGCGGAGCGATGCTGCAGCGTGGCGAGACCGAGCTGGTGAGCCGCATCGAAAACCGCCTTGCGGCGCTGGTTCACTGGCCGGTGGAAAACGGCGAAGGCCTGCAGGTGCTCAGTTATGAGAAGAGCAATGAATACCGGCCGCATTTCGACTGGTTCGATCCGAACGTCGCCGGGCCGCGCAAGCACCTGGAGCGCGGGGGCCAGCGGGTGGCTACCATCATCACGTATCTGAGCGATGTGGAAGAGGGGGGCGGCACATCGTTTCCGAAGATCGGACTCCAGGTTCAGCCGAAAAAGGGTTGCGCCGTCTATTTCGCCAATACCAATGCGGCGGGCGAGGTCGATCACAATACGCTGCACGCAGGAGAGCCAGTTGAGCGCGGTATTAAATATGTGGCAACGAAATGGCTACGCGAGAGTGAATATAAATAAATCTCTGGCCTCATACCATTCCCGAGCGATTCATGACCTGATCGGTTGACGATCCGGCAATCCGCTCTAAACGCCCCGGTGCAGTATTGCGCCGGGGCGTTTGCATTCAAGGGCAGGAGCACTCGGCGTACGGATGTGGCGGCAAAGACTTGTCCACCAACAGGCTTGCAACCCCGGTCGGCTTGCAGCTAATATTGCTTATTATCAACATAAGCAAGTGCGCGTCACAGGAGGTGCCGCCGTATGCACCGTATCCTGTCACGGCTGTCGAGGGTGTCATTTGCAGGACGGCGAGCGCCGCAAACGTCGGCGGCGCGGGTTTCCATTGCACTGAGTGCCGTATTCCTGCTGGCCCTGGCCTTCGAACTGTTCAGCCTGCGCCTGCTTGCCACGGTCGAGGCCAGGCTCGGCGACGCCTACATGCGCCGCCACGCGGCCGCTTTTACCGCCGACCCGTCGATTCTCATCGTCGATATCGATGACGCCAGCATGCAGGTCATGCAGGAATACGCGGGTCTCTGGGCCTGGCCGCGTGAAATCCATGCGGACCTGATCGATGCGCTTTCCGAATTCGCGCCGCGCGCCATCATTTTCGATATCGCATTTGCCGAGCAAGACCTGCAACGACCGAAAAGCGATGCCCGCCTGTCTTCCAGCGTCGCCCGCAATCCGCATGTTTATTTGTCCGCCGTGCGGCTGTCCGCGGAGCAGGACGCAAAAGGAACGCCGGTGTCCGAGTTTCTGCCGTCCTTTATTCCGGACTCCAGCGCAGTGGCGGGAGCGAAACATCAAGCAAGCAGCAGGGCCGCAATCCAGCTTCCGCTTGCCATCGACCGTGCCGCATGGCGGCTGGGGTTGATCAACAGTGCGGAAGATGCCGATGGCGTATTGCGCCGTTACCAGCTTTATTCGGAGGTGGCCGGCAACAGGCTGCCGTCGCTGCCGGGACGGGTCGCCGCATCGCTTGCGGCGGCCGTGCCCGCCGGCGGCGATTTCCTGCTGCGCTGGCCTCGGCAGGGTCATCAGCGCCTGCCGTACGGAGAGCTGTACCGGCTTCTCACGGAGCGGCGCCCGCTCTTGGGCCCGGACGAAATGCATGCGCTGGACCGGCTATTCCGCGACAAGGTTATTGTCGTCGGTTCATCGGCGGCGGGTTCCTTCGATCACCATCTTACGCCGCTCGGTTCCGGGCATCCCGGCGTCGACGTGCTGGCGGTCGCCCTGGACAACCTGCTCACCGGACGGAGCGTGCGTACCGCGGGCCCAGTCGCCCCGTTCCTTTTTGGCGCAGTTCTGCTGGTTGCGCTTGCGGCTGCGTTCATGCGCGGCGCGCATCCGCTCGGAACGGGGCTCGCGCTGCTGGCTGCCACCGGCGCGGCGCTCGGGACCGCGGATCATTTCCTTGGCCGGAACGTCCTGCTGCCCTTGGCGACCCCGCTCCTGTTTGCATGGGCATGGTTTGCCTGCTCCGCAATTGCCGGCTACCTGCGCGAAAGGCGCGGCCGGCAACAAACGGTGGCGCTGTTCCGCCGCTTCCTTAATCCGGACGTCGTCCGGCAAATCGTGGAGCAGGGGGAAACCGTTGAAAGCCTGTCTGGCCGCACGCGCGAAATCACGGTCCTGTTTTCGGATATCCGCGGTTTCACCACCTTGTCGGAAAATCGCTCCCCGCAGGAAGTAGTATCGCTTCTGAACCGTTACTTCGAACGGCAGGTGGATGTCGTATTCCGTCACGGCGGTACGCTGGACAAGTTCATCGGCGATTGCATCATGGCCTTCTGGGGAGCGCCGGTCGAAGACGGACGGCATGCGGCGCGCGCCGTAGCGGCTGCGCTGGAAATGGAACAGGTGCTGCTGGAGTTCCGGCAGATGCTGCTCGATGAGGGCTCCGCCGTCGGCGATTTCGATGTCGGGATCGGCGTCCACACCGGCCCTGCGGTGGTGGGGTTCATCGGCGCGCGCAAGAAACTCGAATACACCGCCATTGGCGATACGGTCAACCTCGCCAGCCGCGTGGAAGGAATGACCAAGGGCGTGGCGCGGATACTTGTTACCAAAGAGACGATGCAGGCCGCTGCCGCGGGTGCCGCTTCGACTGCGGGCGCGGCTTGCGGATTCGAAGCGCGCGGTGCCTTCGAGGTCAAGGGCCGGGCCGCAGGCGTGGAGTTATACGAACCAAGGAGAACCACATGACAAGAGCCGCGCAATTTGCGCTTCTGTTCCTGCTGGCGGCCGGCGCCGCGCAGGCGCAACCGGCATTGACTAACAAGGCCACGGACTTGCAGGCGCAGGCCCAATCCGATTCGGCGGTGGTCGCCGGCCTGCCGGAAAATACCCGGGTCGAGGTGCTCGCCCGCAAGGGTGCCTGGAGCCAGGTCCGGACTGCGGCTGGCCAGAACGGCTGGGTGCGGATGCTCAACCTTAAACCGGAGGGTACCGGCACCGCTCAGCAAGGAAGCAGTCCGCTCGGTGCCATCAACAATCTGCTGTCGGCAGGCCGCAGCACGAATGCGGCGACGGTCACCACCGGAGTGCGGGGCCTGTCGGAGGAGGATTTGCAGCGTGCACAAGCCGATTTCACGGAACTGGAGAAGGTGCAGCGCCTGCGCGCCGATCGCGCCGCCGCGCATGATTTTGCGCGGCGCAGCAAATTGACGCCAACCAATGTCGATGAGCTGAACGACCCGGCGCGTTCCGTCGGACAAAATCAAGTGGGAGGCTGAATTGAAAACAATCTACCAGACCGTGGCCGCGCTGCTGTTGGCCGGCGCAAGCTGCGGCGCGTCGGCGCAGTTGCCGTTCTCGCTGCCGGGACTCGACAAGCTGAGCAACAAGCTTGGCAACATCAACCTCGGTAACGCGGTAGGCAACCTGACCAAGGCGGCGCGCGAAACCGACGAGGCCGAGGAAGTCCGGATCGGCCAGGAATTTGCCGCGACGCTGCTGGGCGCCAAGCCTCTCGTGGCCGATCCTGCGCTGCAGCGCTATGTCAATGTCCTCGGCCGCTGGCTGGTGCTGCAGACCGACAGGCCCGACCTGCCATGGACTTTCGGTGTGCTGGACGATTCCGGTTTCAATGCGTTCGCCGCGCCGGGCGGTTTCGTCTTCGTCACCAGGGGCTTGGTCGCGCGCATGCGCAGCGAGGCGGAGCTTGCCGGCGTGCTGGCGCACGAGATTGGGCACGTGCTGAAAAAGCATCATCTTCGTGCGGTGCAGAAAAACGCCGGCATGGCGCTGCTGGGCGATTTCCTGGGCGCCGCCGGCAAAGGCTCCGGCAGTCCGCATCCGGAGGCGCGCAGTGCGTTGATGAATGTCGGCCGCAAGCTCTATACCAGCGGACTCGACAAGGAAGATGAATTCGAGGCGGACCGCCTCGGCGTGGTGATCGCGGCCCGCGCCGGCTATGATGCCTACGGCTTGCCGGCGGTACTGCAGGCGCTGCAAGCGCAGAATCCGGCCGACGGCGAATTTTCCCTGCTGTTCAGGACGCATCCCGCGCCTTCGGCACGTATCGCCATGCTCGAAGCACTCATGCGCGATCGTTTCGACGGCCTGCCCGGAAAGGACGGCCCGCCGCCGGCCATGAGACTGACAGAATTCAGGGACTAGAGCGGTTTCGCCCTGTCCTGCTTGCCGCTCCTGTGCGCATTGTCCCTGGTGCGGCGTTGCGGCTTCTTGCCATGGCTCGCCATGTCGCGTCGCCGCGCCTTGTCCCAGAAACAATCCGCCTCGGCCTCGACTAAGCCAGTCAAGGCGAAACCGCTCCAGGCGAACCGGCCTCGGATTCCAGCTTGCGCTCGACCATCTTCATCAGTGCATACAGGCTTTCCAGCACCGGGATGGCGACGCCTTCGCGGCGGCCGGCGCGTACCGCGTTGCCCAGGATGACTTCGGTTTCCATCGGGCGCCGGTTTTCGTAATCGAGCGCCATGCTGGTCTTGTAAGGCGGCGCCTTGCGCGTGCCCTCGACCAGTTGTCCCGCCAGTTGCTCCGGCAGGGGATGGCCGGCAGCCGCAGCAACCGCTGCGACTTCCTGCATCGCGCTCCGGACGAGCGCTTCTCCTTCGGCGCCGCCCAGGATGTGCCCGGTATCGAGGGCATTGCCGAGTACCGAGATCGGATTGAACACGCCATTCCACATGCACTTGTGCCAGCGGGCGGTGGAAACCTTCTCCGTAAGCGTGCAGCGAATGCCGCCAGCCTCGAGCAGGGCAGCGAAGCGGCGCGCGCGTTCGCTGACGCCGGACGGATAGTTGCCGAAGGTGAGGTCGCCATAGGCGTAATGCGCTACCTTTCCGGGCGCAGTGCGTGCCACCTGCACGAAAGCCAGCGCGCTGATCAATTCATGGCCGGGGAAGGCTTCCGCGATTTCCGCCTCGATTTCCACGCCATTCTCGATCAGGACGATCACGGTATCGGGTCCCAGCGCCGGCCGGATCAGCGCGGCACGGTCCGTTCCTTCCACCACCTTGACGCTGACGACCAGGTAGTCGGGCGCGCCGCCCCGGTAGTCAGATGCGCTGCGCAGCGTCTGCGCCGGATGGAACACGCGATCGCCCAGCTTGCGGCTGGTGATCGAGAAGCCGCTGTTGCTGACGATGTCGTACTCCGAGCGGCACACCACCGAAACGTCCGCGCCGGCGGCATCCAGGAGCGAGCCATAAAAGCTGCCGATTGCGCCGGCACCAAGTATCAGCACGCGCGCCTTGCTATCAGGAATTGTGTTCATGGTAGTGAGAAATAGAGGAAGTAAGTGGAATCGAGATAGGGAAGCTGCCGGAAATTGTAACGGCAAGGGCGTCTTGGCGTCGGGCGCTACTTGAAATCCCTTCAAGACGCGTTCGCAACAATTGAAAAAATTTGTGTAAATCAATGCCTGAAGGAAAGCTTTACGCTGCATTAACACGCTATGATTGATGCCGCTGGACAACTTTCACTTTTGGCTTCCCATGTTCAAAAAAACCCTGATGTCGCTGCTTTTGAGTACTGCAGCGACCGCATTTGCCGTCCCGTTGAGCTCCCAGCACGCACTGGTATTTGAAGAAGACTCCGGCACGGTCCTGCTCGAAAAGAATGCGCATGACGTGGTGCCTATCGCGTCGCTGACCAAAGTGATGACGGCCATGGTTGTGCTTGACGCCCGGCTCGACATGGATGAACCGATCGCCATCGACGAGAGCGATGTCGATACGCTCAAGTTCAGTTCATCGCGGGTGCCGGTCGGCTCCGTACTGACGCGAAAGGCCTTGCTTGAACTGGCTTTGATGTCGTCGGACAATCGTGCCGCTGCCGCGCTGGGACGCACCTATCCCGGCGGCCACGCCGGTTTCCAGAGAGCGGTCAGGGAAAAGCTGGTTTCGCTGGGCATGCACCATTCAGCGATCGAGGAGCCTACCGGCCTTTCGCCGCACAACCGTTCCACGGCTGCCGATCTGGTAAAAATGGTTGCCGCCGCTTCGGCTTATCCGGAAATTGCGCGAATGTCGACGGAAACGGGCGACATGGTGGACATGAATGGCCATCTGGCGCGGTTTCGCAATACCAACCGCCTGGTGGGCAAGGATGGCTGGGACATCATGCTTTCCAAGACAGGCTTTACCCGCGAGGCGGGGCGTTGCCTGGTGATGCGTTTCCAGGCCGCGGGCAAGCGGGTCATCATGGTGCTGCTCAATGCGAATGAAAGCGCGGCGCGCATGCTGGACGCGGAAAATGTCCAGCGCCTGCTGACCGGCGAACCGATGCTGGCAGCCCGTTCACCGGCGCCGCACCGCAACGTGCGCGCCAAGTCAAGGCAAGGCCGCGACGGAATCATGCTGGTCAAGACCAAGAGCAGCGCCGGTTCCAAGGCGGCGAAGCCGAGCAGGCGGAAGCGCGGCTCGATGTGATCCGCCGAGGCGGCATCCGGCGGAAAAACAAGAAATCAAGAAATCAAGAAATGGACCTTCAGGGTCCATTTTTTTTGTGCCATTGATTGGCCGAGGCCAGGCGGTGCCTGCGCATGCGCCGCAACAAGGCGTCCGCCTGGCGATGCAACAGGAAAAGTCGAACGCGGTGCAATAGATTCATGACATGTCCAATCAGGGAAAGGCTGCAGTGGCTTGCGTTTATCCATGAGTGACAGACGGCAATGGCGCGGTTCCTAACGACAACTTGGCTGATCCGGCAGCAATTCAGGCATTCACCTAGAATAAACACGAGCGTTCGCATTTCTGCGGCTGGCAGCACTCGCAGCACTAACAGTATTCGCAGTATCTAAGGCATCACGGCCACTGGCCGACAACATAGGAAAAAAGGGAGACAACACGATGAATGAGCGCATCCAGGGCCAAGGCGGATTCTCAGACCACGGACTCGAAAGGCTGACGCGGTGCATCCAGACCGATATCGACAAGGGGATGATCCCCGGCGCATCGATGCTGATTGCGCACCGCGGCAAGATCGTTCATGAATCCGCACTGGGCATGCAGGATCCGTCCACCGCCGTGCCCATGTCGAAAGACACGATCTTCCGTATCTACTCGATGACAAAACCCATCGTGTCGGTCGCCATAATGATGCTGGTCGAGCAGGGACGCCTACTGCTGAGCGATCCGGTTTCGAAGTTCCTGCCGGAGCTGGGCAACCTCAAGGTGGGTGTGGAGCGCACCGTGAATGGAAAACAGGTCCTGGAGCTCGAACCGGCATTGCAGCCGATCACGGTTCAGGACCTGCTACGCCACACCTCGGGCTTCACTTACGGAATATTCGGCGATTCGCTGGTCAAGGCGGAGTACCGACAGGCCGGTATCGCGCATCCGCGCATGAGCAGCGACGAATTTGTAAAGGCGATGGGGCAGGTGCCCCTGATGTATCAGCCCGGCACCGTTTGGGAGTACAGCCACTCCACCGATGTGCTCGGCGTTTTGCTGGAGCGCGTCTCCGGCCTGACGCTGGATGAATGTCTCGCACGCTGCGTACTCGATCCGCTGGACATGCGCGACACCGGTTTCTGGGTCGAGGAGAGCCAGCATCACCGTATCGCCGAGGGCTTTAACGTCGATCCCGTGACCGGCGCAGAGGTCCGCATGAACCAGCCCCGCCGGCGCCCGAACCTTCTCGGCGGCGGCGGCGGCCTGATGTCTACCATGCGTGACTACCTGCAGTTCGCGCAGATGCTGGCCAACGGCGGTGAACTCGGCGGCACGCGGCTGCTCTCCCGCAAGACGCTGGAATGGATGACGAGCGATCACCTCGCCGGCATGCCGCAGGCGCGCAACGGTCTGAGCTATCTCCCCGGACCGGGTTATGGCTTCGGGCTGGGATTCGCGGTGCGCACCGAGCCGGGGGCGGCTTTCATTCCCGGTTCTGTCGGTGATTTCACCTGGAGCGGCCTTGCCGGCACCTATTTCTGGATCGATCCACGGGAGGATCTGGTGGGAATATTCCTGATGCAGGCACCTGAGCAGCGCAATCACTATCGCCAGCTGTTCCGCAACCTCGTCTATGCCGCGCTCGATTGAGCGTGATGAATGAACGTAATCAGGTCAACAGGTCGGACACCGGCCTGTGTCGCTAAACAGCATTCGAAACCGGCTTCCGGCACATTGACCTGAATCAAAGTTGTTGTTGCCCAATAGCAATTGAGCCTGTGTTCCGCTACACTGTGCCGGCTGGGGCGTTTTGACTTCGCCCGGAGCGAGGCTGCAGCACATCAGACAGACCGGGCAACAAGTCCGGCATGCGCCTCCCGGCTCCGGGCATGAGGAACTGGAGACACAAGAATGAACATTCGTACCGTAAGAATCGGTACGCGGCTGGGCATGGGGTTCGGGATTATTCTCGCCTTGCTGGTTTGCGTACTTGCTGTTGACATCGTCATCAGTGCCAATGTGCGGCAGACACAGAACGAAGGCATGAAGCGCGCGACCGCCAAAGCCTTGCACGCCAATGCGATGCGCGGCGCGATACTGGAAGGCGGCATCGCCTCCCGCAATGTCGGCCTCCAATACACCACGCCCGACATCGAACGCGAAGCCGCCAAGGCCAGCGAGCAGCGCAAGCGCTTCAAGGAAGCCCAGGGCAAGCTGGTGGCGCTCGGATTGAGCGCCGAAGAGAAGGCGCTGGTCGACAGCATCGTCGACATCGACAAGCAGACCGAAGCGCCGTTCCAGGAATCGATCCAGAAGGTCAAGGAGTATGCCAACGAGGCGGCCGGCAAGCTGATCTCCACCCGCATCGACCCGTTGAACCAGAAAACCATTGCCGAGATCGACAAGCTGGTCGCCATCCAGCAAAAGGCGGTTGACCGGCTGATTGCCGAAAGCGAAGCCTCAGGCAGCCGCATGACGACCATCCTCGGCCTGACCGCGCTCTTTACGGTCATCATCGGCGCCATCCTGTCGATTTTCACTACGCGCAGCATTACCCGTCCCTTGCGCGATGCAGTGGAAGTTGCGCAGCGTGTGGCTGGCGGCAAGCTGGGAGCGAACATCGAGGTCAAGGGAAAGGATGAAACCAGCGAACTGCTGCGGGCCCTGAAAGACATGGATACCAGCCTATCGAGCATCGTCAGCCAGGTGCGCGCGGGTACCGAAGCGATCGGCGCCGCCTCAAACGAGATCGCCAGCGGCAATGCCGACCTCTCGACCCGCACGGAGTCGCAGGCCAGCGCATTGGAGGAAACCGCTTCCTCAATGGAAGAGCTGACCTCCACCGTCAAGCACAACGCCGAGAACGCGCAGCAGGCGAACCAGCTCGTTCATTCCGCCTCGGAATCGGCGATGAAGGGCGGTGAAGTAGTCAACCAGGTGGTCGATACCATGGGATCGATCAAGGAAAGTTCGCGCAAGATCGTCGACATCATCGGCGTGATCGACAGCATCGCCTTCCAGACCAACATCCTCGCGCTCAATGCGGCGGTCGAAGCCGCCCGTGCCGGCGAGCAGGGTCGCGGTTTCGCGGTCGTTGCTTCGGAGGTCCGCACGCTCGCGCAGCGCTCGGCGCAGGCGGCAAAGGAAATCAAGGACCTGATCAGCGACTCGGTCAGGAAAGTCGAGGATGGCAATGCGTTGGTCAACGATGCCGGGCGGCAGATGACGGAGATCGTCTCCGCCGTCAAGCACGTAGCCGACATCATGAGCGAAATCACCGCGGCCAGCCGCGAGCAGAGCGAAGGCATCGAAGAGGTCAATCGCGCGATAGCCAGCATGGATGAAATGACCCAGCACAACGCCGCATTGGTCGAAGAGGCTTCCGCCGCGGCATCGTCGATGCAGCAGCGTGCCGCCAGCCTGGGGCAGACCGTCGCGGCGTTCGACCTCAGCGGCGCAGGCGGCTTGCCGCAAGTCTCCAGTACGGCGATGCCTGGAAGTGCGCTCGCCGGCGGCGGCACAACCGCCCGCGTTGCGCTTCCCGAACATAACAGGCAAGCCAATAGCCCAGAAAAGAAGCCGCTGTCGCTGCCGGGCTGAACCGGCGCGGCGACGCACGAAAAATGCCCGCATTGCGCGGGCATTTTTTATCGACACGTCGAATGCCGGCTCAACCCTGCAGCCACACCCGCATCAGCGACAGCAGATGAGCCGCATCGACCGGCTTGGTGATGTAATCGGAGGCGCCCGCAGCGATGCATTTGTCGCGGTCTCCCTTCATTGCCTTCGCTGTCAGCGTGATGATGGGCAGCGATTTGAAGCGGGGGATGCGACGGATTGCCCGCATCGTGTCGTAGCCATCCATCTCGGGCATCATGATATCCATCAGCACGATTTCGATCGACGGGTCCGACTGCAGCACTTCGATGCCATCCCTGCCATTTTCCGCGTAGATGACCTTCATGTGCTGCCTTTCCAGCACGGAGCTGAGGGCGAAGATATTGCGCAGGTCATCGTCGACGATCAGCACCTTGCGGCCGGCGAGGTTGATGCCGGATTCGTGTGCATCTTCCAGCATCTTGCGCTGCCGCTCCGGCAGGCTGGCGTGGGGCCGGTGCAGGAAGAGGGCGGTCTCCGCGACGAGACGCTCCGGCGAGCGGGCGTCCTTGAGGACGACGGTGCTGGCAAGCATCTGCAGGCGGGCCACTTCGCCCTGCGACAGTTCGGCGGCGGTGTAGACCACGATGGGCATATCGCGCAGCGCCTCGTCGTGGCTGATCTGATCGAGCAGGTTGAATCCATCGACGTCCGGCAACCTGAGATCGAGCACCACGCAATCGAATGCGGTGCGGCGCATCTGCCTCAATGCTTCCATGCCTGTATCGACTGAAGCGATCTCGATATCGCTGCCGGCGATCAGGTCGACGATGGCATTGCGCTGCACCTCGTCGTCCTCGACGATGAGGAGATGGCGCTTGCCGCTGGTGACATACTTCTGGATTCGGTTCAGCTCCTCCTGCAGCCGTTCCATGCTGACCGGCTTTTCAAGATAGGAGAAGGCGCCGTCGCGCAGCGCGCGTTCACGCTCATGCTGAGCCGATAGCACGTGTACCGGCACATGACGCGTCCCGGGGTCGCTCTTGAGGCGGTTAAGCACGGTGAAGCCGTCGGCGTCGGCCTGGTCGAGGTCAAGCAGGATTGCCGTCGGCAGGTAATCCCGGGTCAGCGGAAGCGCCGCGTCGGCCTGCCGGGCAACGATGCCCTTGAAATTGCGCTCCCGCGCATGCTCCAGCAGAGTACGCGCGACTTCTTCGTCGTCTTCGACGATAAGCACGGCCGGGTCGCCGGGATTGACCAGGGCCCTGTCATCCATGTGCAGCTCATCGGGCTCCGACGCATCTTCGTCCGCGGTGGCGGCCGCATCGGTTGCCTCGGCTGCCTCCGTTGCCGACGCGGTCCGCTCGGTTTCCGCCATCGGCAGCATCTTGAAGCCACTTGCCTCGCCCGGTTGCTCCGCGCTGGCCAGGGCCCTCAAGTCGTCGAGGCTTCCCATGGTCTCGCTCTGGTAGGGCAGGTACAGCGTAAACGTGCTGCCGGTGCCGAGCTCGCTCTCCACCCGGATCTCTCCGTTGAGCAGGCGCGCGAGTTCGCGGCTGATGGACAGGCCAAGGCCGGTACCGCCGTACTTGCGGGCCGTGCTGCCGTCGGCCTGCTGGAAGGCTTCGAAAATCAGCTGCAGCTTGTCGGAGGCGATGCCGACGCCGGTATCGGTGACGGCAAAGGCGACTACGGCCGGGGACTGCGAAAGATGCGGGTGGTCCGGGGTCCAACCGCCCTGCGCCAGGCCGATACGCAACGAGACCCGCCCGTGCGCGGTGAACTTGAAGGCGTTCGAAAGCAGGTTCTTGAGGATCTGCTGCAGGCGCGTGGTATCGGTGCGCAGCGACAGCGGCAGCCTTTCCGCCAGTTCGACGGAGAACTGCAGCTTCCTTGCCTCGGCCATGTGGATGAAGGTGCGCTCCACGTAATTGCGCAGGGTTTCGAAGCGGTATTCGCTCAATTCCAGCGTCACGGTTCCGGACTCGATCTTCGACAGGTCGAGGATGTCGTTGATCAGGGTCAGCAGGTCGCTGCCGGATCCATAGATGGTTTTCGCATACTCGACCTGCAGGTCGCTCAGGTTGTGGTCCGGATTATCAGACAGTTGCTGGGCAAGAATGAGCAGGCTGTTAAGCGGCGTGCGCAGTTCATGCGACATGTTGGCGAGGAACTCGGATTTGTACTTGGACGACAGGGCAAGCTGCGTAGCCTTTTCTTCGAGCGCCAGCTTGGCCTGGCCCACCTCGAAGTTCTTGCGTTCCACCTCGATGTTCTGCTCGGACAGCAACCGCGCCTTTTCGGCCAGTTCCAGGTTGGTCTGTTGCAGTTCCTGCGCCAGCGACTGCGACTGGATCAGCAGGCTTTCGGTGCGGCTGTTGGTTTCGATGGTGTTGATCACGACCCCGAAGGTTTCCATCAGCTGGTCCAGGAAGTTGAGATGGGTCTCGGTGAAACGCTCCAGGGAGGCGAGCTCGATCACCGCCTTGACCTTCTGCTCGAACAGGATGGGCAGCACGACGATGTTGGTTGGCGGCGCCGCGCCCAGGCCCGAGGAAATCATCACGTAATCGCGCGGTACGTTGGTGAGCCAGATGCGCTGCTTTTCAAGCACGCACTGGCCGACCAGTCCCTCGCCAGGACGCACGGAACGCGGCAGGCCGCCGTTCGCGCGTACGCCGTATCCTGCGATCAGGTGCAAATGCGCATTTTCCTGGGCCGAATCCATCATGTAGAACACGCCATGGTGTGCGAAGACCAGCGGCGCCAGTTCGGAAAGAATCAGCGCAGATACGGTTTCGAGATCGCGCTGGCCCTGCAGCAGGCGGGTGAAGCGTGCGAGGTTGGTCTTTAGCCAGTCCTGCTGGGCGTTCTTCTGTGTGGTTTCCTTCAGGTTGCGGATCATCTCATTGATGTTGTCCTTCAGATAGGACACCTCGCCGCGCGCTTCCACCTGGATGGAACGCGACAGGTCGCCGCGCGTCACTGCGGTCGCCACTTCGGCGATCGCTCGCACCTGGTTGGTCAGGTTGGCCGCGAGCTGATTTACGTTCTCGGTCAAGTCTTTCCATGTGCCCGAGGCGCCCGGCACGCTTGCCTGGCCGCCCAGCTTGCCTTCCACGCCCACTTCGCGCGCCACAGTAGTGGCCTGATCGGCGAATACCGCAAGCGTGTCGGTCATTTCATTGATGGTGTTGGCCAGCGTCGCCATTTCTCCGCGCGCCGCGACGGTCAGCTTCTTTTTGAGGTCGCCTTTTGCTACCGCGCTCACCACGCCGGCGATGCCGCGCACCTGTGCAGTCAGGTTGGCCGCCATGAAATTGACGTTGTCGGTCAGATCCTTCCAGGTGCCCGCGGCGCCCGGTACGTTGGCCTGCCCGCCGAGCTTGCCCTCGGTGCCCACTTCGCGCGCCACGCGCGTGACCTCCGAGGCGAAGGAAGATAGCTGGTCCACCATCACGTTGATGGTGTCCTTCAGTTCGAGGATTTCACCCTTGACGTCCACGGTAATCTTCTTCGACAGGTCGCCGCGAGCCACCGCCGTGGTGACGCCGGCAATGTTGCGCACCTGCGCCGTCAGATTCGACGCCATGAAATTGACGTTGTCGGTCAGGTCGCGCCATGTGCCGGATGCGCCGGGCACGTTCGCCTGTCCGCCGAGACGGCCCTCGGTACCCACCTCGCGCGCCACCCGGGTGACTTCCGAGGCAAAGGAGCGTAACTGGTCGACCATGACGTTGATGGTGTTCTTGAGTTCCAGGATCTCGCCCTTGACGTCGACGGTAATCTTCTTCGACAGATCGCCGTTGGCCACCGCGGTGGTGACATCGGCGATGTTGCGCACCTGCCCGGTCAGATTGCCGGCCATCGAGTTCACGGAATCGGTCAGGTCTTTCCAGGTGCCGGCCACGCCGGACACATTCGCCTGTCCGCCGAGCTTGCCCTCGGTGCCGACTTCGCGCGCCACCCGCGTGACTTCAGAGGCGAAGGAAGACAGCTGGTCCACCATCACGTTGATGGTGTTCTTGAGTTCCAGGATCTCGCCCTTGACGTCCACCGTGATCTTCTTCGACAAGTCGCCGCGAGCCACCGCCGTGGTCACTTCGGCGATGTTTCGCACCTGGCCGGTCAGGTTCGACGCCATAAAATTGACGTTGTCGGTCAGGTCCTTCCATGTCCCGCCCACTCCCTTGACCTGCGCCTGGCCGCCGAGCTTGCCTTCGGTGCCCACTTCGCGCGCTACGCGCGTCACTTCGGAGGCGAAAGAATTCAACTGGTCCACCATCACATTGATGGTGTTTTTCAGCTCGTAGATCTCGCCGCGAACGTCGACGGTGATCTTCTTCGACAGATCGCCGTTCGCCACGGCGGTGGTGACGTCAGCAATGTTTCGAACCTGCGCCGTCAGGTTGCCGGCCATCGAGTTGACCGAGTCGGTCAGGTCCTTCCAGGTGCCGGCCACGCCAGGCACGTTGGCCTGGCCGCCCAGCTTGCCCTCGGTGCCGACCTCGCGCGCCACCCGCGTGACTTCCGATGCGAATGATGACAACTGGTCCACCATGACGTTGATGGTGTCCTTCAGTTCCAGGATCTCGCCCCGGACATGTACGGTGATCTTCTTCGAGAGGTCGCCGCGCGCCACGGCCGTGGTCACTTCCGCGATGTTTCGCACCTGGCCCGTGAGGTTCGACGCCATGAAGTTCACGTTGTCGGTCAGGTCCTTCCAGGTGCCGCCCACGCCGGGCACATACGCCTGGCCGCCCAGCTTGCCTTCGGTGCCGACCTCGCGTGCAACGCGCGTGACTTCGGAGGCGAATGAGCTGAGCTGGTCGACCATGGTGTTGATCGTGTTCTTGAGCTCGAGGATTTCGCCCTTGACGTCAACGGTGATTTTCTTAGACAGATCGCCGTTGGCTACCGCGGTGGTGACGTCGGCGATGTTGCGCACCTGGCCCGTGAGATTGCCCGCCATCGAATTGACCGAGTCGGTCAGGTCCTTCCAGGTGCCCGCCACGCCGGGCACGTTTGCCTGTCCGCCGAGGCGGCCGTCGGTACCCACCTCGCGCGCCACGCGCGTGACTTCCGAGGCGAAGGAGTTGAGCTGGTCGACCATGACGTTGATGGTGTTCTTGAGCTCGAGGATTTCGCCCTTGACGTCGACGGTAATCTTCTTCGACAGATCGCCGTTGGCCACCGCGGTGGTGACATCGGCAATGTTTCGTACCTGCCCGGTCAGATTGCCGGCCATCGAGTTCACGGAATCGGTCAGGTCCTTCCAGGTGCCAGCCACGCCCTTGACCTGCGCCTGGCCGCCCAGCTTGCCTTCGGTGCCGACCTCGCGCGCCACCCGCGTGACTTCAGAGGCGAACGAGCCCAGCTGATCGACCATCACGTTGATGGTGTCCTTGAGCTGCAGGATCTCGCCCTTGACGTCCACGGTGATTTTTTTCGACAGATCGCCGTTAGCCACCGCCGTGGTCACCTCGGCGATGTTTCGCACCTGTGCGGTCAGGTTCGACGCCATGAAATTCACGTTGTCGGTCAGGTCCTTCCATGTTCCGCCCACGCCAGGCACATCCGCCTGGCCTCCAAGCCGGCCTTCGGTGCCGACCTCGCGCGCCACGCGCGTGACCTCGGACGCAAAGGATCGCAGCTGATCCACCATGGTGTTGATGGTGTCCTTCAGCTGCAGGATTTCGCCGCGCACATCGACGGTGATCTTCTTCGACAGGTCGCCGTTCGCCACGGCCGTCGTCACGTCCGCGATATTGCGCACCTGCGAAGTCAGGTTGCCGGCCATGGAATTGACCGAGTCGGTCAGGTCTTTCCATGTGCCCGCCACGCCGGGTACGTTGGCCTGGCCGCCGAGCTTGCCCTCGGTGCCGACCTCGCGCGCCACGCGCGTGACTTCCGAAGCAAACGAGCCAAGCTGGTCCACCATCCGGTTAGCGGTGGTCGCCGCCAGCAGGAACTGGCCTTTCAAAGGGCGTCCGTCCACGTCGAGCGACATCGTCTGCGACAGGTCGCCCTTGGCCACGGCACCGATGACGCGCGCCATTTCCGTGGTCGGCCGCACCAGATCGTCAATCAGTGCGTTGATGGAATTGACCATGGTGGCCCAGCCGCCGCAGAGATTGAGCGGAGACGCCCGGTGCGTAAGGCGGCCTTCGCGTCCGACCACCCGGCTCGCATGGGTGATCCCTTCGGCCATCTGCTGATTGGTGTCGATGATTTCGTTCAGGGTATCGGCAACCTTGCCCGCAAGGCCGGTCCAGTCGGACGGCATGCGGGCGGTGAAATCGCCTTTCTTGAGCGACTTCAGCGTGGTCAGCAGGACCTTGACGTCTAGGTCGTCATTGGTTTCGGTTCTCATATCCATGGGGCGGCAAATTCTTTAAAGGGAGTACCCGGCGTACTTGGGGGCGCGAGCTTGCCTTATGCAGCGCTGGTGTGCAGCATCTGTTCGGCAAAAACGTGGGCGGGAAGAGGGCGGCTGTAGTAATAGCCCTGGTGCTCGTCGCAACCGAGGTCGCGCAAGATGGAAAGCTGTTCATGTGTTTCGACACCTTCGGCAACCACGCGCAGCGCGAGGGCGCGCGCCATGTTGACGATGGCTTCGACAATGGCGTGGTCGCCAAGGTCCTTGCCGAGGTCGCGCACGAATGACTGGTCGATCTTGAGGATGTCGATCGGCAGCGCCTTGAGTACGGATAGCGAGGAGTAGCCGGTGCCGAAGTCGTCGATGGCGATGGTGATGCCGCTTTCGCTGATTTCGCGTAGCACCGAGGTGGCTTTCTCGACGTCGCGGATCACCAGCGATTCGGTGATTTCAAGCTGCAGGCTGGAAGAGGGTACGTCGTACTTGCGGAGATGCCGTTCGATCACTTCCGGAAGATCGGCATAGATCTGGGGAATGGCGACATTGACCGCGATAGGTATCGATGGAAAGCACAGCCCGGCATCGAGCCAGCGGCGCGATTGCGCACAGGCGGCTTCAATCACCCATTCCCCGATCGGCACCAGCTGGCCGGTATCCGCCGCCGCGCCGATGAACTGTCCGCCGCTCAGCAGGCCGAGGCGCGGATGGTGCCAGCGCAGAAGCGCTTCCACGCCTGCAATGCGGCCGGTGCGCGCCTCGACTTTCGGCTGGTAGTACAGCTCGAACTCATCGTTTTCCAGCGCATGCCGCAGTTCCTGCTCGAGGCGGGTGCGCTCCAGCATTTTCATGTTGAGTTCTTCATGGAAGAACTGGATGCTGCCGCGCTGCTCCTGCTTGGCGTGGTACATCGCAAGGTCCGCGCTGCGCATCAGCGACTGGCTGGTGTTGCCGTCCTGCGGATAGAGAGCGATGCCGACGCTGGCCGAGGTCTTGATGGTTTGGGAACCGATATGAAAGGGCGTGTCGATGGCGCTGACAATCTTGCGGCCGACCTCGGCCGCGGAAGAATAGGCAGGCAGTGCTTCCATGAGCACGACGAATTCGTCGCCGCCCAGCCGGGCGACGATATCCGATTCGCGCACGCATCCGCTGATGCGCTCCGCGGCCTGGAGCAGCAGGTCGTCGCCGGCATCGTGTCCGAACGCATCGTTGATGCCCTTGAACTTGTCGAGGTCGAGAAACAGCAGTGCGAGCCGCTGGCCATAACGCGCGGAGACCGCGATGGCATGCTCGAGGCGATCGGTCAGCGAGCGGCGGTTCATGAGACTGGTCAGCGGATCGCGCGTGGCCAGTTCATGCGCGCGCTCTTCCGCCTGGCGCCGTTCGATGATCTCGGATTCGAGCGCCGCGTTGATGCGCTTGAGGTCCTGCATCTGCTGTACCTGGAGATCACGGTTCATCATCGCCAGTGCTTCCTTCTGTGCTTCCAGTTCCAGGTTTTTCTTCGCCAGTTCGATGAAGACCGCGATCTTGCTCTGCAGGATCTGGGGAATCACCGGGCTGATGAGGTAATCGGCCGCGCCGTGCTGATACCCCTTGAGCCGGTTCATTTCATCCGCATAGTGCGCGGTGATGAAGATGATGGGAACGGATGCCGAGCGAGGATGCGAGTGGATGGTCTCCGCCGTTTCGAAGCCGTCCATGCCGGGCATGCTGACGTCGAGCAGAATGACTGCGAATTCATGATCCAGCACCGCGCGCAAGGCTTCGGCGCCGGAGGTGGCGGTGATCAGTTCATAGTCTTGTCCTTGCGGCGAATTGACCAACAAGGTTTTGAGAGCGAGCAGGCTGGCGGGATGGTCGTTGACGAGCAGGATTTTCGGTGTGCGCACTTTTTTTCTCGTAGTTGAGCTGCGTGATCTGGGCAGGCTCTTTGTTAGAGTTCATTCAAACAGCCGTCATGGATGTGGACGACCGGCGATTTGCCCAGCAGGAATGCGCTCGGCGTTTGGCCGATGCGGTTGCGAAGCGTTACATGTCCCTGAGCATGAATTTAATTGAGCGTAGGAAAGTGTCTTTTCAGCGAGAAATGCATTTATTCAAGATTTTTTGCACAGGTGTTTCGAGGCCTGTTTAGAAGCAATAGCCATGGCAATGTTCCCGATTTCCCTTCGAAAAGTGGTAAATCAAGGAAAGTGTTTTTTGAGGGAAACGGAATTGCCGCTGTTCATTTCGCACAAGAAATAAAAGGGCGGAAAAAGCTGGAATAGTTTTGGAAAAGCTAACGAAGTCGATTGGGGCTGAGCGCCATGGGCATCACACCGAAATCTTGCAGATAGGTAGGTAATGCGTTTCCGAGAAGCATTGATGCATACAGGTGTCCGGCCGCAGCGGAAGATTGTATGCCATAGCCTCCTTGTGCGGCGGCCCAGAAAAAGTTAGGACGTTGCGCATCAAAGCCGCCGACCAGACTGCCATCGGCAACGAAGGAGCGCAGACCCGCCCAGACACGCTGCGGTCGACGTATTGTCATCGTGGTCATGCTCTGGATGCGATCGATCGCCAGTGCGACATCAAGCTCTTCTGCTTGCACGTCATGCGGCGCGACCGGATCGGCATTGGCCGGAGAGCCAAGCAGCATGCCCGCATCCGGCTTGACGTAATAAGACTCGTCGACGCCGATGAACATCGGCCAGCGGGATACATCCATGCCGCCTGGCGGAAGAAACGTGAAGGCGGAGCGGCGTTTCGGAACGAGCCCGATGGGAGCCGCTCCCGCGAGTTCGGCGACCATGTCGGTCCAGGCGCCGGCGGCATTGATGATGACTTCGGCGCAGTATTGCCTGCCAGAGGCAGTGACGGTCCAAAGGCCGCGCTCGTAGTTCAGCGCGGCGACCCTTGCATCGCATACCTGCAATGCGCCAGCCGCCCGTGCTCCTCGCAGGTAACCCTGGTGCAGCGCATGCACATCGATATCCGCGGCATCCGGCTCATAGACCGCGCCCAGCACCGCCCCCGGCCGCAACACAGGCACCAGCGCGCAAGCGTCGTCCGCGCTCAGCCGCCTGGCGTGCTGCGATACCGAGCGCACCGTCGCTTCATGTTCATCGAGGAGATCGGCCTGGCCTTGCGCGCCGACCATCATTGCACCGCGCGGCGTCAGGATCGGATGATCGGCAAAGCCTGGCGGTGGCTGGTCAAGGAATGCGCGACTCGCGCATGTCAATGCCCGTACCTGTTCCGGCCCGTAGCTTTCCATGAACAGCGCCGCGGAGCGTCCGGTACTGTGGTAGCCCGGCTGCGATTCCTGCTCCAGCAGCATGACCGACGCATGCGGAGCCAGCCAATAGGCAATCGACGCACCGGCAATGCCGGCGCCTATGATCAGGTATTGGGTTTTTGCAGGTGGTGCTTTTGCAGTCGACTCGGGCATGGCGGCTTCCTGTAGATGCACTGGTTTTCATTGATGTCGCATGTCCGATTATTACCCGCCTTGCGCAGCGCTGCAGGGTGTGGAGTCAAACGAAACGGTTAGAATAGCGTGCCCGTTGGAGTGCAAGGATTCAATCAGGCGCGCACGCTCTTCCGCAACTGCGGCAATCCGGTTCGTCATGCAACACCTATCATGCCAAAAATACTGATCATCGAAGACTCTCCCGCCAACATGAAACTTGCAGTACTGCTGGTGAGCAGCACCGGGCATGCGCCATTGCAGGCGGAGGATGCGCGCAAGGGCATCGAACTCGCGCGGTCCGAACGCCCGGATCTGATCCTGATGGACATGCAGTTGCCGGACATGGATGGCATGGAAGCGACCGCGATCCTGAAGGCGGACGAGAGCACCCGCGACATACCGGTGGTCGCCCTTACCGCATCGGCGATGAAGGGTGATCGTGAGCGCATGCTGGCCGCGGGCTGCGATGGCTACATCGAAAAGCCGATCGACTTTGCTTCCTTCGCCGGGGAAATCAAAGCCGTTCTTGCCGGCAGGCGCTGAATCCGTTTGCCAGGTTTGCCGGATCTTTAGTCGGACATATCGCCGGTGGTTGCCGGCAACTGCGATTGCATTTTGATCGGTGCAGCCTTCTGGTCGCTGAAGCGCATGCATTCATGCGCCACCGCGAAGCGGATGATTTCGGCAAGTCGCCTGGTTCCCGGGCCGGCGCTGTCAGGATCGGCAAGAACGAGATAGAGCTGCGTGAAGCGCTCCGCACCGTCGCGCATCGGGAGCGGCTTCAGGCTGCCGTCACCTAACTCATTGCGAATTTTCTCCTCGGGAAACCATGCAAATCCGAAGCCCAGCTTCACCGCTTCAATCGAAGTCGCGGTATGGCTGACGGTCCAGCGCTGCGGCGCTTCCAGCGAGGCGACCCGCGTATCCCGGCGGCTGCCTGATTCCCTGACTACCAGGTGGCGCTGCCCCCGCAGGTCTTCCAGCGTCAGTTCACGCGCAAGCTGATGCAGCGGGTGTGACGGGCTCGCCACTGGAATGAAGCGCAGCTGCATCAATGGCATGCCGAGAAATCCTGGCGGCACCTGGTTGGTGATCGCCAGGTCGACCTGTCCGGTCAGCAGCGCTTCCATGGTTCCGCCCAAAACGGATTCAAGATATTCGATACGGGTATGCGGGCTTTCCTCTCCCAGCTTGTCGAAGCACGCCAGCAGCATCCAGCTCGGGAAAATGATTTCCGCAGCGATCCTGATTTCCGCTTCCCACCCCGCCGACAAGCGCTTCGCCGCCCGCTCCAGTGTCGCCGCTTCTTCCAGCAGCGCCCGCGCACGCCGGTGGAGAAACTGCCCGGTGGGGGTCAGGACGGCCTTTCTTCCCTGGATTTCAAAGGCTTTGACGCCGAGCAGGGCTTCGATCTTCTGCACCGCATAAGTGACCGACGACTGGCTTTTATGCAGGACTTCCGCCGCTTGGGCATAACCGCCGGTGTCGACCACGGTAACCAGGGTGCGCCACTGCTCAAGGGTGATGTATTGAGTATCCATGGTGTTTCGGAACGATTTATCAGATGAATAGATAGGTTAGAGCTAATCATTCTACTTTTTTATCGTCTGAATAAATAGTTTAATGAACTCACCCACACATCACCAGGAGAAAAAAACATGACAACGCTTCTTCAGATCAATTCCAGCCTCTTTGCCGGCAACGGTCAATCCAGCCAGCTGAGCGACAAGTTCGTCGCGGCCTGGCAAGACGCCAATCCGCAAGGACAGGTCGTCAGACGCGACCTGTCAGCCGAGCCGGTGCCGCACCTGACAGCCGAGCGCTTCGGCGCATTCCTGGCCGCCGCCGATGCACGCACCCCGGAACAGCAGGCAGTGGTTGACTTCTCGGATCGCCTGATCGATGAATTGCGCAGCGCGGATGTGATTGCACTCGGCCTGCCCATGTACAACTTCGGCATTCCTTCGACGCTGAAGGCATACTTCGATCACGTGGCGCGCGCCGGCGTCACCTTCCGCTATACCGCAAACGGCCCTGAAGGCCTGCTGCAGAACAAGAAAGTCTATGTGTTCGCAGCCCGGGGCGGCCTCTATGCCGGCACGCCTCGCGACAGCCAGACCGCCTATGTACGCGATTTCCTGGGCTTCATCGGTCTCACCGATGTGGAATTCGTCTATGCCGAAGGTTTGGCCATGGGCGACGAAAGCAAGCAAAAGGCGCTGGCCGAAGCCGGCGGCGCGATCGGCCAGTTAGTCGAGCCGCTGCGCGCCGCCGCATAAACTCTATTAAACCAACCGACAGGAAGGACATCATCATGGACACCACCGTTGTTTCCCGCTCGCTGCAGCGCGTGATTGCAGGCATGGCGACTTCCGATGGCGCGGGCGTCAAGCTGCGCCGCACCCTTGGCCAGGGGAAGGGCAGCCGTCTCGACCCGTTCCTGATGCTCGACGAATTCTCATCCGAGAATCCGGGCGACTATATCGCGGGCTTTCCGCCGCATCCGCACCGCGGCTTCGAAACCGTCACCTACATGCTGGACGGTCACATGCGGCATGAAGACCACCTCGGCAATGTCGGCGAGCTGATGAGCGGCGGCGTGCAGTGGATGACCGCCGGGCGCGGCATCATTCACTCCGAGATGCCCCAGCAGGAAGAGGGGCGCATGCGCGGTTTCCAGCTCTGGATCAACCTGCCGGCAAAGGAAAAGATGAAGCCGGCAGGGTATCGCGATATTCCGGCATCGGAGATTCCGGTTGCGCCGCTTGCCGGGGAAGGCAGCGTCAAGGTGATTGCCGGCACGCTGGCGCAGGAAGGCAGTTCGGTCGATGGACCGATACAGGGGCTGACAACGGACCCGTTGTATTTCGACGTCCACCTGCCGGAAGGCGCGCGGTTTGCGCATGCGGTCAATGCCGGATACAACGTCTTTCTTTATACCTACGAAGGCAGCGTGCAGGTCGGTGCCGCCGATGCGCCGAGACGGCTCAATCCGCAAAGCGCTGGCATCCTGTCGCCGGGCGACCTGGTGGAAGTGAAGGCGGAGGCGGGCGGCGCGCGCTTTCTGCTGCTGGCGGGACGGCCGCTGCATGAGCCAGTGACCCAATACGGGCCGTTCGTGATGAATACTCTGGAGGAAGTCGAACAGGCAATCAGGGATTTCCAGCAGGGTAATTTCACGCAGGCCGCCGCTTGAGTGGATAATGCAGGAGATATCTTCTCCGAGGAGTGAATTCCATGGCCGCCAACCCGCTTGCTCTCGTTAAGCCGCACGTCAAGAATCTTGGCGACGGCTTCACAGTTCGCCGTCTGCTGCCCAGCCATCCGCACAAGATGGTTGGGCCTTTCATTTTCTTCGATCACATGGGTCCGGCCGTGTTCGACCCCGGCACGGGACTGGATGTAAGGCCGCATCCGCATATCGGCCTGGCAACGGTCACTTATCTCTTTGACGGCGCCATCCAGCACCGGGATTCGCTGGGCACCGTTCAGGAAATCCGTCCCGGCGACGTCAACTGGATGACCGCCGGACGCGGAATCGCCCATTCCGAGCGCAGCCCGGAACGACTCCGCCAGAGCGGCGGGACGCTGCACGGCATACAGACCTGGGTGGCGCTGCCGAAGGCGGACGAACGGGCCGAGCCCGCATTCGAACACCATCCGGCGGAAAGCTTGCCCGTTATTCAATATCCCGGCGTGACAATGCGCCTGATCGTGGGCTCTGCCTATGGCCAAACGGCGCCTGCGCGCACCTATTCCGACATGTTCTACCTCGCCGTGGAAATGGATGCCGGTTCTTCCTTTCCCTTGCCGGCAGAACATGCGCAGCGCGCCGTCTATGCCGTCGAAGGTCAGGTGACGGTTGACGGCGCGCCGCTGGCCGAGAACCACATGGCTGTACCGGAAGACGCCCGGGAAATTACAATAGAGGCTGCCACCCGCGCGCGGCTGATGCTGCTTGGCGGCGCCCCGATGGACGGCGACCGCTTCGTCTGGTGGAATTTTGTCTCCAGCAGCAGGGAAGCGATCGAGGAAGCCAAGGAGAGGTGGCGTTCCCAGGAGTTTGGCAAAGTGCCGGATGAAACCGAATGGATTCCGCTGCCCGCCGAGCGCAAGCCGCCCGAATCTTTCAGTTGAGAATCTTTCGGTTAAACTTCGGGCTGGCGTTTTTAGGACACTGCATAATGAACAACAACGGAGAGCAACAAACGGCGACCGCCGGCTCCGCCAGGATTTTTGATCACATCGTTTCTTCGCTGCTGCCGACACGGCACGGCGAGTTCCGTATCCACGTGTACCAGCCCGTCGGCGAGACGGTCGAACATGTCGCCATCGTCAAGGGCGACCTGAAAGACCAGGAGCGCGTGCTGGTCCGCGTGCATTCCGAATGCCTGACGGGCGACGTTCTCGGCTCCATGCGTTGCGATTGCGGCGAACAGCTCGATGCCGCACTGGCCAAGATTTCCTCGGCCGGACAGGGCGTGGTGGTTTACCTGCGCGGCCACGAGGGCCGCGGGATCGGCCTCGCGAACAAGATCCGCGCATACCAGTTGCAGGACCAGGGGCGCGATACGGTCGAAGCCAACCTCGACCTCGGCCTGCCGGTCGATATCCGCGACTATCAGGTGGCCGCGCATATCTTGAGCGACCTGGGTATCAAGTCGATCTGCCTGATGACCAACAATCCGCGCAAGATGATGAAGCTCGCCGAATACGGCGTCAATGTCATCGAACGCGTTCCGGTGCTGACCGCGCATACGCCGCACAACATCAGCTACCTGCGCACCAAGCAGGAAAAGCTGGGCCACATGCTCGATTTCGAATAATCGGACCGGAGCGGACCGCTTGGCGGCTGCTCCTTCCGGTGCGTCGGGCTCTCCTTCCTGGCACGCTGCAGACTCCCGGCCGGTTCTCCGGCTGGTTTTACCTTCCTCAGCACTCAAGCAGTTCCCCTCCATGTCAAAGCAGATTCTCAAGACCAAGCTACTTCCGCTCGCCGCATTGTTCGTCTGCGCCTTGTCGCAGGCGGCCGAACCCATCCGCATCGGCATGATAGAAGGCATGTCCGGGCCGTTTGCCAACGCCGGGCAGGCGGTCGCGCGCAACCTGCAGTTCGCCATCGAACGCATCAATGCCAAGGGCGGGGTCCGGCTGCCGGACGGCGCCAGGCCGCTGGCACTGGTCAGCATCGATAACAAGCAGGGCGTCGAGGAGTCGCTGATCGCATTGCGGCAGCTGACCGACCAGCGCATCGGCTTCGTCACGCAGGGTAACAGCTCGGCGGTGGCGGCTGCGCTGATCGATGGCGTCGACAAGCACAATCAGCGCATGCCCGCGCAGCGAGTGCTGTTCCTGAACTATTCGGCGGTGGACCCGACGCTGACCAACGAGAAATGCAGTTTCTGGCATTTCCGTTTCGATGCCCATGCCGACATGCGCATGCATGCGCTGACGGAAGTCATCAAGGACGACAGCTCGGCAAAACGGGTCTACCTGATTGGCCAGGACTACAGTTTCGGCCAGCAGCTGGCGCGGTCGGCGCGCGCGCAGATCGGAGCCAAGCGTCCCGATATCGCAATCGTCGGCGACGAGCTCCATCCGATCGGCAAGATCAAGGACTTCACCCCCTATATCGCAAAGATCAGGGCCAGCGGCGCCGATACGGTGGTAACCGGCAACTGGGGCAACGATCTGACGCTGCTGGTGAAGGCGGCTCGGGAAGGCGGGCTCAACGTCAAGTTCTATACCTTTTACGGCAACGGCCTGGGTGCGCCGGCAGCCATTGGTGAAGCCGGCGTGGGACGCGTGCGCGCGGTGGCCGAGTGGCATCCGAACTCCGGGCAGGGGATCGCGAACTCCCCGAGCGACGCCTACTATGAAAGCTTCCGCCGCCGCTATCCGCAGCCGGAGGACGATTACGTGCACATGCGCATGCACCTGATGATCGAAATGCTGGCCGCCGCCATTGAAAAAGCCGGCAGCACTGAAGCGGCCGCAGTGGCGAAGGCGATGGAAGGCGCGCGCTACAAGAATGCCTTCCATGAGGCGATAATGCGCGCCGACGACCATCAGCTGATGCAGCCCCTCTATGTATCGGTGATGCGCAAGACAAGCGATGGCTCGGTGCGCTTCGATAACGAAGGCAGCGGCTACGGCTTCAAGACCGAGCGTTACCTGCCGCTGGCAAGCACCATGCTGCCGACGAGCTGCAGGATGAAGCGACCGGACTGAAGGCAGACCGAAAGCGCTCCAGATACGCGCGATCCGGATTCCCACTAGAATGGTCGGCACGGACCGCGCTTTCCGGCATAGACCGGTGCGCGGCCGCCTGCTTTCAACTGCCGATTCATGACGCCGACCGATCAAGCCATACCAAAACACGAGACCTCAGCAAACCCTGAGGCGCCGGTCCAAGCGATTCCCAAGCTGGCCGTTCCGCTGCTGTCGCTCGCCGCATTCGGCAGCGGCGTTTCGCTGCGCGTATCCGATCCCATGCTGCCCCAGCTGGCAAGGGAGTTCGGGCTATCGCTGGGCAATGTCTCGCTGGTCATCACGGTATTCTCGATTGCCTACGGGCTGTCGCAACTGCTGTTCGGTCCGCTGGGCGACCGCTACGGGAAATATTTCATCATTGCCTGCGGCTCGCTGGCCTGCGCGGTGACTTCCGCATTCTGCGGCCTGGCGCCGGATTTTTCCTTGCTGTTGTTCGCGCGCCTGCTTGCGGGTGCCACGGCGGCTTCCATCATTCCGCTGTCCATGGCCTGGATCGGCGACGTGATTGCCTATGAGGACCGGCAGCCTGTGCTCGCGCGCTTCCTGATCGGGCAGATTCTCGGCCTCTCCGCCGGCGTGCTGGTGGGCGGGCTTGCGGCGGATGCGGGCAATTGGCGCCTGCCGTTCCTGTTGATCGCCGTCCTGTTCCTGGCCGTCGGCATCGCGCTGCTTTACCTTGATCGTACGCTGCCGGCCCATGCGCGCCGCCAGCATCGAGCAGAAGGCGCGGCCATTCCGCGCATGGTGGGCGAGTTCCGGCAGGTGCTGTCCCAGCCCTGGGCCCGCATGGTGCTGACTATCGTCTTTCTTGAGGGCGCATTCCTGTACGGCGCCTTTGCCTTCATAGCATCGCATGTCCATCACACCTTTGGCCTGTCCCTGACCGCATCCGGGGCGCTGGTGATGCTGTTCGGCCTTGGCGGCTTCGTGTTCGCAATGCTGTCGCGGATCCTGGTGCAACGACTTGGGGAAGTCGGCCTTTCGCGCTGGGGAGGCGGCTTTCTTGCGCTGTCGCTGTGGACCATCGGCCTGGCGCCGGTCTGGTGGTGGGCCGTGGGCGCCTGCTTTCTGGCGGGCCTCGGTTTCTACATGTTTCACAATACCCTGCAGATTAATGCCACGCAGATGGCCCCGGAGCGGCGCGGCGCGGCGGTGGCCGCCTTTGCGTCGAGTTTCTTCCTCGGCCAGTCGGTCGGGGTCGGCATCGCCGGCGTGCTGGTGGAGCGGATCGGCACGGTCAACGTGATGCTGGCCGGCGGCCTGGGGGTGCTGGCGGCGGCGCTGAATTTCAGCAGCCGCCTGCGCAAGCGTGCGGCGTTGAAAGGATAATGGTCAGGAAGGTGTAACGGCATACTCGCAAACAACAAACAGGAGACGACGATGAGCCAGGAACAACCCGTATTGCTTTGGACACCCGGCAAGGAAAGAATCGAACGCAGCCGCCTGCACGATTACATGCAGTGGCTGGGACGTGATAAAGCATTGCATTTCGGCGACTACCAGGCCTTGTGGCAATGGTCGGTCGATAGCCTGGAGGATTTCTGGGAATCGGTCTGGCAGTATTTCGACGTCCGCCACTCCGCGCCTTATTCCCGTGTGCTCGACGGCGACAGGATGCCCGGGGCGAAATGGTTCGAAGGCTCGCGCCTGAACATTACCGAGCAACTGTTCCGTTTCCACGAGAACGACCTTGACCGCATCGCCATCATCGGCCGCTCGGAGGTGCGTTCCACCGTACGGCTCTCCTGGCGCGACATGCGGCGCCAGATCGGCGCGATGGCAAATGCCTTGCGCGGCATGGGCGTGCAGCCGGGCGACCGCGTCGTATCCTATCTGCCAAACATTCCGGAAACCGTTATTGCCTTCTATGCCTGCGCCAGCCTCGGCGCGATCTGGTCCAGCTGCTCGCCCGACATGGGTACGCCCAGCGTGCTTGACCGCTTCGGCCAGATCTCGCCCAAGGTCCTGTTCGCGGTGGATGGCTATCGCTACGGCGGCAAGGACTTCGACCGGCTCGACGTGGTCACGGAGCTGGCCCGGTCGCTGCCGACGCTGGAGCATGTCGTCCTGCTGCCTTACCTGGACCGGGAGGCGGCGTTGCCCGATACACATCGCTGGGATGATCTGATCGCGGGCGACGACGAGATGCGCTTCGAACAGCTGCCGTTCGACCATCCGCTGTGGGTTGTGTATTCCTCCGGAACCACCGGCATGCCCAAGCCCATCGTCCACGGCCAGGGCGGAACCCTGCTCGAGTCATTGAAAGGGCAGGCGCTGCTGAACGGCATAGGCGAAGAGGACCGCTTTATGTGGTTTTCCACGACCGGCTGGATCATGTGGAATTCCCAGGTCACCGGGCTGCTGGTCGGCGCCACCATTGCGGTCTATGACGGCAACCCCGGCTATCCCGATCTCGGCACCTTATGGAAGTTCGCCGAGGAAGCCGACCTGACCGTATTCGGCGCCGGCGCTGCCTATTACGCCAATTGCATGAAAGCCGGCATCGAACCGCGCAAGCTGGCGCGCATCGATGGTCTGCATACCGTCGGCTCGACCGGTTCGCCGCTGTCGGCCGATGCCTTCGCATGGATCTACCAGCAGCTGGGTCCGGATATCCTGCTGGCTTCCATCAGCGGCGGCACCGACGTCGCGGCATCCTTCGTAGGAGCCTGCCCGATCCTGCCCCTGTATGCGGGGGAAATGCAATGCCGCAGTCTCGGCGTGGCGGTCTACGCAATGGATGAACAGGGCAAGCCTCTCGATGATGCGGTCGGAGAACTCGTCGTGACCAGGCCCATGCCGTCGATGCCGCTGTTCTTCTGGAACGATCCGGACGGACGGCGCTATCACGACAGCTATTTCGACATGTATCCCGGATGGTGGCGGCATGGAGACTGGCTGCGCATCACGCCGCGAGGCGGCGCGATCATCTATGGAAGATCCGACACGACCATCAACCGCCATGGCGTGCGCATGGGAACCAGCGAGATTTACCGCGTGGTCGAGGCGCTGCCGGAAGTCCTCGACAGCCTGGTGGTGGACCTGGAATACCTGGGGCGCGAATCCTACATGCCGCTGTTCGTCGTGCTGCGTCCGGGCGCCGCGCTGGATGATTCCCTGGTCGCGAGGATCAACGCGAGCATTCGGACCGCGCTGTCCGCGCGCCATGTGCCCAATGAAGTCTTCGAGGTGCCGGAAATTCCGCGCACGCTGTCCGGCAAGAAGATGGAACTGCCGGTCAAGAAGCTCCTGCTCGGCATGGCGGTGCAAGAAGTGGCCAATCCGGATGCGATGAGCAATCCCGCCAGCCTTGCCTATTACGTCGATCTCGCACGGCGACGCAGGGAATCGGATGCATCTCATTCGACACATGTTACGAGGGCAGCGAACGCAAGCAATGCCGTCGATACGGCCCAGCGGTGAGATTTCTCAACCGCCGCCGGCCCCGGGCGCGCTAGGATTTGCGCATTATAGTCATACACACGGGCGGCGGCGATGGCATTCGAGCAGGACTGGCAGACCGAGGAATACAAGGGCATGGAAGTGCACGTGACCCCGCTGGCGCACGACGACGCCGGCACGGCATGGGATTTCAGCGTTCGCATCTCGCAGCCGGGGGAGGATGCCAGCTACGAGAGCGAGCTGACGGCCGCGTCGGGCGATAACGGCGATTATCCGACTAGAGAGGCCGCGGTCGAGGCCGGCTTCGTCAAGGGTTACGCGATCGTCGATTCACTGCTCGCGGGATAAGCAGGAAAATAAGCGGGAAAGACCGAATCAAATCATTTCCAGTGGCTGCGGTTTCGACGGCGGCGGGAATGCGCGGTCCAGTTCCGCCAGATCGTCTGCCCCAAGCTGCAATTCCAGCGCATGGCGATTGTCGGCCACATGGTCGACCTTGCCTGATTTTGGGATGGCGATCATTCCCTGCTGGCGCAGCACCCATGCGAGCGCGATCTGCGCGGCACTCGCCTGGTGTCGTTCGGCGATCCGGCGCAAGCAGGGATGGCCCAGCAGGCGGCCCTGTTCGATCGGCGAATAGGCCATCACCGCGATACCCCGCCGGGCGCACCAGGGAATCAGATCGAATTCGATGCCGCGGCGGCTCAGGTTGTACAGCACCTGGTTCACTGCGGGCCTGTTGCTTCCGGCAAGTCGTTCGAGCTCTTCCATGTCATCCACATCGAAGTTGCTCACGCCCCATCGGCGGATCTTGCCGCTACGCACCAATGCCTGAAGGGCTTCCAGCGTTTCTTCCAGGGGTATGTTCCCGCGCCAGTGCAGGAGATACAAATCCAGATAATCGGTGCCCAGTCTGCGCAGGCTATGCTCGCAGGCGGCGATGGTGCCTTGCCGGCTTGCATGATGCGGCAATACCTTGCTGACCAGGAAGATGTCGCTGCGCCTGCCCGCGAGGGCTTCCGCGATCAGTGATTCCGATGCACCGTCTCCGTACATTTCCGCAGTGTCGATCAGCGTCATGCCGAGATCGATGCCCGCGCGCAGTGCGGCAATTTCTGCCCCGCGCCGACGCGTTTCTTCAGCCATGCACCAGGTGCCTTGGCCGAGTACGGGGACTTCCGGGCCGTCGTTTAATTGCAGTGTTCGCATGGATTCGTGTGGAAGCTAGGGGATGGACGTCAACGCAACTCTTGCGGATCGTTCGCGCGGGTATTGCCGGCGTTCTGTTCGACCACGGAATTGAGTTCCGCGCCGAACAGCAGCACGGCCGCCGAGATGAAGAAAAACAGCAGTAGCACGATGATCGTGCCGACGCTGCCGTACATCGCACTGTAATTGCCGAAATTGCTCACATAGTAATTGAACCCGATCGAGGCGGCGATCCATATCGGGACGGCGAGCAGGGCACCCGGTGAAATCAGGCGGAATTCGTGGCGCACGTTCGGTGCGGCGTAATAGATGATGGCAACGGACAGCATCAGCAGGAAGAGCGCGGCCGGCCAGCGCAGCCATGCCCACAATGTCACGAACAGCTGCTCCAGCCCGACCCAGTGCGCCAGCCACTGGATGGCCTGGGGTCCGACGATCAGCAGTGCGGCAGCGACGATCAGCAGGGCGGCCAATCCAAGGGTATAAAGGATGGACAGCGGGTATAGCTTCCAGGCCGGCCGGCTTTCCCGCACGTTATAGGCAACGTTCAATGCATTCATCGTCGCGCGGACCGCCGCCGACGCGGTCCACAGTGCCGCGATCACGCCGAAGGACAGCAATCCGCTTTTCTGCTGCTGCAACTCGTCGATGACCTGGTTGACCGTCGGCATGGCTTCCTTGGGGAAGAAAACTTGCGCCTGTTCCCTCAACCAGTTAAAGAAATCCGACAGATGCAGAAAGCCGAGCAGGGCGATCAGAAAGATAATGAAGGGAAAAATTGAAAAAAGCACCTGGTAAGCGAGCGCCGACGCATAGGTAGTCATGTCGTCGTCGAAGAAGTCGCTGATGGTTTTTCTGATCACCAGGCTCGGTTTCAGGCCGCGAAATCCCGGAATCCGCATAATCCTCCTTGCAGGAAAACGCGGGCACCCGCCTTCGAGCCAGTACCCGCGCTGTTGATTTGTAAGCCCGCGGCCATCCGCAGGCATGACCGGCTACTTTATCAGTGGTGGCGCGACATGGTGCGCTTGGCGAAATAAGTGCCTGCCAGTACCGCGCCTGCCGCTACCAGCATGGAACTGGTCGGAAAGGTACGCGCGGTATTCATGGCCATTTCTCCCGCACGCGGCGCCATCAGCTGCAGCCGGCGCTTCGTCATCTGCATGCCGAGTTCGCCGAGGCGGTCGGGGATCAGCCGCTCCGCATCGGGCAGCAGGGTCGTTTCCTCATCGGCGACGTGGTGCATGACATCCTTCATCAATTGCAGGAAGGTCTGGTCATAAGTTGGATCGGTTGCTTCCATCGCGCGAAGCTGTGCAATCAGCCGCCGCATTTCATTATGCTCCGGAACGCTCTTGCCTACGATAGGAGTGTCCGCCGCCAAATGGCTCATTGCAGGGTAAAAGATTTCCTCTTCAAGCTGCGCATGGATTTCCAGTGCGATGCAGATGGTGCCGACAAGCGCCTTCTTGGTCTGGGGGGCGGAGTTCATCTCGTACTGATGGAAGGTTTCCAGCACGGATGTATGATCCATGCGAATCATGTTCGTGATGCTGGGAGACAATTTGTCGGTAAAGTTTTTCATCATGGCACTCTCCATTGTTATCGTTTATCGCCGCCGCATGGGCGAAAGCAAAACATGAGCAAACTGCGTACCTGCACGAAGTCTGCGCGTTACGCTATCGCATCGGCAACGATTCTCTTGCGCAATGTCGCATCCGGCATTCGCCCATATCCCGCGCGCACGTTGTCGCGCACGTGAACAGGATTCGCCGTTGCCGGGATCGCGCAATGCACCGCCGGATTCGACACCACGTATTTGAGAAGGGCCTGCGCCCAGCTGACGCAGTCGATCTCGGCGGCCCACGCCGGCAGCGGCTTGCCCTTTAAACGCCGCAGGAGCTCGCCGCTGGCGAATGGGCGATTGGCAATGACCGCGACGCCGCGTTCCGCGGCGAGCGGCAGCAGACGCTGCTCCGCCTCGCGCTCGCCGGCTGAATAGTTGATCTGCACGAAGTCGACCGCATGCCGTTCAAGCACGCGCGCTATCTCCTGCTGGCCGCTGGCGGTGTAATGCGTGACGCCGATATGCCGCACCCGGCCGGTGCGCTTCCATTCCTTCAGCGTTTCCAGATGGCGCTCCACGTCGATCAGGTTGTGGACCTGCATCAGGTCGATGGGATCGGCCTTGAGCTTGCGCATCGAGTCTTCCATCTGCCTTTTTCCCGCTTCCTTTCCCTGAGTCCATACCTTGGTCGCGATGAATAGCCTGTTGCGCAAACCCATGCGCTCGGCGAGTTCGCCCGCCACGTCCTCCGAGCGTCCGTACATCGGCGAGGAATCGATCAGCTTGCCGCCACCCTCGATGAATGCGGCCAGCACCTGTTCCAGCGGTGCCCGCTCGGCCGATCCATTGCCGACATCGAATGTTTGCCAGGTCCCGAGTCCGATGACCGGCAGCATTTCGCCGGAGGATGGAATCCGCCGCGAAAGCATGGCATTGCCGCCGGGGCCCGCCGGTACAGCCTGGGCGCCGACGGTACCGGCGGTCCCCAGCGCGGCGGCGATGAGGCGTATCGCGTCACGCCTGCTAAGACGGTTGAAATCCATGGTCACAGCTTCAAAACCTTCCGTTTGCCTGGTCCGACGGCAGGCGGTTCATGCGCACGATTTCGGAGCCGTCGTGCGGTACGCGTGGGTCGCTCATGCTGCGGTCGATATTGAGCATGCCGGCCAGATTCATGTCGCGGTCCAGCACGGCAATGCGTTCCAGCATGGAGCCGCCGAAGCGCCGCATGACGGCTCCCATGCTTTCATCCTCGAAGCACCAGGCCAGTTCTTCGCTCATGAGTTCCGCAACGCGGAGTTCTTCCTGGCTCCTGCCTTCACGGGCCGTACCGAGCCGGATATCGCTGTCGCTGATCATGCCGACCAGCCGGCGGCCGTCGCATACCGGCAGCACGCCGATTTTCCAGTCGCGCATGATGCCGGCTGCACGCGCCACGTTGTCGTGCGGCCCGACCACGGTCGCGTCATGGTCCATGATTTGTGAGACGGTTGGCATGTTTGCATTCCTTTCGGTTAAAGCAGGCAGGCCGCGCCTGGCGGCCTTGTCCAGCAGATTCGTGACATCGTCGTCGCCGGTTTGCTCGAAATTGCCATAAAACTGGCTGACGGCGCGAAAATCGTCAGGCACCTGCAGGCAGATCGCATCGTCGGCAAGCGAACACAATTTTTCCAACGTTTCCGCAGGCGCAACCGGTACAGCCAGGAGCAGGCGCTCGGGCCGCGCCGCGCGAGCGGCCTCCAGCGCGGCCAGCATGGAGCCGCCCGTCGCGATGCCGTCGTCGACGATGACGACGGTCCGCCCGGTCAGCGGTTCGCGCTCGCGGTTGCCGCAATACAGGCGACGGCGACGCTGAAGCTCCCGTGCCTGGCGTTCGATTTCCTGCGCCAGGAACAATGACGACGGACGCATGCGGCGCACCATTTCCTCGTTCAGGACCTGGCGCGGCGGATCCCCCTCGGCGAGGGCGCCGAGGCCGATTTCCGGCGACAGCGGCGAACCGAGCTTGCGCACCAGCAGAATATCCAGGGGAGCCTGGAGCGCAAGGGCGATTTCATAAGCGACCGGCACGCCACCCCTGGGCAAGCCGAGAATCACCGGGGCGCGATGCCGAAGGAAACTCAATGCCGCCGACAAATGGCGACCTGCTTCCCTGCGATCAGTGAATGGCGGTTGCCTCACAGCTTCACCTCATGTCAAGATTCCGGGTCTCTTCCGCCAGCAAGATGTTTGCCATGGGGTGGGAGGCAAATACAGGTATTTATCCTTGCCGCCACTGCCCATCTTTACCTTGTCGATGTATAAACTACAAAAAATCGCATCCGTGCCTTTGCCTGCAGCAATTACAATGCGCGCATTCGTCACGGCGCAACACTTCTTCGTGGAAATCGTTCACCAGCAATTCGCGGCAAGCCATCTTGTTGGGGACCGTAACATCGCGTTACATCGCTGACGACGTAGCCTGTTAAAGTGACGGTGCATCATTCTTACAAGAGGGGATTTCGTTGGCAAAATCATCGCGTCGATCAAGGTCTGGCAATTCGTTGTTCAAGCCGCTTGGCAGCCGGCTTGGACAAGTCGGTGCCATCCTTCTCGCCTCCCTGGTGCTGGTCTGCCTCGTCATGTTCGGATATGTCACCCTGATCGTGATGCCGAATCTGCCGTCTCTGGATTCGCTTGTCGATTACCGGCCGAAAATGCCGCTGCGTGTTTATACCGCCGACGAAGTGCTGATCGGGGAGTTCGGGGAAGAGCGGCGCGACTTCATACCGATCGCGCAAATGCCCGAAGTCATGAAAAAGGCCTTGCTGGCGATCGAGGACGACCGGTTCTATGAGCATGGCGGCGTCGACTATATCGGCGTATTGAGGGCCGGGCTGGCGAACCTGCGCTCCAGCCGCTCGCAGGGTGCATCGACCATTACGATGCAGGTTGCCCGCACTTTCTTCCTTTCCCGCCAGAAGACCTATGCCCGAAAGCTGCACGAAATCGTGCTGGCTTACGAGATCGAGCGCAAGCTGAGCAAGGACCAGATCCTCGAGCTTTATATGAACCAGATCTATCTGGGCGAGCGGGCCTACGGTTTCGGCAGCGCCGCTCGCGTCTATTTCGGCAAGCCTGTCCAGGAACTTACGGTGGCGGAAGCCGCCATGCTGGCAGGATTGCCGAAGGCTCCCGCCAGCGCCAATCCGATCGTCAATCCAACGCGGGCCAAGCAGCGCCAGCAATACATCCTCAAGCGCATGCGGGAGCTGGGCTATATCAGCGAGGCCCAGTATGCAAAGTCAGCCCAGGAAAAGCTTCTTCTGCGCGGCGACCGCCGCCGCTTCACGACGCATGCCGAATATGCCGCCGAACTGGTCCGGCAGTACATGGTTGCGCAATACAAGGATGACGTTTATACCCATGGCTACAACGTCTATACCACCTTGAGTTTCGCCGAACAGACCGCTGCGTACGACGCGGTGCGGCGCGGCGTCATCGAATACGACCGCCGGCACGGCTACCGCGGCCCGGAAGGTTTCATCGATCTGCCGCGGAACGCCGATGACCGCGCCCAGGCCATTTCCGAGATCCTGCTCAAGCATCCCGACAGCGATGAGCTGCAATCCGCGGTCGTGGTGTCGGCAACCGCCAAGCTGGTGCGCGCGGAGCTGCTCTCGGGCGAAGACGTCGAGGTAAGCGGCGATGGCCTGCGCTTCGCCGCTCGGGCACTGTCCGGGAAGGGCCAGAACAAGATACGTCCCGGCGCGGTGATCCGCGTGGTGCGCGATGCGAAAAAGAAATGGTGGATTTCCCAGCTTCCGGAGGTATCGGCGGCGATGGTCGCGCTCAATGCCCAGGACGGCGCGATACGTGCGATGGTCGGCGGATTCGACTTCACGCTCAACCAGTTCGACCACGTGAACCAGGCCTGGCGGCAGCCCGGCTCCACAATCAAGCCCTTCATTTACTCGGCGGCGCTGGAGAAGGGCTTTTCGCCGGGAACGCTGATCAATGACGCGCCGCTGACTCTGAATTCCGGCGACTCCGGCGGACAGAGCTGGGATCCGCAGAACGACGACGGACAGTACGAAGGTCCGATCAGCATGCGCACCGGCCTGAAGAAATCCAAGAACCTGGTATCGATTCGCATCCTGCAGTCGATCTCACCGGCGTACGCCCAGCAATATTTGGCGAAATTCGGTTTCGAGCAGGACAAGCATCCTGCCAATCTCACCATGACGCTGGGAACCGGGTCGGTCACCGCGATGCAGGTGGCGAGCGGTTACGCGGTATTCGCCAACGGCGGCTACCAGGTGAAGCCGTTCATTATCCAGAAAGTGGTCAACAACCGCGGGCAGGTGCTGATCGACTCTCAGCCTGCAAAGGCCGGAGACGAAGCAACCCGCGTGCTGGATGCCCGCAATGCCTTCATCATGGACAGCATGATGCGCGACGTGGTCAACGGCGGAACCGGTTTTGCGGCGAGCCAGAAACTGGGACGGCGCGATCTGGCCGGCAAGACCGGTACCACCAACGACTCCATCGACGGATGGTTTGCCGGTTACGGAGGCGACATCGTCGCGGTTTCCTGGATGGGTTTCGACAAGCCGCGTTCGCTCGGCGGCCGGGAGTTCGGCGGCACGGTCGCGCTGCCGATGTGGATCGAGTACATGCGCACGGCGCTTAAGGGGAAGCCGCCGGTACAGCGCGCGGTTCCCGACGGCGTCGTCCAGATCGACGGTGACTGGATCTACCAGGAGTACGCGAACGGCAATGCCGTGCGGTCGGTGGATGTCGAGGACACCCGCAGCTTCTGGGAGCGTTTGTTCGGCAGCCGGCCTCAGGTCCCGGGGCAGGGGCCCGCCCCGGGACCCGCGCCCGCACCGATACCGCGTCCCATCCCGTCTGGTGAAGACATGACCTATCGCGGCGGGAGCTGAATCGGTCGGGCATAGCCAAAATTCCGCGTTTTCAAAAAGTACTGTATTTCCGTACAGTACTTGTGTTACATTAACTACTCACTCATTCGCTAGTAGTTAAAGGAGAACCGACATGGCTTACCTGAACAACTCTTTCGGCACACGTTTTGGCCTCGAATATGCACCGATGTCTTTCCTGGTCCGTTTCGGCAAGCGCGAACTGTTCGTCTGCCGCGATTTCCGGAACCGCTACTACAAGGTTAATCCGGTTCTTGACTGCAGCCCGGGCGTCCAGGCAGGCCACGTCGAACTGCTGATCCTGCGCCGCTGGCTGGTCATCCTTTCCAAGGCGCGCGAATTCTCCTGATCGGCAACTTCAGATTTGTAGTCCTATCCGAAGAACCAGTAGCAAACACCGATCGACGTGACGATGCCGGCCGCATCGGCGATCAGCGAGCAGCTGACCGCATGGCGGGCACGCTGTATGCCGACGGAACCGAAATAGACTGCCAGGACGTAGAAAGTCGTTTCCGTGCTTCCCTGGACGGTCGCGGCAACAAGGGCGGGGAAGCTGTCAACGCCGCCGGATTTCATCAGCTCGATCAGCATGGCGCGCGCCGCGCTTCCGGAAAAGGGCTTGACCAGCGCCGTCGGCAAGGCGTCGACGAAACGCGGATCGAGTCCGATTGCCTGCACCAGGTAGCGCACGCCTTCCAGCACAATATCGAGCGCCCCGGATGCGCGCATCACGCCTACGGCGCACAGCATCGCCACCAGATAGGGGAGCAGGTTGCGCGCCACTTCGAATCCTTCTTTCGCGCCCTCGACGAAAGTCTCGTAGACCGGGACGCGCCGGAATGCGGCGAATACCACGAAAAACAGCACCAGTAAAAACAGCACGAGATTGCCGAGCAGCGACGAGACCGCCGCCAGCGCCGTGGCCGACATGCCGGCCAGCACCGCGATTGCCGTGCCCAGCGCCAGTCCGGCGGCGCCAAGCCAGGCGAGCACGACGGGGTCCCAGAGACGGATTCGCTGGGCGATGGCCACCGCGAGGAAGCCGGTCAGCATCGATGCCGTTGTGGCCAGCAGGATTGGCAGGAACACCAGCGTGGGGTCGCTCGCTCCCTGCTGGGCGCGGTACATGAAGATGGATACCGGCAGCACGGTCAGCGCCGACGCATTGAGCACCATGAACAATACTTGGGCACGCGTCGCGGTCTGCGGGTCGGGATTGAGGTCCTGCAGCGCGCGCATCGCCTTGAGACCCATCGGCGTAGCGGCATTGTCCAGGCCGAGGGCATTGGCCGTCAGGTTCAGCGTCATCAGTCCGAGCGCGGGATGTCCGGGAGGAACTTCCGGCATCAGCCTGCGAAACAATGGCGACAGCGCGCGCGCCAGCACGTCGACCACGCCGGCTTTCTCCGCGATCCGTAAAAATCCCAGCCACAGGGTCAGTGTGCCGAACAGCAGGATCATCACCTCGACCGACAGCTTGGCCATGGCAAACAGGCTGTCCACCATGGCGGCGAACACGGCGGCATTCCCTTCGATCAGCCAGCGCGCGAAGGCGCACACGGCGGCGATGACGAAGAATCCCAGCCACAGTGCATTCAACATACGCTTCCTTCTATATTGATGTGACAGATTCGTTCAAACCCTAAAACTGTAACGTCTTCCGTCGATCCGCCTTGGGAGGAGGAGAGCGGTTTCTACCATGCTGTTCGATATGGCAGCGAGGCGAGGGTCGATCTGTTCGATGAAGTCATCGAATAACCGCTAGCCGATTCCAAAAGCAGGACGAAAAATTCGATAGTTTTCCGTTCGGGTGATGGCAATCGGCAGGTTCCGCGACGCGCAAAATAGATCGAAACGCCTGATTGAACCATACCTGCCATGCCTTGTTTGTGCCACCGGTCGCCGGGCGGGGAATGTCTTGCATCCCCCACGAGCCCAGGAAATATGCCGGATGCACGGTGCTGGGCTTCATTCATTGCATTCATCGATTTTCATCATTAGAACCCACGCAAACACTCAGCGCCCATCGAAATTTGATACTTATCTTTCTATCCATGGATAGGTAAAGTATCGACAACAGTAAGACGGTAAAAAGAACTAGCTCTGACAGCAAACCGATCCGAAAAGGCATTAAAGGCAAGAGACGAAGGCAGGGCCGAGCCTGTTCCCGCTTGTAGCGAGGCGAAGAGGTCCAGCATTTTTTCAGAAACCGGATGACCCGGAATGCAGGCACGGCCGTGCCGTCGCATCCGGGCCTGGAGATCTTTCGCCATCGATCCGGCAGGGGAATACCGCACGAATGTCCGACAAAGCATGACGCCGCAGGCGTCAGGCAGGAGACCTTTCGCGCCGTTCATTTGCAATGCTTCTTCAACGGGGAGTGAATATGTTGTCAGGGACGGACATCATCAGCACCGCGATGGTCGCGGCACTGGTCAGTTTCATTGCATGCCTGCTGATCCTGCTGACCCAGCGCTGGCACGGAAGCCTCTCGCTCGACAGCGACACAAAAGGCGTACAGAAATTCCATACCAGGCCGGTGCCACGTATCGGTGGGGTGGCCATACTTTTCGGCACATTCGCCTCCGCGCTTTACCTGTCCTTCGGTTCCGCCAACGCGGCGCAGTCCGCGCAATCGAGCACCGTGATGTGGCTGCTGCTCGCAGGTCTGCCGGCCTTCGTCGCCGGGCTTGTCGAGGACATGACCAAGAAGGTCTCGATACACGGCAGGCTGATTGCCACGTTTGCCAGCGCGTTGCTGGCCTGCTGGCTGCTGGGAGCCATCCTGCTGAGGGTGGATGTCTGGGGCATCGATGCCCTGTTCCGCTGGGCGCCCTTCATCGCCATCACGTTCACCGTGTTCGCCGTCGGCGGGGTTGCCAATGCCGTCAACATCATAGACGGCTTCAACGGCATCGCCGGCTCGACTGTCATCATTCTACTTGCCGGGCTCGGCTTCCTGGCATGGCGCACCGAAGACATGCTGGTGCTTCAGCTGGCACTGGCGGGAGCGGGGGCCAGCCTCGGCTTCCTGCTAGTCAATTATCCCGCGGGACGGCTCTTTCTCGGCGACGGCGGCGCCTACCTGGCCGGTTTCTGGATAGCAGAAGTCGCCATCCTGCTGATCGCCCGCAATCCCGACGTCAATGCCTGGCAAGCCCTTGCCGTGTGCTCCTATCCGGTGATCGAAGCCATGTACAGCATCTACCGGAAGAAGATCGTTCGCAAGTCCAGCCCGGCGCTGCCGGACAGGCTGCACATGCACATGCTGGTGTACCGCAGGCTGGTCTGGAAGCTCGTGCCGCGCAATGCTCCCCAGCCCTGGATGCGCAATGCCTCCGTGGCCAGCGTGCTGGCCGTATGGATCGCGGTATCGACCGCCGCAGCCGTGCTGCTGGGCGATACCACAAGCGCTGCGGTTGCAATCGTCATCGCCCAAGTCGTCGCGTATATCGCCTTCTATACCCGCCTGGTGCGCGGGACATGGCGCATCCGCAGCTTCCGGAGCATGCGTGCCGCGCCGCAGATGCGCCGCGCCGTCAAGATGCACTCGAAGCTGCAACCCGACGTGCCTGTACGGGAAAGTGCCTGAGCGCCCGCATGTTCTAGCCGCCAACATTGTTGCCAACACTGATCGGATTCAATATGAAAATCTCAATCAATACCCATATCGCGGTGATCGGTCTCGGTTACGTCGGTCTGCCGCTGGCCGTCGAGTTCGGCAAGCGCTATCCGACCATCGGGTTCGACATCAATCGCAGCCGCATCAATGAATTGAAGGAAGGCCGGGACAGCACGCTCGAAGTCAGCCCGGAAGAGCTCGCCGAATCTGCGCGCATTACCTACACCACCGACATGGAACTGCTGCGCCGGGCCGACGTGTTCATCGTTACCGTACCGACGCCGGTGGACGACCACAAGAAACCCGACCTGACCCCGCTGCAGAAAGCTTCCGAGACCGTGGGGCAGGTCATTCGTCCCGGCGGCACCGTGGTTTATGAATCCACCGTCTACCCTGGCGCGACAGAGGAGTACTGCGTGCCGATCATAGAACGTGTCTCCGGTTTGAAGTTCAACGTCGATTTCTTCGCCGGATACAGTCCGGAACGCATCAACCCGGGTGACAAGGCGCACAGGTTGACGTCGATCACCAAGGTAACCTCGGGCTCGACGCCGGAATCCGCGGAGTTCGTGGACTCCCTGTATGCGAGCGTGATCACGGCGGGCACGCACAAGGCCTCCTCGATCAAGGTGGCCGAAGCGGCAAAGGTCATCGAGAACACGCAGCGCGATCTCAACATCGCGCTGATGAATGAATTGGCGATCATCTTCAAGAAACTCGGCATCGATACCGAAGACGTGCTCAATGCGGCCGGTACGAAATGGAATTTCCTGCGGTTCAACCCCGGCCTGGTAGGCGGCCATTGCATCGGCGTCGATCCCTATTACCTCACCCATAAGGCCGAAGGTCTCGGCTATCACCCGCAGGTCATCCTTGCCGGGCGTCGCATCAATGACAATATGAGCGGCTATGTGGTCGGCCAGTTGGTCAAGCAGATGATCAAGCGCAGCATTCATCTGGAAAACGCGAACGTACTGGTGATGGGCATGACTTTCAAGGAAAACTGCCCGGACCTGCGCAACTCGAAAGTGATCGACAGCATCAACAAGCTCAAGGACTACAACATTAATGTCGATGTCTACGATCCCTGGGTGAGTCCGGCCGCCGCACAGCATGAGTACGGCATCACGCCGGTGCAGGAGCCGGCGGTCGGGAAATATGATGCGATCGTCCTGGCCGTCGCCCATCGACAGTTCCGCGAAATGAGCGCCGCCGACATGCGCAGGTTCGGCAAGGAAAAGCATGTCCTGTTCGATCTGAAGTACGTGCTGCCGAAGGAAGATGCCGACATGCGGCTTTGATGAGGCGCCGATGCCCCTTTGATGCACCTTGATGCACCCGCACCGAACGCAAAGGAATGACATGATCGCCTACGAAATCGTCCAGAAAGCGCTGCGCGCGCAACCGCGCAAATGGCTAGTGACCGGATGCGCCGGATTCATCGGTTCCAACCTTCTGGAAACCCTGCTCAAGCTCGACCAGCAGGTTGTCGGCATCGATAATTTCTCGACCGGCTACGAGTGCAATCTCGATGAAGTTCGCGCCTTCGTGAGCGGCGAGCAGTGGCGCCGCTTCCGTTTCATCAAGGGCGACATCCGTGACGCCGCCATGTGCCGCGAAGCCGCATCGGGCGTCGATATCGTGCTGCACCAGGCCGCGCTGGGCTCCGTGCCGCGTTCGCTGCATGACCCCCAGACGACCAATGACGTCAACATCGGCGGCTTCCTCAACATGCTGGTGGCTGCCCGCGATGCGAAAGTCTCTTCCTTCGTTTATGCGGCCTCCAGTTCCACCTACGGCGACCATCCCGATCTTCCCAAGCGCGAGGACCGGATCGGCCGTCCCCTGTCGCCGTATGCGGTCACGAAATATGTCAACGAGCTTTACGCCGACGTGTTCGCGCGCTCTTATGGCTTCAACGCCATCGGCCTGCGCTATTTCAACGTGTTCGGGAAGCGGCAGGATCCCAACGGTGCATATGCCGCGGTGATACCGACCTGGACCGCCGCCATGATTCGCGGCGACGACGTGGTCATCAACGGCGACGGCGCAACCAGCCGGGACTTCTGCTACATCGAAAATGCGGTGCAAGCCAACCTGCTTGCCGCGATGGCCGCCGAGCACGACAGGAACGAGATCTACAACGTAGCGGTAGGCGACACCACCACGCTCAGGCAGCTGGCGGACATGCTGCGCCAGGAGCTTGCAATGCGCGGCATTCTCTACGAAAAGAAGCTGATCTACCGCGACTTCCGCAAGGGCGATGTCCGACACTCGCAGGCCGATATCGGCAAGGCGGCCGAGCGGCTTGGCTACATGCCGCAATACCGGGTGAGACAAGGGCTAGAAGCCGCGATGCCCTGGTATATCCGGCAGGAACTCGCAGCGGCGGCATGAACGCGCGGCAGGAATGGTCATAGGAGCGGATGTTCGATGAAACCGAAGGTTAAAACGATCTGGTTCAGCCATGCCGTCAGTCCCTGGCGAGCACTTTGGCTGACCGATTACCAGCGCAGCACGGTGACCCGGCGCGTGCCCGGGTTTGTTCAGGAAACCTTTTTCACCAAGTTGATAGACCTGACGCAGAGCGAGGAAAGCTTGCTCATGAGCTTCAGCGCCGATACCCGGCGCCTGATTCGCCGCGCCGACAAGGAAGGCATCGCTTTTCGCGAGAGCAGCGACATTGATGAGTTCGTGCGTTTTTTCAACCGGTTCTCCGGGCAGAAACGCTTGAACTACTGGCTCAAGGCCGATTCCCTGCGCAAGCGCGTTCGTGAATACCGAATTACGAAGGCAGAACTGCATGGGGACATCCTGTTTGCGCACCTGTATCTGTGCGACAGGAACACGTCCAGGGCCACCATTCTCTATGGCGCGTCGATCCTCAGGGAGGAAAAGCGTGACATCAGCGGTGCGGTGCTCAGTTCCGCCAACCGCGGCCTGCATTTTTATGACATGTGCAGGCTGAAGCAGGATGGATTCCGCACCTACGATCTCGGTGGCTACGCTCCCGATACAACCGATGACGAACTGCGCAAGATCAACGATTTCAAGGATCAGTTCGGCGGGCGCCTGGTACACGAGGCCAATCACCGTTCGATCCTGCTGAACTGGGCGTCGGGAGCGATCAACGCCGCAGTGAAATTCAAACAGCGCAACAGGAACCGGCCGGTCGACGCGGCCCAGGTGTCCCGCACCGGTTAGAGAAGCCACCATGCAGAAGGATTGTTATCAACCATGCCTGTCAACATAAACAAACGATACAAAGGACTGCAGTGAGCCTGCTCAGCGCCGCCACCACTCGCATCAAGGCGAGCCATTCGGACCATCGCGCAATCTTCCGGGGGATCGCCTGGGTATCGCTGTTCGTGGTGCTCGCCAAAGTGGCAGGCGCAATCAAGGAAATGGCCGTCGCTTACCAGTATGGGGTGGGTGCCGAAGTGGATGCCTATCTCTATCTGTTCAACATCATCAGCTGGCCGGTTGGCGTCTGGTTCGCGGTGCTGACCGTCGTGCTGGTGCCGCTGGCATCGCGCATTCACCGCGAGGCGCCGCTCGACCTGCCGCGCTTTCGGGCCGAACTGCTGGGGCAAACCCTGCTTGCATGCGCGGCTCTCTTTCTGCTGAGCTGGCTGGCCCTGGCCCTTGCCCTGAGCGGCACATGGTCCGGGCTTCCCGACGAAGCGACCGTCATTGCTGAACGCATGCTGCTTCCCTTGCTTGCCCTCGGTCCCCTGGGTTTGCTCGCAAGCCTGTTGTCGGCATGGACCCTGGCCGCGGGCAGGCACGCCAACACGCTGCTCGAAGGCGTTCCGTCACTGACGATTGCCGCCGCGCTGCTCATGCTGCCAGCTTCGGGTATCGAGTGGCTGGTATGGGCGACGGTTGCCGGATTCGTCATTCATCTCGCATGCCTGCTGCTGCCGCTGATCCGGCGTGCCGAGATCGAGGCACCCGTGCTGGCGCTGAGTTCGCCGCACTGGAAGTCATTCTTCCAGGGGTTCGGCATCCTGCTGGCAGGCCAGGCATTGATGACCCTGATCGGTTTCATCGACATCTATTTCGCGGCGAGCCTGGGCTCCGGTGCGGTCTCCATGCTCGGTTACGCGAACCGCGTGCTGGCCTTGCTGCTTGGACTCGGCGCAACGGTGGCCGGCCGGGCGATGCTGCCGGTGTTTTCACGTGCCGCAGCGCGCGGCGGAAAAGGGCAATGGAGGCTCGTCAGGCAATGGGCCTGCCTGTTATTCCTCGTGGGCGCCGCTGCCGCCGCCGCCGGGTGGGCTTTGTCTCCCTGGGCAGTCCAGATCCTGTTCGAACGCGGCGCCTTCTCCGCCCACGACACGCAAGCGGTGGCCGAAGTCCTGCGTTATGGGCTGTTTCAACTGCCCTTTTATTTCGGCGGACTGGTTCTCGTCACCTACGCATCCAGCCGCGGGCAGTACCGGCTGCTGTTCTGGCCGGGCGTCATCGGCATCGCGGTAAAAATCACTGCCAACCTGCTGCTGATCCCTTCGCTCGGCCTCAACGGCATCGCATTGGGCTGGGTGGCGGTGTATGCGGCCACGGCACTCTTCTTCCGTATCACCCTGGGGCGGATCAGATGATCGTTTATCTCGGCAACTTCACAACCCGCTTGGAGCGCACATGAAGGTTCTGTTCTTCATTTATGCACTCAACGGCGGCGGCGCTGAACGCGTGACCGCGACGCTCGCCAGCCACTGGGTGTCCAGGGGATGGGAAGTTACCGTCGTATCGCTCGTGGCGAGCGGCAGCGATGCCTACGACCTGGACCCCGGCGTCAACCGCATTGTTCTCGGTCTGGGCGGCGAAAGTGGAAACATCTTCAAGGCCATTGCGCACAACCTGCGGCGTGCCGGAGCGCTGCGTGAAGTCATTCTCCAGGCGAAGCCCGACATCGCGATCGCCATGGAAAGCCGAGCCAATATCCTGCTGCCGCTGGCAGCCCGCAGCATGCCGACCCTGCGCATCATAGGATCCGAACGCACCTATCCGCCGCGCTCTCCGCTCGGAAGCATCTGGCAGCATCTGCGGCAACGGACCTACGGCAAGCTTGATGCCGTCGTGGCGCTGACCAGCGAATGCGCCGACTGGCTGAAGCAGCATACCAATGCTTCCTGCGTGCCGGTGATCCCCAATCCGGCCGGCTGGCCGCTAGCCGCGCATGTTCCGATTGTCGAACCCGCCATGTTCTGCCGGCCGGGGAGGAAGATCATTCTCGCGGCCGGTCGCCTCATCCGTGAAAAGAATGTCGGGGCATTGATTGCCGCATTCGCCGCATCGGCGCGGAGCAACGGCGATTGGGATCTGGTCATCGCCGGAGAGGGCGCGCTGCGTTCCACGCTCGAAGGCCAGGTCAAGGACGCGGCACTGGACGGCCGTGTCTTCTTCGCGGGTCGCGTTGGCAACCTCGGCGACTGGTACCGGCATGCCGACCTGTATGCGATGACATCCGAATACGAAGGCTTTCCGAATACTCTGGCCGAAGCCATGGCTCACGGTCTGCCGGCGGTTGCATTCGATTGCGAAACCGGCCCGCGCGACATCATCCGGCACGGAGTCGACGGTTTCCTGGTACCGCCGGGCGATCATGCCGGCCTCCAGCGCGCACTGCAAACAATGATGTCGGACGGCCAACTCCGCAAGGAATTCGGACAACGCGCAATCGAGGCGCGGGAGCGCTTTTCGCTGAAAAAGATTTCATCGCTCTGGGAAGAATTGTTCGATGAATGCATGCACAGGAAACAGGGCATCACGGCGTCGGGTGCACGCAAAACGGAATATGTTCGAGGAATAGCTCATGAATCACGGTTTGAGTGAAATGCATCCGATCGCCGCGGCGACGCCTGCCTACGCACATCGCCGGCTGCCAAGCTCCGCCGCGAGCAGTTTTGTCGAACACTATGTGGCCGCGGCGCTGGCGACGGTGCTGGTGCTGATCTTTCTGAATCTGCCCAACTATGCCAACGCGCTGAGCAAGTCGCTCGCCCCGAAATACTTTTATGTGGGTTTCCTGGTAATGCTGCTGCCGCTGCTGCTGCGTTTCCGTACCTGGGTCACGTATCTGCTGTCACCATTCGCCCTGTGGGCATTTGTCGCAGTCAGTTTCAATGCCGTGTATTGGTACGGTGCATCCGCGGACGGCAGCGTCTTCCGGGCGGAACTGATTTCCACGCGCATACAGACGCTGATCTTCGCTGTCGTACTCGGCATGTGCTTTGCAAACGTGCGAAGCAGTCGCTTCGAGAAAATTTTCCCGTTGCTTGCGGTCGCATTGCCAGTGATGGTGTTTGTCGACTTCCTGGCCCCAGGTCTCTTTTATCCGGTGGACATCGACGGCGCGGTGCGCGGACGCAGCGCCGCCACGCTGATCAACCCGACAACGGCCGGGGAAGTCATGCTGGTGCTGTTCCTGCTCGCCTGTCCGGTGCTCAAGCGATCCACCCGTACCGTGCTGCTGCTGGTGGTTGGGGCCGGAATCTTTCTGACATTTTCTCGTTCCGCCATTCTTGCATGGCTGATCCTCTGGATCGTACTGGCCTTCACCCGCGTGCTGCCGCGCTCGGCGCTGATCCTGCTGCTTGCGGTGTCCGCCGCGGCGCCGGTCCTCATGGCTAGCATGCAAATCTACTTCGAAACGCGCCACGATTTCAGTCCGGCGCTGATCGACCTGCAGCAGCGGCTGAATTTCTTTACCAGCGGCGGCCTCAAGGACGGAAGCGCGCTGGAACGTTCCGCCGTGCTCAGCGACGGCTGGCAGACCTTCATCAACAACATGGTGGTCGGCGCCGGTCCGGGCGCCACGGAAAGCTGGCCGCACGCGATCGGCAGCGTCGGTCCTCACAACCAATTTGTCCTGCTGGCCGCCGAATACGGAATGTTCGGGATCGCGATGTGGATATCGCTGGCGCTGATCATATGGAACGGCCGCTATTTCAAAGACCGTGCGCTCCAGCAGTCCATGTGCCTGCTGTTCGTACTGATGACCATGTTTACCCACAACATGTTCGATTTTCAGTTCTGGCTCCTTACGTTTGCTCTCGTGTCGGGAAGGCGGATCGAATAAGCATTGGCATTTGAGCGGGAAAAATCGAAGGCGAAAAGACTGAAAACCGAAAATTCACAACCAGCAGCAGGTAGCAGGCAGCAGGCAGAAAAACTCATCCGAACCAGGGAAGGTAGACAAGCATGTGCGGATTTGCGGGATATCTCGGCGGGGCGTTGCGGCAGGAAGGAGAAGGGCACCGTGCGCTGCTCAAGCGCATGACGGACACGATTGCGCGACGCGGACCGGATGACGAGGGATTCTGGTTCGATCGCGACCGCGCGGTCGGCCTCGGCCACCGGCGGCTGGCCATCGTCGATCTTTCCTCCAACGGCCATCAGCCGATGCGTTCTGGAAGCTCGCGCTTCGTCATCGCATACAACGGCGAAATCTACAATCACCTCGACCTGCGCAGGCAACTCGACGCCATGGGCGCGGCACCGGCATGGCGCGGGCACTCGGATACCGAAACCCTGCTGGCCGGCTTCGAAGCCTGGGGCATCGAAGCCACCATCAGGCGCGCGATCGGCATGTTCGCATTTGCGGCCTGGAATTGCGATACCGGTGTACTGACGCTGGGCCGGGATCGAATCGGGGAGAAGCCGCTGTACTACGGCTGGCAGGGGCGGGGAAGCGACGCAGCCTTTCTGTTCGGTTCGGAACTCAAGGCGCTGCGAGCGCATCCGGCATTCGAAAGCAGCGTCAACCGCGGGGCGGTGAGCCTGCAGCTTCGCCATAACTATATCCCGGCGCCATACTCGATCTACGAGGGCATTTCCAAGCTCCTTCCGGGGTGCCTCCTGGAAGTGTCGCTCGCCGAGCGCGAACCGCGCATCAGCCCGTACTGGAACGGCTTCCATAACGCGCGCAGCGGGGCGTCGAACGCCTTCGCCGGAAGTCCCGAAGAAGCGGCAGACTCTCTTGAGGAACTGCTCAAGGATGCGGTCGGCAAGCAGATGATGTCGGACGTGCCGCTGGGTGCCTTCCTTTCGGGCGGCATCGATTCCTCCACGGTGGTGGCCTTGATGCAAGCGCAGTCGTCGCGGCCGGTAAAGACCTTTTCGATAGGATTCCACGAAGAGGGCTACAACGAAGCCGAGCATGCCAAGGCAGTGGCAGCGCACCTCGGCACCGACCATACCGAACTCTATGTCACCGCCAGCGAGGCAATGTCAGTCATCCCGCAGCTCCCCGGCCTGTATGACGAACCGTTCTCGGACCCCTCCCAGATACCGACCTATCTGGTATCCAAGCTGGCGCGCCGGCATGTGACGGTATCGCTGTCCGGCGACGCCGGCGATGAGTTGTTCTGCGGCTACCAGCGCTATCAGCAAACCGCGGATCTGTGGCGGCGCCTGGCGGCCAAGCCGCTGATGCTGCGCCGCCTGGCGGCACGTGGGCTGCTCAGCCTGTCGCCGCAGTCGTGGAATGCGCTGACCGGGAACATGCAGGCGGTGCTGCCTCGGGCGTTTCGCGGCGCCAATGTCGGACACAAGTTCCACAAGGGCGCCGCCGTCCTGGAAAGCGACTCGATCGCTGCCCTGTATTTCGGGCTGATCTCCCATTGGAACGACCCGGCTTCGGTCGTGATCGGCGGCCATGACTTGCCGACGGTGCTTACCGGCGGCAGGCAGGAGCTCGCCGGGCTGGACGAATTCCAGAGCCTGATGACGCTTGACATGCACAGCTATCTTCCGGACGACATTCTGGTCAAGGTAGACCGGGCCGCCATGGGCGTTTCGCTCGAATCGAGGGTGCCTTTCCTCGACCACAGGGTGGTGGAATTCGCGTTGAGCCTGCCGCAAAGCATGAAGATCCGCGATGGCCAGTCGAAGTGGATTCTGCGCAATGTCCTGTACAGGCACGTGCCGCGACAGCTGGTCGATCGTCCGAAGATGGGTTTTTCCGTTCCCATCGGAAGCTGGCTGCGCGGGCCGCTTCGCGATTGGGCGGAAGCCCTGCTGGATGCCGACCGCCTGCGCAACGAAGGCTTTCTCCAGCCGGAACTGGTCCGCGCCAAATGGACCGAGCATCTCGCTGGCCGCTACAACTGGGAATGGCATTTGTGGATTGTGCTCATGTTTCAAGCCTGGCTGGAGCAGCAGAAATGAAGATACTTGTCGCCCTCAGCAGCCTGTATTCCGGTGGCGCCGAGCGCGTCGCCTGCACTCTGGCCGAGGCATGGACCGCGCGAGGCGATGACGTAACTCTTCTCGCCACATTTTCCGGCAGGGGCAACTGCTTCTATCCACTGCCGGAACGGGTGAGGGTGGTCTATCTTGCGGATCGCGTTGCCTCGCACGAGCGCTCGCTGAAAAACCGCGTTCACCGGCTCGCCGCCTACCGCCGCCTGCTTCGCGACGAGAAGCCGGACGTGATCATATCGTTCCTGCCCGGTGTCAACGTCGCATCCGTGCTGGCATCGCGCGGGCTGGGCATTCCGCTCATTGCCTGCGAGCGCACCGATCCCGTCGCATGGCCAATGCCGCTATGGAAGAAGCGCCTGTACGGCCTCGTCTATCGGCAGGCCGACATGGTGACAGTGCAGACGGAGTCGGCGGCGCAGCGCCTGCCATCGGTATTCCCGGGGCTGAAATCGGTGCGCGTGGTGCCGAATCCGGTTCCGTCACCCGTACAGGCCTACCTTCCCGACCCCGGCTCCCGTCATGCACCCGGAATCCGGCGGCGCCTCGTGGCCATGGGGCGCCTCTGCGAGGAGAAGCAGTTCGATCTGCTGATCGATGTGTTCGCGGAACTGGCCGCGCGACGGCCTGAGTGGGACCTTGTCATTTATGGCGAGGGACCGCTGCGGGAGCGACTGCAGCAGCAGGCGGAAGCCGCCGGGCTTGCCGCGAGAATCAAGCTTGCCGGCGCGACCAATGCACCCTGGCCCGAGCTGGCGCGATCCGACATCTTCGCGATGACCTCGCGCGTCGAGGGTTTTCCGAATGCGCTGCTGGAAGCCATGGCACTCGGACTGCCATGTGCGGTATTCGACTGCAGGAGTGGTCCGCGCGAAATCACCCGTGACGGCAGCGACGCCTTGCTGATCGCGCAGAACGACCGCGAGGAGCTGGCGGCATCTCTCAACCATCTCATGACGGACCCGGTGCGGCGGCTGACGCTCGGCATGCAGGCGCGCGCCTCGGTGCTGGCTCGATACAGCCTTCCAGTGGTGTTGGAATGCTGGGATCACTTGTTCGATGAACTCATGGCCCCGGCGGCCGGTAGCCGTGTACCGCAGCGGGAGGCGAACGCTTGAAACCGATGAAGATTGCCTTGGTCGCCACCGGTCTGGGCATGGGTGGAGCTGAAAACCAGGTCGCCGCGCTCGCCGATTGTTATGCGGCGGATGGGCACGCCGTCATGCTTATCGCAATGACCGGCGAAGCGACGGTGATGCCTCGGCATCGCGGCGTCCGCCTGGAAATACTGCGCATGGAGCGCACTCTCCCGGGGCTGGTCCGGGGTTACCTGCATGCGCGGCGCCTGCTCAAGGCATTCGCGCCGGACGTGGTGCATAGCCATATGGTGCACGCCAATCTCTTTGCCAGGGCCTTGCGTGCAGGCTTGCCGATGCGGCGCCTGATCTGCAGCGCGCACAACACCAACGAAGGCGGTGCCGCGCGGATGCTGGCCTATCGCCTGACGGAACGGCTCGCCGACCTGACCACGAATGTCAGCGACGAGGCGGTGCGCGCCTTTCTGGAGCGCGGCGCGGCGCGCCAGGGCCGCATTGTCACCATGCATAACGGCATCGATGCCGAGCGTTTCCGTTTTCGCGAAGAGGACCGGCAGCGATTGCGACGCGAATTCCAGGTGCCCGACGATACGCACGTGCTGCTGGCTGTAGGCCGGTTCAGCCCGCAGAAGGATTACGGGAACCTGTCCGAGGCATTCGTTCGCCTCTGCAAGCGGCGCAACGATTGCGTGCTATGGATTGCCGGCACGGGAGACGAACAGCGAACTTTCCAGGCCGATGCCGCGCGTCTCGGCATCGCTGAACATGTCCGCTTTCTCGGGTTGCGGCGGGACGTGCCGGCGCTCATGAGCGCCGCCGACCTGTTCGTCCTGTCCTCCGCTTGGGAAGGCCTGCCGCTGGTCGTCGGGGAAGCCATGGCTTGCCAGCGGGTGGTGGTGGCAACGGATGCCGGCGGCGTGCGCGAATGGCTGGGCGACTGCGGCTATGTGGTACCGGTGCGCGATAGCCTTGCGCTGGCCGATGCGCTGGGCGCCGCGCTTGAGGCTGGAGTCGGGGACCGGCAGCGGCGCGGCATGGCGGGACGCGAACGCATCATGACGCACTATGCACTTTCCACCGTGGTGCAGAAATGGCTGCAACTCTATGCCGGGTACTCTGCCGGCATGCAGCCTGAGCCGGAGCCGGCGGAAAACGCCGGGCAATGCAAGCTGAGCGCAGTGACCAATACAAGGGGACAGCAATGAAAACCATACGAATAGGCGTGCTGGTCAATGAGTTGATCGTACCGGCATGGATTGCGCGGTCGCTGGAACTGATTCTGGCGGAACAGGGACTGGAGATAGCCCTGGTGGTGAGAAATGCGGGCTCGCGGCGCGGCAGCGGCGGCGGTCGACAGCTGCGGCGCACCTATGCTCCGCTCGCCTACCGGCTCTGGAAAAAACTCGACTCTCAATTATTCAAGAACCAGCGCGACGCGTTCCGCCCGGTAGACATGACCGCACCGCTCGATGGCATTCCGGTCCATCAGGTTGCGACGCACCGGCATGGGAAGTTCGACGAGTTTTCCGAAGAGGACATTCGGCATATCACCGAGTATCGGCTTGACGTCATGATCCAGTTTGGCTTCGGCACGCTGCGCGGAGACATCCTGCATGCTGCATCCTGCGGTGTCTGGGCCTGCCAGTATGCGCGGCAGGGAGAAGCCGACGAAGCCGTCGCCGGCGCCTGGGAGGTCCTGACCGGCAAGCCGACGACGCGCTCCGAGCTGACCGTCCTTGCGGCGAAGGAAAGCGATACGCTGGTGCTGCAGCGTTCCTGGTCCGCGACCGATTCGATCTCCGCCGCGCGTACCGCCGGCGTCGTCTACTGGAAGACCGCGTCCTTCGTGCCGCGCAAGCTGTGCGAACTGCGCGATGAAGGGCTCGATGCGTTCATCGCAAGGCATGCGCAGATGGAGCACGACAATACCGATCACCATGACGATGTTACCGATTTCGACAACAAGGCGGTCTTGACACGACTGGTGGCATTATTCGGCCAGAAACTGCATGAAAAGCTGGTCGACAAGCTCTACTGGAAGCAATGGATCCTGCTCTATCATTTCGGCGACGAAAACGCGTTTCCGGTACGCGCGCGGGAATTCAAGCAGCTGCTGCCGCCGGAAGACCGGTTCTGGGCAGACCCTTTCGTGTACGAGCATCAGGGCCGCCATGCCATCTTCATCGAGGAGCTGGAATATGCGGACAACATCGGCTATCTCTCGGTGATCAATTTCAACGATCAGCATGAACCTGTGCTGCCGCCCGTGCCGATCCTGAAGAAGCCGTACCATCTTTCATATCCCCATGTCTTTGAAGATAGGGGCAATCTCTACATGGTTCCCGAGACGAGCCAGAACGGTACGATCGAGCTGTACCGGGCGCAGCACTTTCCCGATAAGTGGGAATTCGTCATCAATCTGATGACCGATGTGCGTGCGGTCGACACGACCATCTGGCACCACGACGGCAAGTACTGGATGTTCACCAACATTTCCCAGACCCCGGGCGCGTCCACCTGCGACGAATTGTTTCTGTTTTATTCAGAAGACCTGCTCAGCGACAGCTGGCATCCCCATCCGGCCAATCCCATCGTTTCCGACGTGCGCAATGCGCGCCAGGCGGGGCGCGTGTTCCAGGTCGGCGAGCACTGGTACCGCCCGTCTCAGGATTGCTCGGGGGCTTACGGCAAGGCGATACAGATCCATCGCATCGACCTGATCAATGAAATGTACTACCGCGAAACGCCGGTCAGCCGCCTCGACCCTGATTGGGACGAGGATATTGTGTGCACGCACACGCTCACGCACATGAGCGGCTTGAGCTGCATCGACGCCATGAAAGTGCGCAAGCGTCCCCGGCAACTATTCAACAATGCCGTTCGATGCCTGCCGGCCTGGCTTGCCGGACGCAGGGAAAGCGCGGAGCCGGCTCTGCTTAGCCAATCATCGCAGAGCAGGGCGAGGGTGGGCGGGCGCCTGGGTTGATTCCGTTCCCTGGCATGAGATCGCGTGAATCGTTGCCGTTCTCTGCCAATTCAAATGGAGTGTTGCATGAAAGTTGCCTACGTCATTACCAAGTCGGAATTCGGCGGCGCGCAGGAATACCTGCGCATTCTCATGTCATCGGTACGGCAGTACGAACGGGTCCTGATTACCGGGGATACCGGTTACCTGACCGAAACCGCTGAGAAGCTTGATATACGGTATCAGGTCTGCAAGGGATTGATCCATCCGGTTCGCCCGTGGCAGGACTTGAAGGCGATGCTCAACATGTATCGGCTGCTGCGTGAAGAAAAACCGGACCTGGTTCACGCCAACTCGTCAAAGGCGGGAGTGATTGCCCGTGTCGCCGCGCTGTTCGCCGGAGTGCCCGCCGTGTTTACTGCGCACGGATGGGCATTTACAGAAGGCTCGGACCCCCGCAGTGCGCGGGTGTACAAGTGGATAGAGCGCATTTCGTCGTTCATCACGCGGCAGGTCATCTGTGTATCCGAATACGATGCCAATCTGGCGATGCGGCACGAGGTCGTGGAAGGCTCACAACTCATGACCGTGCATAACGGCATTCCCGATCTGCCGGAATGCGTATCCGCGCACGACAACGCGGTGCCGTGCATCGTCATGGTGGCGCGCTTCGCCGCACCCAAGGATTATCAGACCCTGCTGCATGCTGCCGCGATGCTTGGCGACCTGGATTTCAAGCTGCGGTGCGTGGGAGACGGCCCCATGCTTGGTCAATGCAAGGCACTATCGACCGCGCTCGGACTCGACGACCGCGTCGAATTTACCGGCGCCAGCAATAATGTCGCCGACCTTTTGCGAGACGCCGACGTATTTACCCTGATCAGCCGCTGGGAAGGATTCCCGATCAGCGTACTCGAAGGCATGCGCGCCGGTTTGCCGGTCGTGGCAACCCGTGTGGGCGGCGTTCCCGAGGCCGTCATGGATGACGTGACCGGAATACTCGTCGCGCCGAACAGCCATATCGAACTGGCCAATGCGCTGCGCCGGCTGCTCGGCGACGCTTCCCTGCGAAAACGGCTCGGCAGCGCCGGTCGCGAACGCTATCTGTCGCAGTTCACGTCCGAACGCATGGTGGGCAAGACGGTGCGCGTCTATGAAACCATATTTGCCCGACGCAGGAGCGCATTGCTGGTTCAGGACTGATTCACACCGATTCACACCGAATCCGAAAACGTCCCGTACATTCCGGCGCACGGTGTTTGCCAAACGCACTCTACGCCACCGGACCGCCTCGCCGCGAAAGGAGACAAGATGCCAGTCATTCATGCACTGCCAGCGCAGTCGCCGCCGGTGCGGCCGGAGCGTGCCAACAATTTCGACCTGTTGCGCCTGCTGCTGGCGGTGTCTGTCATACTTTCGCACTCCTATATCATGTTCGACGGCAGGGATGCGAGCGACCCGCTGGCCTCGCTTTTTCGAGGAATCACCTTGGGCGAATTGGCAGTCGACGGATTTTTCCTCCTCAGCGGATATCTGATCGTGCAGAGCTGGGAAAAGACCCCCGATCTCTGGTCGTTCATGATGAAGCGGATATGGCGAATCTATCCGGGCTTCATTGTCGCCGCCCTGTTTTCCGCGTTCGTGGCCGGCCCGCTGGGCAGCAATGCCGCATCCTATCTTTCGCAGCTCGAACTATTCAAACTTGCGAAAAGCATGCTGTTTCTGAAGGTGCCCGCCGTACCGCCTAGTTTCGAAAGCCTGCCTTTCCCGACGGTCAACGGCTCGATGTGGACCATTTTCTTCGAGTTCCTCTGCTATCTTTCGGTCGCGGTATTGGGGCTGACAGGCGCCATCCGTCATCGGCGCTACTGGCTCATGGCGACGCTCCTGCTCGTGGCCCTCGGCATTGCCCAAAAGGCCTGGCCATTTCTTCCTGCGCAAAACTTCTACTTTCCGGCATTGCGCCTGTCGACCTTCTTCTTTATCGGCGCCTGCTTCTATCTGTTCAGGGAATACGTGCCGTATCCGGATCGTTCGCCGTCCCGGTGGCTGCCCTTGTTCGCCGGCGGTCTGCTGTTACTGCTCGGCGTGTCGTACAAGGCGCTGCCGGATGTCGTTCTCGCGTTAGGTGCAGGGTATCTGCTTTTCAGCCTCGCATTCTGGCAGCATCCCGTCCTGGCTTGTTACAGGAAATGTCCCGACATGTCATATGGAGTCTACCTCTACGGCTGGCCCGTGCAGAAGCTTCTGCTCTGGTACGTGCCCGGAATGACGCCGCGCATGCTGTTTGCATCATCGTTGGCGTGTTCGCTAGTGCTTGGCCTGGTCAGCTGGTATGCCATAGAAAGACCTTTCCTCAGGCTTAAGACATTCAACTGGCGTTTTATTAAACCAAAACTTACTTATTAACTAACAGAGTTTGCCTGCTCGCCCGTCGCCCGTCGTCCGTCGTCCGTCGTCCGTCGTCCGTCGTCCGAAGCCGAAATACGATAATAAGTTGCACTAAGGCATTTTTTTTCGTCTAATGTCAATTGCGCTCCCCAAAAAACGTAGCCGCATAAAAATAGATTATCAAAATTGCCATTCCATTCATGGATGCGAAGGGGGATACGTTGCGCAAGAACCTGCCGGTAACCAATACCGAATATCAAATGGCCGCAGGCCGGCCCATTGTTTCCAAGACGGACCTCAAGGGAAAAATTACCTACGTTAACCCTTATTTCGTTGAAGTCAGCGGTTTCACGGAAGAAGAGCTGTTAGGCGCGCCGCACAATCTTGTTCGTCATCCCGACATGCCGGCGGAAGCGTTTTCCGACCTCTGGAAGACCCTGCAGGAAGGCGAACTCTGGACTGCGCTGGTGAAGAACCGGCGCAAGAATGGCGATTACTACTGGGTGGTAGCCAATGTCACGCCATGCATGGAAAACGGCCGCGTGGTTGGATACATGTCTGTACGCACCAAGCCTACGCGGGAGCAGATTCGCGAGGCCGAAGAACTTTATCGCCGCTTGCGCGAAGGCACGGCCGACGTGATGCTCAGGCGCGGTTCGGTGATAGGAAAAGGTTTTCTGGCGCGGCTCCGCAGGCTCGGCGAAATGCATCTCGGCAAGCGGATTGCGCTGGCGTCGCTGCTGCAGCTGAGCATGCTGACCGCTGCCACGATCGGGGTCCTCGTAGGTGACGCGCCTTTGAGCATGACATCGATGTTGGGCGGCGGCCTTGGTCTGGCGGCGATCGTGGTCACGCTGTATCAATGGCTCTGGTTCCGCAACGGTGTCGTGCTGCCACTTCGTGAAGCAACCGAAATGACGAAAGCGATCGCCGGCGGCGATCTTAGCCGAAACGTCGGCACGCATCGAAGTGACGACGTCGGTCGCCTGTTGCAGGGCTTGCAGCAGATGAACGTTACTCTTGTCGCGCTGGTCGGGGATATCAATGTGAATATCGGATCGATGCGCCGGGCCACGCAGGAAATCGCATCCGGCAACATGGACTTGTCTTCACGCACCGAAATGCAAGCCTCCAGCCTGGAGGAATCCGCATCGAGCATGGAAGAGTTTGCATCCACCGTGCGTCAGAATGCCGAACATGCGCAGCAGGCCAATGAACTGGTCCGATCCGCCAGCGGGGTGGCGCAGCAGGGCGGCGAGCTGGTGGAGAAAGTCGGCCTGACCATGAACGGCATCGTCGAATCCTCGCAGCAGATCAGGGACATCATTGCCATGATCGACGGAATTGCCTTCCAAACCAATATCCTTGCGCTGAATGCGGCGGTTGAGGCTGCGCGCGCGGGAGAACAGGGCCGGGGCTTCGCCGTGGTGGCAACGGAGGTCCGAACGCTTGCGCAGCGTACCGCATCAGCGGCGAAGGAAATCGGTACCTTGATCGGGACATCGGTCGAGCGGGTTGGAGCGGGAGGCGCCCTGGTATCGGAAACCAGGGAGATCATGCGGAACATCATCACATCGATCGATGGTGTGTCGACCATCATGTCCGAGATCGCATTGGCTAGCAACGAACAGTCCGCCGGTGTTCAGCAGCTCAATGACGCCATTTCGCACATGGATCAGATCACGCAGCAGAACGCCGCACTGGTAGAGCAGGCGGCGGCGGCTTCGCATAGCCTGCATGAACAGGCGGGGCAGCTCAGTGACTCCGCGTCCGTGTTCAATACCGGCAGCCGCACTTAGCAGGGTCGGATTTTGTTTCAGTAGACATCGAAGTCTCCGCCCATGAAGCGCCATGCGTCGAAGTTGTGGATGTTCGCCTTGAACAGACGGGTGGTCAGGGGCTTGACGATGGTGCGCATCTCGCTGCGCCGGATGAAGCCGTTGTCGCGCAGCGCCGCAATCACGGCAGGATCGTTGGTGATCGTCTTGAGTGCCTTGCGGTAGGTACGGTAGCAGACACGTACCGCTTCCGCGATCAGCGCCGCCTTTGCCTCGTCAGTTCCAATGACTTCGCAAAGCTGGGCTTCGCCGCCGGTTGCCTTGTCGGTGTCGAAACCCATGACCGCGAAGCCGTGCGGCTCGCTGCCGTTGAAGGCGGTGAACCATTGGTAGGAACGCCCGAAAGGCGGAGAATACCGCCATGCGTACCAGGACGCATTGCGCTCGATGCGGCACAGGTCCTTGCTTTCAGTATGCAGGGCAATGACCGCATTAACGGTGTCGTCGTCGGGCCTTTGCGCCTCCACATGCAGCCCGCGTGATTTCGTCTTGAACACGATCCGTGTCCCCATGCGGGAAAGCGCCGGCAGCGGGGCAGGCTTTTCCGCGAGCGGCGTGATCAGGCGCGACCAGTGCGGCACGTCGCCCACATGATCCCAGTTCAGGCGCTTGATGAAGCCGGGGTAGCTGTTTGCATTCGGAAAGCCGTACAACGCTTCATAGCCATCCTTGGCCAGCTGGTCGAAGCAGGCAATCGCCAGCTTGGTGAATAATCCTTTTCCGCGGTATTCCGGATGCGTCATCGTATCCATCGACTGGCCGCCGCGCACCACCTCGCCGCCGATATTGAGCAGCGTCGGCCAGATCGTGTAAGAGCCGGCCAGTTTTTCGCCGTCGTCGGCAACGATGGTCGGTGCGAGGCCATAGGGAGTATCGATGAAACGCCAACGGTCGTAGTCCTGGGCACGATTCTGGCCGAAGGAAGCGGCAAACAATTCACGCAGCCGCGGCAGATCCGCTTCCTGAAGGGGCCGTAAGTTGAGCTCGCCCATGCTTGTCTCCACATGCAAGAAATTATCGGCTCGGGCCGGCGGTCGATTGCTCCTCGGCTGCCTGTCAAGCATCTATCGCCTACGCTATAGCGCTCGTTATAGTTCGGCCTTGTTCCCGCTCAATGTGAGTGAAAATGCGCGGACCTGCGGGTGTCGCGTGATGGAGATCGTTCGAATCCATGATCACCGCTGGTCAATCGCAATCGAATTGTTCGAACGGTTCGATGGTTTCCTGAGGCCGTCCGATGCAACCGCGCCCTTGATTTCCAGATTGTGATGGAGACGATTGAAACCCGTCTCGGACTCCCATCCGTCCTCGTGCGCGAGCCGGATGGAATAATCCGGACGGTTGCGCAGCCCGGGGGCTGCGTCAGGGAAGTTGAGCAGAAGCTCGTATCGGCCTTGCGGCAGCGTCTCCGGCAAAGGTATTGCCTGTCGCAATCGTGTGGTCGCGCCCGGTCGCCAGTGACGAATCTCCGTTTCCACGCGCAGCCGCGTCAATGCCCTGGTTGAACGATTGCGCAAAACCAGTTCGACATCGCGCTGGTTGAACGGCGCAGCCCAGCCGTCGTTTTGCACCGCCAGTTCGAAGGAAAGAACGCCGCCTGCCTGTGCCGCCTTGGGAAATGCCGCCCGCTGCAGCACGAATCGGTAGCCGAGCCGGTTTTCTATTACGCCGTAACAGCCTTCCTGCTTGAAGGCCTTCAAGACCTCGGGATGATAGCTCGCATTAAGATAGGAATAATGAAAGCGGCCTAGTTCATCGAGGGCATTCTTGCAATTGCTGCGCTGGGGCTCGAGATTGCAGGTTTCTCCTCCCATGGCGACATAGGCGGTTTCCTCCTGCAAATAGGGATACTCGACCGTTCTGTCGGTATAGGTGCCCCAGTCATTGGCGGATGCAAGAAAACAATCGTTGTGATGCCCAAGCCTTGCGCGCGCGGAGGTACCGTAGGCTTCTCCCGGCTGCAGCGGTTTTTCTCCAGCGAAGCGGCGCTTGAAAGCCGGTGTCCGCAATTGGACAATGCGTTCTTTCGGAACGACAGCGAGCAGCTTGTCGACGACCGCCTTCCGGTCCCGCCAGTTTGCCTCGCTCAACTGCCCGAGGTTGCCGAAGTTTCGACTGTAAGCCCATTCGCCCCAGCCGCCGACGAAGCCGGCATGGACCACGGCAATCACATCCTTGTGCTTTTCCAGGTAAGGCTTCAGCTGGTCCATGTGGGCGCGGATGCGCGGCAGGTTGGCATCGATGCCGGAAATATCCGAACTGTAGGAGAAACGAAGTATGGCTTTCATGCCCGCGGCACGAAAGGAGCTCATGTTGTTGCTGAAGTTCTCCAGGGCGGCTGGAGAAATCTCCTTGCTGATGAATTCGCCTAGGCCGACGGAACAGACGGCAAGGGTAATGCCTTCCCGATTCCGCCAAGTCTTCAGCTGTTCGACGGCAACCTTCCCGTCGCAGTCCGCGCTGTAATACCAGCCGCGTTCGGGATTCGGCACGAGGCCGCGCGCGGGACGGTACTCCCGGCTGACAAGATCGGCCTTGCGAAAGAAGGGGGATGCATCGGCACGCCCGGATTTAACGTCGCTCACAGCACCCGCGCCCGACCAGAACGGCAGCAGAATGAAAAACGTGGTCGTGCCGACGGCGGAGAGTCGCATGGCTGGATTACCTGCAAATGGCGAACACTGGTGAGTCCAACCATATCAAAAGCCGGACGACCGGCCGCTGAGGTGGATCAAGCGCGTCCGACTTGCAGCCGAAGACCGGCCACCACGAATGCCGGCCTCCGTGCAGGATTTGTCGGGTCAGGAACCGACGCCGACGGTGTGGTTGAGGCTGTTGAAGCCGGTGGAGGCTTCCCAGGCATTGGTGTTGGCCAGCTGGATCGAGTACTCCGGACGGCCGCGCAGCGCTGCCATCGGATCAGGCAGGTTCAGCAGCACCGCATAGTTCCCCTTGGGCATGTCCGCCGGCAGAGTCACGTTCTGGCTCACCGTCACGTTCTGGCCTGGCAGCCACTTGCGCGGATCGGCATTGAGCTTGAAGC
>NZ_JAWIIV010000005.1:0-280191 GCF_035916955.1 Noviherbaspirillum album | reverse complement strand
TCTGGTACAGGCCCTGGATGGCATCGCCGTAGATGGCTTCGCCGGCCAGCACCATCTTGAAGCCGTTGTAGTCGGGCGGATTGTGGCTGCCGGTGACCATGATGCCGGACCGTGCCTCGAGCGCATGGGTGGCGAAGTACACCATGGGGGTGGCGACCACGCCGAGGTCGATGACGTTGACGCCGGCGCTCTGCAGGCCCTCGGCCAGCGCGGCGGAAAGTTCGGGGCCCGACAGGCGGCCGTCGCGGCCGATGACCACGGTCTGCTCGCCCTTGCCGGCGGCGGCGGTGCCGAATGCTTGTCCGATCTGGCGTGCAACATCGGCGTCGAGTGTCTTGCCGACGATGCCGCGGATGTCGTATGCCTTGAAGATGCTTTGGGAGAGAGTGGCCATAATCGATGAAGGGCAAAAAAGGGAAACTATACGGAATGCGGAGGATTGCTGCAGGAAGCGGCGACGATGAACTGCGCTAATCGTGCCTCGGGTCGTCTTTCGAGCCGGATTTCTTGCCGTGCGGCGATTTCTTGCCTTGCATGATCATCCAGCGCGGCGAACGGAAACGCACGATGCGGGCATAGAGCCAGACGTAGCTGACGACGAACAGCAGCGTCAGCCCGATCAGTATCCATGTATGGCGCCAGAACAGCGTGGCCGGCACCACGGCCATCAGCGACAGCATCCACAGGTAGGGCGAGGTCATCGCGTTGCGGAGATTGAGCGCCCGCGCATCGCGCCGGCCGACGGCCCAGACCACGACGCGGCGGAAGATCAGGCTGTGCAGGTGGATGCCGTCCGGCGCGCCGGGCGACTGGCCGCGCAGGAACAGGCGGCGATAGGCGGAAAACAGGGTCTCGAAGACCGGATAGATCAACAGCAGGACCGCATACCAGGTCGAGACTTCGGGATTGCGCATCACCAGCAATATCGACAGTTCGCCGAGCATGAAACCGAGGAAATAGGCGCCGCCGTCGCCGAGGAAGATCAGGCCGGCCGGATAGTTCCAGATCAGGAAGCCGGCCGCCGCGCCTGCCACCACCAGCGCGGCCACCACGATGAAGGTGTCGTTGACCTGCAGCGCCACGTAGCCGAGCGAGAGCAGCATGCTGATGCTGACCACCGTGGCAAGCCCGTTGAAGCCGTCGATGATATTGACCGCGTTGGCGATGCCGGCCACCGCCAGCACCGTCAGCGGCAGCGCCAGCCAGACGACATTGAAGTGCCAGCTCGACGAGAACCAGTCGATGCGCTCGATGCGGGCGCCGAGCAGATAGAAGCCCATGACGGCGGCCAGCATGGTCAGCAGCAGCCGTCGCGCGGGGCTGACGTTCTTGGTCAGGTCTTCCACGAAACCGCCGGCGAACGCGACGCTGGAACAGACCAGCAGCATCAGGATGCCCTGCCCGATGTGGGGCGTGCGCAGCATGGCGATGGCGGCCGTGATGATGACTGCGATGAAGATGCCTGCGCCGCCGATGCGGGGCACGGCGCGCGGATGCACTTTCTGCACGCTGTCCAGATCATAGTCAAGCAGGGCCGGATGCCTGCGGGCGTGCTTGATGATGAACAGCGTCAGTAGGACGGAGACGATGAAGCTGATGAGAAAAGACGACATGAATACCTGGAATGGCCGATGCGATCGCGCTGCTGCAGTCCGGCAGCAGGCGGGGCGGGCTGACGAACTACGGAAGACAGCGTGGACTGATTGCGGCGGGCCGGGCGAAGAAAGGTGACAGTCTAAATTATTGCCACGCGTTTATCATCAAAAAGATAGATTTTTACGCAATATTTCAACGACTTAACAGACTGCTAATGGACTGCTCCCGAGCGTCTCAGGAGCTGTCGGCGGTCGGACGCGTTCAGGAACACCAGCCAGGCCAGCACGCCTCCCGCCACGACGGCCGCCGCGCTCGTCAGCGCCCGCCATTGCAGCGGCCAGTCCGGCTGAGAACCGATGCCCGCGACAGCGATCAGCACAGTGCCGAGCACCAGGGGCCGGATCGCCGGTTTCGCGCTGTCCGGCCCCACCAGCCGCAGGAGCAGCAGGCAGTCGATGGACACCCGCAGGGTCCAGGCAACGGCGGCGCCAACGATGCCCCAGGTGGCGACGGCGGCCGCCAAACCGATGGCATAAAGAGGCAATTCGATCATGTGCAGCTTGGCCGCGATTTCCGAGCGCTCATGCGCCTGCAGCCAGGCGAACGGCAGGAAGGACACGGCGTTCACGAAGATGCCGACCGCAACGATTTCCACCACCTGGTAGCCGTTCTGCGCGAAGGCCGGCCCCAGCCAGAGGCGCAGGCCGTCATAGGCGCCGACCGCCGCCAGCGTGCACAGCGGCAGCATCAGTGCCGCCACCACCCTCATCCCGCGCTGGTAGAGCGCCGACAGCGGCACGCTGTTCTCGCCTTGACGTCCGGCAAACTTCGGAAACAGCACTCCGGCCAGCGCGCCAGGAATCACCAAGGTGCGCAGCATCACTTCCTGCGAGGTGACATACCAGGCGACCGCCGTGGGCGTGAGCAGCGCCGCCAGCACGAAGCGGTCGGAATAGACCATCAGCGGACCAATGATGTTCGACACGGTGATCCAGCCGCCTTCCTGGAAGAAGGAGCGCAGGCTGGCCGGCTGCAGCGGGCCGAGCAGGATGCCCCGGTCCACGCTCAGGCAGGTCAGCGCGTGGGCGAGCATCGACAGCACGCGGCCGATCACGATGGCCGCGATGAGCATGTCCAGGGTCGACCACACCACCGCCGCCAGCGCCGGCGCGGCATAGGTCCAGGCGCCGAACACGGTGCGCAGCAGGTTGACGCGTGCGAAGCGGTGCACGCCTTCGAGCACGCCTCGCAGCCAGTTGGTGGCCAGCGTGGCCGGTACGCCGATGGCGATCCAGTCCCATCCGGCAGCCATTTCCCGTCCCAGCGGACCGGCGGGCAGCAGGCCCGCGAACAACAGGCGCGCGCCGATGATCAGCAGACCGATGACGATCAGTCCCGGCAGCGCCTTCTGCCAGAGAAAGCCGCGCAGCTTGCCAAGTTCATCGGCCAATCTGCCCTCCTGCGCGGCGCTCGCAACGCGCCGCGTCACGACACGCCCCAGGCCGAAGTCGAGGAAGCCGAAATAACCGACCAGTGCCCAGACGACGCCAAGCGCTCCCAGCCGCTCGACACCCGCCGCATGCGCGATCACCGGCACCGACAGCAAGGCAACTACCATCGGCAGGACATGGCCGAGCAGATTGAAGGCAAAGAAGCGCACCGTCGCCATCGGGACTATCGTCCGGGCCGCGCCGGCCGTCTGGCGAACCGGCGGCGGCGGGGCGCGGCAGGAAGATGCGCGCGCCGAACGCCAGACAGGCCAGAATCGAGGGCGGCGCCGCGCCGCTTCGCCTGCCGGACAACCACCAGGAGCATAAACGCCGCCGCGATGAAACTGATGAAGAATGAGGACATGTTCTTATGACGATCCGGGAAGACCGGGCGCCGATCGCCAAGCTGGAAAGAAAGTATGGACGGCAATCCGTAAAAACGCAGCTTATACCAATACCAAGTCATAACATGACAGATGAAATTGATGGATTTTTTCGGCTGGCGAGGCGCAGGAGGAGTCCATAGCGGGGCTATGGATGACGAGTGCAACGCGGCCAGACGGAAAAAGGCGCGATTTCACGGCATGTTATGGCTTGGTATTGGTATTACATCATTACAAGTCTGCAATAGAGACAGCTGCCGTATTGCCGCTCACGCGCTCCTTGATGATGTGCCTGCCTCCGCAAGCACTCGCCTGTACAGATTCACATAGGACTGCGCCATTTGATGCGCGGTGAAAAGTTCTTCGAAACGGGCTCTGGCCTGCCGCCCCATCGTCTCGACCAGGGCCTTGTCGGCATCGAAACGACGCATGACGTCGCGCAGCGCGGCCGGATCGTTGGGCGGCACCACCATGCCGGTAAGGCCGTTCACATTCACGTAGCTGCTCCCGGTCCCGATTTCGGAGGAAATCAGCGGCTTTGAATACATTGCGCCTTCCAGCAAGGTAACCCCGAAGGCCTCGGAACGCAGGTGCGATGGAAAAACCACCGCCTTGCAGAGCTTGAGCAGGGCGACCTTGTCTTCCTCCGACACGGCGCCGAGGAATGCCACGTTTTTCAGACCCAGGCGCTCGGCCTGCTGCTTGAGGTCGGCTTCGACCGGTCCGGCGCCCACGATGACCACTCTGCTGCTGCCCGAGCAGGCATCCAGCAGGATATGCAATCCCTTGTAATAACGAAGCATGCCGACGAACAGGAAAAAGTCCTCGCCCGCTTGTTGCCGCCAATACTCCAGGCGATCCGGCGTGGCGACCGGGTAGCTGTGTTCATCGAGTCCGATCGGGATGATTTCCGTCTTGTCTCGATAATCCTGAAGCAGTTCGCTGCTTTGCACGTAATTCGGCGATGTCGGCACGATTGCCTTGAGCTCGGAAAAAAACCTGCGCAGCAGCGGCTGATACATCGGCATCAACAGGCGCTGCCGCACCACGTCCGAGTGGTAGGTCAATACCGCCGGCTTGGAGCGGCCGCCCAGCATATGCAGCAAGTCGCCGAACGGCCACGGATAGTGATATTGAATGACATCGACCTGATCGACCGCCTGGCGGAAGCGCGACAGGGCGCTGGCCGACATCGGGGTCGATGCGATATCCAGGTGAACCGGCACCCGCGTGATACGCGTTGCGCCGTCATGCACTTCCGGCATTTCCGAAGCTTGCCGGCTCAGCGTGAACACATGGTTTTCGATGCCCATCTGATTGGTAGCGGTGCTGAGCTGACGGATTACCTGCTCCACCCCCCCGAAGGTATCGGGGTAATATGTTTTGGTGACGTGCAGAACGCGCAGATTCCTTTGCATATCGTCAGCGTCCGAGAACCTTGCGGTACACCGCCGCGGTCTTTTCGACCGCCTGGTTCCAGGTCAATTGCGCGGCACGGCGGCGGCCGGCATCGATGCAGCGCTGCCTGAGCGCATCATCCGTTGCCAGAGCCAGCATGGCGGCGGCAATATCGTCGACCGCCAGCGGATCGACTTCCAGGGCGGCGCCCTGAGACACTTCGGGCAGAGACGTCGTATTCGACGTGACCACAGGGACGCCAGATGCGAAGGCCTCGACAACCGGAATGCCGAATCCCTCGTGCAGTGACGGAAACACAAAAACGCCCGCGCCTTTATAAACATGCCTGAGCTGATTCTTCTGCGCGAGATTGCTTAGCCAGATCACTTGCTCGCCGTTCTGAACCATAGTGCGGATTTTGTTGATCAGGTCATCGCAGCGCCATCCGGCATGGCCGACGATCACGAGCTGGCGGGCGCGGCGCACAGCGGCCGGCAGGCTCTTGTAAGCGTCAATGATGCGTTCCACGTTTTTACGCGGCTGCAATGTACCGACAAACAGGAAGTAGCCGCTTTGCAAACCGTTTGCACGCAGTGTTTCATCCACGTCTTCCGGCGGCGGCGGCACGTACCATTCCGAACCGACACCGGCGTGCACTACCGTGATGTTCCGTTCGTCGATATGGAAATATTCCACCAGTTCCGCCACCGCGAATTTCGAGATCGCGATGACATGATCCGCCTTGCCGGCCGCTGTCTTCTGCAGCCAGTTCTTGAGACCTCGCAGCCGCGGACTGGTCCATTCCGGATGCTTGAGCGGAATGGCATCATGCAAGGTGGCTACCACCGGACACTGCATGCGGACAATTCGATAGTCCGTGGCGTGAAAGAGGTCCATCGGAAGACGTCCGCGTCCGGTCGGCAATACCAGATCGCGCAGCGACCATGCCTCGAAGGAGCGCGGCATTTTTTCTCCCGCCGAGAACATGCCGGCTCTCACGGTCTTGAAAGGTGGCGGGAAAGACCATCCGGTCACCGAGCATCCGACCTCCGGCAGACCTTTCATCAATGCGGTCGTATATACGCCGATTCCATCCAGCCGCCCGCCAGTCAATACCGGCTCGATCGTCGTCGTGCTGAGACCTACGCGCAAAAATTTCATGCCGCGGTCATCCAGCGCAGGGTTTCTTCGAGGGTATAGGTTTCCATGTCGCCGACGATGGCGCGCAGTTTCTGCGGCGAGCCGATCAGGACCTTGACTTCCGACTGCCGCACGAAGGCAGGATTGACTCGCACTTCTATCTCATAGCCGGCGATTTCCTGCATCATCTCGATGATGGAACGCAGGGAATAAGGCTTGCCGCTGCAGACATTGACGGTTTCGCCGGCGCAATCGTTTTCCAGCAGGCCGTGATAGGCCGATGCCACCATGCGCACGTCGGAAAAATCGCGTTCGACATCCAGGTTGCCCAGTTCGATCACCGGCGCGCGCTGGACGAAATGGGAGACGATCTTCGGCACCAGGAAATTGGGCTGCTGCCCCACGCCGGTATAGTTGAACGGTCGGGAAATGACAATGGGCATGCGGTCCGACCAAGTGCGCACCAGGTGCTCCATCGCCAGCTTGCTGGCCGCATAGTGGTTCACCGGCTGCGGCGGCTGGGTTTCGGAAATCATGCCTTCGGTGGCATTGCCGTACACGTTGGCGCTGCTGGCGACCAGTACCCGCTTCGGCGACAGCTTCAAGTCCGCGAACGCCTGCAGCAGGTTCATGGTGCCGATCACATTGACGCGGTAGAAGGCGTCGGCATCGGCATGCGCGACGAAACTGATCGCGGCGAGGTGTACCAGGTAGTCCGGCTGAACCTTTTCCATCACGCGCCGGCAATCATCCAGCGACGTGATATCCAGCGTCATTTCATGCGGCCCCTTGGCGGCGCCCACCAGCGCGCCGCAGACCGAATAGCCGGCTGCCTCCAGCTCCGCCCGGACATACTTGCCGGTGAAGCCGTTGGCGCCGGTGAGCAGCACCCGGCCGCGCTGGCCGGTTGCCGCATTAGAAGGAGAACCCACGCTCGTTTCTCCGCAGGTCGGCCTGTACCATCATCTGGCACAACTGCTCCAGCGTCGTTTCGGGTGCCCAGCCGAGCTTTTCCTTGGCCTTGGCCGGGTTGCCGATCAGCAGATCGACTTCGGCGGGACGGTAGAACTTGGGATTGACGCGCACCACGATCTTGCCGTTGTTGGCATTGACCGCCACTTCCTCCTCGCCCGAACCGCGCCATTCGAGCGGCATGTCGGCGGCCTTGAAGGCCATGGTGACGAAGTCGCGCACGGTTTCGGTACGGTTGGTGGCGAGCACGAAGGTATCGGGCTCATCGGCCTGCAGCATGCGCCACATGCCTTCCACGTACTCCTTCGCATAACCCCAGTCGCGCTTGGCATCCATGTTGCCGAGCTCAAGCACGTCCTGCTTGCCGAGACTGATCTTGGCGACGGTGTCGGTGATCTTGCGCGTGACGAATTCGCGGCCGCGCAGCGGGGATTCATGATTGAACAAAATGCCGCTGCAGCCGAAGATGTTGTACGACTCGCGGTAGTTGATCGTGATCCAGTGGCCGTACAGCTTGGCCACGCCATACGGGCTGCGCGGGTAGAAAGGCGTGTCTTCGATCTGCGGTATGGCCTGCACCTTGCCGAACATTTCGGAGGTCGATGCCTGGTAGAAACGGATGTTCGGATTGACGATGCGGATGGCTTCGAGCAGGTTGAGCGGACCGATGCCGGTGATTTCGGCGGTGGTGGCGGGCTGGTCGAAGGACACGCCGACGAAGCTCTGCGCGGCGAGGTTGTATACCTCGGTGGCGCCGGTGTTCTGCAGCAGGCGGATGCTCGAGCCGAGGTCGGTCAGGTCGTATTCAACCAGGTGCAGGCTGGGATGCTTGTCGATGCCCAGTTCTTCGATGCGCCAGAAATTGACCGAGCTGGTACGGCGATAGGTGCCGTAGACGATGTAGCCCTTGTTGAGCAGGAGTTCAGCGAGATAGGCGCCATCCTGACCGGTGATGCCGGTGATGACTGCGATAGATGGTTTAGTCATTTTAAGCTTGGTGAAATCTGAAAAAAGGAAAAAGAGGAAACCAACTTGCGTCGGCGGCGCCGCACTTCATGGCAATTATTTAAACTGCTTCCGGGGGCACCTGCACAAATTAGTGGAAATCAATATTGCTCGTGATAACGGAAATCAAAGTTGTTTCAAGATTGCATGACATTCCGTTCACGTCCTTACGTCTTTACGCTTTTACTTCCCTGCGCCTTTAGACCGGTTCGCCATCGCCCTGCTTCATCAGCCGCTTTTCGGCTTACGATGCCGCTTCGTGAGATCGCGATTATATAACTCCGGCAAGCCGGTTTCGCCATTTTTGTGTTCGCCGGAGGAAAACCGGATCAGAGCTCGTCGACGATTTCGCCGACACGGCGGCGGAAAAGCCGCATGCCGATCGCGCATAGCGTGATGCTGAGCACCGCCGGCACGACCAGTGTGGACCACTCCGGCCATTTGCCGTGCACCAGTATGTTCTGGTAGGCCATCACGAGCGTCGCCATCGGGTTCAGGTCCAAGTAGCCGCGCACGCCTTCGGGTAGGATGGTGGTGGGATAAACCACGGGGGTGAGCCAGAACCAGAATTGCAGCAGAACGGAAAAGAACTGGCCGACGTCGCGAAAGAATACATTCAGGACGCCGACGATGATGCCAAGCCCGATGGCGAACCCGATCTGTATGGCCAGGACGGGAAAGATGGCAATGAAGCTGATGCCCGGGAACGACCCGGAAAGCAGCAGGAATGCGATGAACAGGGTGAAGATGATGGCGAAACTGATGCCGGCATTGAGCACGACAATGATAGGCAGGCAGATTTTAGGAAAACTGATCTTCTTGATCAGGTTCGCATGTTCCAGGAACACATTCTGCGCACGGCTGACGATGTCCACGAACAGGCCCCAGGTCAGCACCCCTGCGCACAGGTAGATGCTGTAGGCAAAGCTGTTGTCGACGCCCGGCAGCTTTGCCTTCATCACCTGGGAAAAGATGACCGTGTACACCACGATCATCGCCAGCGGATTGAGAACCGTCCATGCTGCGCCCAACAGCGAATTGCGGTAACGCGACTGAAACTCCCGCTTGACGCTGCCCGATATGAAGCCGCGATAGCTCCATACCGAGCGCAACATGCCTACTGCCATTATTGTGCCCTGCCGTATATGTCTTCGAAACGGACGATGTCATCCTCGCCCAGATAGGAGCCGCATTGTACCTCGATCAGGGCCAGCTCCGTGTCGCCGACGTTGGTGAGGCGGTGCTTGTTACCGGCGGGGATATAGGTCGACTCATTGGGCTCGAGGACCACGGTGGCGTCGCCGTTGACGACCTCGGCCTTGCCGGACACCACGACCCAGTGTTCGCTGCGGTGATGATGCATCTGCAGCGACAGCGAGGCGCCGGGCTTGACGGCGATGCGCTTGATCTTGAAGCTGGGCGCATCCTGCAGCACGGTGTAGGTGCCCCAGGGACGGGACACGGTGCGGTGATTCTTGTGGGCCTCATGCCCTGCGGCCTTGAGCCGGGTCACCACTTCCTTGACTTCCTGGCTGCGCGCCTTGTCGGCCACCAGCAGGGCGTCCGGCGTGTCGATCACCAGCAGGTTGTCCAGTCCGATCACCGCAACCAGGCGGTCGGTGGTCTGGATATGGGTATTGCGGCTGTCGATGACGATGGTCTGGCAATTGTTGTTGGTATTGCCCGCCGCATCCGCGGGGATGGCTTCGGCCACGGCTTTCCAGGCGCCGATGTCGCTCCAGTCGAAATCGCCGGGGATGACCGCGATGTTCTTCGCCTTTTCCATCACCGCATAGTCGATGGAAATGTTTTCCAGCGCATTGAACGAAGCCGGCAGCTCCATCTTGTCGCCGACGGCCTTGGTGCTGTTGAAGACAGTGCGCGCCGCTTCCAGCAGGGCCGGGTTGTAGGTGGCGAAGGCATCGAGGATGGTGCTGGCCTTGAAGCAGAACATGCCGCTGTTCCAGACATAGTTGCCTTCGGCGAGATAGCGGGCGGCGGTGACCGCGTCCGGCTTCTCGACGAAGCGCTGCACTACCTGGGCGTGCTCGCTCACCTTGTTGCCCATCTCGATATAGCCGAAGCCGGTTTCCGGCGCCTTGGGCTTGATGCCGAACAGGACCAGGAAGCCGTCCTTGGCGAGGTTCTCCGCATGCTGCACGGCGGTATAGAAACCCGGCGTGTCCTTGATCAGGTGATCGGCCGGCAATACCAGCATGCAGGCGTCGGGCTTTTGCTGCATGGCCCACATCGCGGCCAGCGCGATGGCCGGCGCGGTATTGCGTCCGGACGGCTCCAGCAGATAGTTGGGCTTGACTTCCTGGCTCTCCAGTTCGTCATGCGACAGGAAGTAATAGTCGCGATTGGTGACGATTAGCGGCGGCGTGTTGCCGGAAACCGCCAGCGCGCGCTCATGCGTTTGCGTCAGCAGGCTCTTGCCGTCGCCGATGCGCATGAAGGGCTTGGGATGCGCTTCGCGGGAGACGGGCCAGAGCCGGGTGCCGGCGCCGCCGGAAAGGATGATAGGAATCAGCATAATGTTATCTCACTGTTTATGATTCATTCGGGCTCGCAGTACCGCGTGATACACGGCACTCGGTTCGGCATTGCCATCGTTATTCAAGACACAGTTTCAATGCATCGTCCCAGGCAGGCAGACCGCAGAATTCGCGGATCAGCTTGTCGCAGGACAAAACGGAGTTGGCCGGACGCCTTGCCGGCAGCGGGTAATCCTGTGTCGTTATGGGTAAAACCCGCGGCTTCCTGATTGATGACCCATGTGCAACAATAGTCTGCGCGAAACCATGCCAGGTGGTTTGACCTTGCGCAGCAAGATGGTAGAGGCCGGTCTTTTCGCGCCAACGTGGCTCGTTGAGGCCGGCCTGCGCCGGTGCGCATTGTAGGGCAGTTACAACATGCGCGGTGGTGTCGGCAATCGTGCGGCACCAGGTCGGCGCGCCGGTTTGATCGGCGACAATGCGCAATTCATCCCGTTCGCGCGCCAGGCGCTGCATGGTCAGCAGAAAATTGTGTCCCCGGGCGCCGTACACCCAGCTGGTGCGGAAGATCAGGTAGGGTATGCCGCTGGCTTCGATCGCCTGCTCGCCGGCGAGCTTGGTGCGGCCGTAGACATTGATCGGCGCGGTGGCATCGTCTTCCGAATACGGACCGGGCTTGCTGCCGTCGAACACGTAGTCGGTCGAATAATGGATCATCGCGGCGCCGATCCTGCGCGCCGCCTCGGCCATGACCGCCGGCGCCTCGCCATTGATGCGCATGGCCAGTTCGGGCTCGGATTCGGCCCTGTCCACCGCGGTATACGCCGCCGGGTTGACGATCAGCGCCGGGCGCAGGCCGAGTATCGTCTCCCTGACCTGGTCCAGGTTGGAGAGATCCATGCCGGCGCGGTCCAGCGCGACGACTTCGCCAAGGCCCTGCAGGCTGCGCTCCAGTTCGTATCCGACCTGGCCGCTCCTTCCCGTCAGCAGTATCCTCATGCATACACCTCGGCGTCCTTCAGCAGCCTGCCGCCGCGGTCCTTCTCCGACAGCACCGGTTCCAGGCCGAGCGGCCATTGAATGCCGATCGCGGGATCGTTCCACGCGATGCAGCGTTCATGCTCCTTCGCCCAGTAATCGGTGGTCTTGTACAGGAATTCGGCGGACTCGCTGGTCACCGCGAAGCCATGCGCAAAGCCCGGCGGCACCCACATCTGCAGCTTGTTTTCGGCGGAAAGAATCGCCCCGACCCATTGGCCGAAGGTCGGAGAACTCCTGCGCAGGTCGACCGCCACATCGAACACTTCCCCGGCGATGACGCGGACGAGTTTGCCCTGGGCCTGACGGATCTGGTAGTGCAGTCCGCGCAATACCCCTTCCGCCGACCGGGAGTGATTGTCCTGCACGAAGTCCACGGCCTGCCCGCCGTTGACCAGCGCGGCGAATTGCCGCCGGTTGAAGCTTTCGAAGAAAAAGCCGCGCTCGTCGCCGAACACGTCCGGCTTGATGATCTTGACGTCGGCGATGGCGGTTGCTGTCACCTGCATGATCAAAACACCCTGTCCCTGAGTATGTGCAACAGATATTGCCCGTAACCGACCTTCTTCAGCGGCTGCGCAAGCGCTTCCAGCTGCTCGGCCGTGATATAGCCCATGCGGTAGGCGATCTCCTCCGGACAAGCGACCTTCAGGCCCTGCCGCTTTTCCAGCGTGGCAATGAACTGCGCGGCATCGAGCAGCGAGTCGTGCGTGCCGGTGTCGAGCCAGGCCACGCCGCGGCCCAGGACCTCGACGTTGAGCTGGCCGCGATCCAGGTAAGTCTGGTTGATATCGGTGATTTCGAATTCGCCGCGCGCGGAAGGCCGGATGCTGGCGGCGATGTCGCACACCTGCTCGTCGTAGAAGTAGAGGCCGGTGATTGCGTAATTGGATTTCGGCACCGCCGGCTTCTCGACGATGCTGACCGCGCGGCTGCCGCTGTCGAACTCGACCACGCCATAGCGCTCGGGATCCTGCACGTGATAGGCGAACACGGTGGCGCCGCTCACGGTGCTGCAGGCGTCCTGCAGCTGGGATGCAAAGTCGTGGCCGTAGTAGATGTTGTCACCCAGGATGAGCGCGGAATGCGCGCCGCCGATGAATTCGCGCCCGATGATGAATGCCTGGGCCAGGCCTTCCGGCGCCGGCTGCGCCGCATAACTCAGGCTGAGGCCCCATTGGCTGCCGTCGCCCAGCAGATCGGAAAAGCGCGACAGGTCCGCCGGCGTGGTGATGACGAGGATGTCGCGTATGCCGGCCAGCATCAGGGTCGACAGCGGATAGTAGATCATCGGCTTGTCGTACACCGGCAGCAGCTGCTTGGAAGTGGACATCGTGACCGGGTACAGCCGGGTGCCGGAGCCGCCGGCCAGGATGATGCCCTTGCGGGGAATCGTCATGCGCCGGCCCCCGCCACGGCGGGACGCTCGCCGTAGTTCTTTTCGACCCACTGCAGGTAGGCGCCCGACTGGATATCCTTCACCCAGTCCTGGTGATCGAGGTACCACCGCACAGTTTTTCGGATGCCGGTCTCGAAGCTTTCGGCAGGCCGCCAGCCGAGTTCCCGCTCGATCTTGCGCGCATCGATCGCATAGCGGCGGTCGTGGCCGGGACGGTCCTGGACGAAGCGGATCTGCCGCCGGTAACTTTCCTGCGCCGGCGCCAGGCTGTCGAGAATGTCGCACAGGGTATGCACCACCTCGAGATTGGTTTTTTCGTTCCAGCCGCCGATATTGTAGGTCTCGCCCGGCCTGCCCGCTTCCAGTACGCGGCGGATTGCGGCGCAGTGGTCACCCACATACAGCCAGTCCCGGACGTTGCCGCCGTCGCCGTAGACCGGCATCGGCTTGCCGTCCAGCGCATTGGCGATCATCAGCGGAATCAGCTTTTCCGGAAACTGGCGGGGACCGTAATTGTTGGAGCAGTTGCCGGTCAGCGTCGCCAGGCCATAGGTATGATGATAGGCCCGCACCAGGTGGTCGGACGCGGCCTTGGACGCCGAATAAGGGCTGTTGGGCGCATATGCCTTGTTTTCGGTGAAGGCCGGGTCGCCGGGATTGAGCGAGCCGTACACCTCGTCGGTGGACACGTGCAGGAAACGGAACACGGACTGTTCGCCGGACGGCAGGCGTGAAACATGCGCGCGCGCGGCCTCCAGCAGGCTGAAGGTGCCGTTGACGTTGGTGGCGATGAAATCTTCCGGGGCATGGATCGAGCGGTCGACATGACTTTCGGCGGCAAAATGCACGATCGCGCGCGGACGATGCCTGTCGAGCAGGGAGCTCACCAGGCCGCCGTCGCAGATATCGCCCTGGACGAACAGGTGACGGGCGTCGTTCCGGACCGCGGCCAGGTTGCCGAGGTTGCCGGCGTAGGTGAGCTTGTCGAGATTGACAACGGGCTCATCGCATGATGCCAGCCAGTCCAGCACGAAATTGGCGCCGATGAAGCCTGCTCCGCCTGTCACTAGAATCATGCAACTCCTTCCGACTCGGGAATTTCCGATAAACCCATGATTTTACTAAATTATTAACCCGATCGATGATTTTGTGCATTACAGCAGAAAAGCATTTCGGCAGGCGTAATGGATTGTTACCTGCTTGTATATTGTTTGTAGCGGGCAGGATGTGGGCCGATTTTTTATAATGCTTGGTTTGATCGCCTTCGTACAAGGCATCCCACTTGTCAATTGAATAAGAAATCCATGCCTACGTACGCCATCGGCGACCTGCAAGGTTGCCGCAGCAAGCTCGCCGAACTGCTGGACAAGATCCGGCTTTCCACTCCAGACCCCCGCCTCGTTTTTGTCGGTGACCTCGTCAACCGCGGACCGCAATCGCTCGAGACTCTACGCGAAGTCAGGGCGCTCGGCGATACCACAAATGTGGTACTCGGCAACCATGACCTGCATCTGCTGGCGGTCGCGCACGGCATCCGCCGCGCCCATCCGTCCGACACGCTCAATGACATCCTGAACGCTCCCGACCGGGATGAACTGCTCGACTGGCTGCGACACCGGCCGCTCGCCCTGTTCGAAAACAATCACCTGCTGGTGCATGCCGGCGTGCTGCCGCAGTGGACAGCGCAGCAGACCATGGAGCTTGCGGCGGAAGTCGAAGCCGTGCTGCAGGGACCCGGCTGGGTCGACTTCCTGCGCCAGATGTACGGAAACGAACCGGCGCGCTGGGACGATTCCCTGCGCGGCGCCGACAGGCTGCGCTGCGTCGTCAACGCGCTGACGCGCCTGCGCTTCTGCACGGCGGACGGCACCATGGATCTGGCCACTTCCAAGGGAGCGGAAATCGAGGCGCCCGGGTATATGCGCTGGTTCGACGTGCCCGGCCGCAGGACCGAGGATGTCACCGTGGTGTTCGGACACTGGTCGACGCTGGGGCTCACCATGCTGCCCAATATCATCAGCCTCGACACCGGCTGCCTGTGGGGCGGCAAGCTGAGCGCGGTCTGCCTGGAGGACCGCCGCGTCGTCCAGGTGGAATGCCCGCAGTACCAGCGGCCCGGATCGATCTGACGCCGGGCGACGCGCCGGGTACAGGCAGCAGGCAGGCTAGAGCGGATTGCGGGTGGATGCAGGGCAAGGCGAGAGGAGCGCCGTGTGGCGGGCCACACAAGCGACGAACAACGCTGCCATGGTGAAGTGAGCCCAAGGCAGGCCGAGATGACCGCACACCCATTCGCAATCCGCTCTAGGCCCGGTTCGCTTCACGCCCTTCCGGCATCCCGAGGGCATCCGCAATTTCGCGCCGGGCCGCATCCGCCAGCTCGCGCCTGTGGGTATCGGGACGGGTTTCGATGGGTGCCAGCAGTTCCAGGTGCGCGGTCATGCCGCCGGACCGGAGCACGCTGACCAGACTCTGCACGAAGGTCATGTCGCCGATGAAATCGGCGGCGGCATGCAACTCGCCGGACTTTCCGGTATAGCGCACCGCGTACGGCTGGACCGGCACTTCCGCCTCGACCGCGGCCTCGAACAGGTTCGCATGAAAAGGGAGCAGCGTGCCCTGCGCCGCGGTGGTGCCTTCCGGGAAGAACGCAACCCGCTCTCCCGCGTGAAGACTTGCAACCAGGCCCTGGTAGATGCGGCGGACGTCGCGCAGCTTGCCGCGCGAGATGAAGATGGTCCCGGTCTTTTCGCACAGCCAGCCGATCAGCGGCCAGTCGCGGATATCAGACTTGGCGACGAAGCGGCACGGCCCGACGGAATTGATCACGAAGATATCGAGCCAGGACACATGATTGGAAACGATCAGTGCGCGTGCCGCCGGCTGCAGTCCGGGGCGGCAGGAAACCCGCACCTCGACACCGGCCAGCGCCACCAGCCTGGCGGACCAGCGCTGGATGCGTTGCTGGCGGGCCGCATGGCCGAGCCGCGGAAACGCGAATGCGCAGGTGGCGAGCCCCCGGAACAAATGCAGCGCCACCCGCAACAGGCGAAATGCCAGCATAGGGCTCAGCGCTCGTAGGCGACGCCGCCGGATACGATGGTTGCCCTTACCTGCCCCTGCATTTCATAGCCGAGGAAAGGCGTGTGCTTGCCCTGGCTCGCGAGCGCCCTGGCATCGACCTTCCAGCGCGCGGCCGGATCGAATACGCAGATGTCGGCGATGCTGCCGGCCGCCAGTCCGCCGAACGGCAGGCCGGCCACCTTGGCGGCATCGGCGGTGATCTTGGCAATCGCCCGGGAGAGCTGGTTTTCGGCCTTGCCGAGGCATTCGTCGGCCCATTTCAGGGCCAGCGGCAGCAGCAGTTCCAGGCCGGTCGCGCCGGGCGAGGCTTCGCCGAACGGCAGCAGCTTTTCATCGTCGTCGACCGGCGTATGGTCGGAGCAGATCGCATCCACGGTGCCGTCGAGCAGGCCCTGGCGGATGGCATCGCGGTCGCGCATCGCACGCAGCGGCGGCGTCAGACGGGCATTCGAATCGAAGAAGCCGATATCGACATCGGTGAGGTGCACATGATGCGCGCCCACGTCACAGGTGACCGGCAAGCCCTCCTTTTTCGCAGCGCGCACCAGTTCCAGCCCGGCGGCCGACGACATGCGGCACAGATGGACCCGCGCGCCCGTCATGCGCACGAGCTCGAAGATGGTGTGCAGCGCGATGGTTTCCGACATCACGGGCACGCCGGAAAGGCCGAGGCGCGAAGCCATCGGACCGCTGTGGGCGATGCCGCCGCGGCCGATATGCGGGTCCTGCGGCCGCAGCCAGACGGTGAAGTTGAAGGTCTTCGCGTACTGCAGCGCGCGCAGCAGGACCGTCGTGTTGACGATGGGTTCCTCCGCCTGCGCGAAACCGATGCAGCCAGCCTCGGTCAGCTCCGCCATCTCGGTCAGGGCCTCGCCCTTGAGTCCCATGGTCAGCGCGCCGAGCGGATAGACGTGCGCCTGGTTCAGGCCCCTGGCGCGGTACTTGAGCATCTCGACCAGGCCGGGCTCGTCGAGCACCGGGTCGGTATCGGGCGGGCAGACCAGGCTGGTCACGCCGCCCTGCATCGCCGCCTGCATTTCCGATTCCAGCGTCGCCTTGTATTCATAGCCCGGCTCGCGCAGGCGGGCGCTCAGGTCCACCAGTCCGGGCGCCACCACCAGGCCGCCGGCATCGATGATGCGGTCCGCCGCAAAGCCGTCCGGCGCGGTGCCGAGCGCGGCGATCCTGCCGTCGGCGACATGGATATCCATCTGCGCATCGATGCCATTGGCCGGGTCGATCACGCGGCCATTCTTGATTTGAAGTTTCATTGCTTACTTTCCCGCCAAAATGCTCATGACCGCCATGCGTACCGCAATCCCGAAGGTCACCTGCGGCAGGATCACCGCCTGCGCGCCGTCGGCCACCGCGGAATCGATTTCCACGCCGCGGTTCATCGGTCCCGGATGCATCACGATGGCATCCGGCTTGGCGAGCGCCAGGCGCTCGGGCGTCAGGCCGTAGCTCTTGAAGAATTCCTGCGCCGATGGCAGCAGCGCGCCGGACATGCGCTCATTCTGCAGGCGCAGCATGATGATGACGTCGACATCCTTCAGCCCTTCGTTGATGTCGGTGAACACGCGCACGCCCATCTGCTCCAGCCCGCCGGGCAGCAGCGTGCGCGGGCCGATGGCGCGCACTTCGGGCACGCCCAGCGTGGTCAGCGCATGGATGTCGGAACGGGCGACGCGGCTGTGCAGGATGTCGCCGACGATGGCCACCGTCAGGTTGCTGAAATCCTTCTTGTAGTGCCGGATGGTGTACATGTCGAGCAGGCCCTGCGTCGGATGCGCATGGCGGCCGTCGCCGGCATTGACGACGTGGACATGCGACTGCGCGGTGTCGATCAGGTGCTTGGCGATCAGGTAGGGCGCGCCGGACTGGGCATGCCGCACGACGAACATGTCGGCGTGCATCGCCGCCAGGTTGTCGATGGTGTCGAGCAGCGATTCGCCCTTGCTGGTGCTGGAGGCGGAAATGTTCAGGTTGATGACATCGGCCGACAGGCGCTTGGACGCGATCTCGAAGGTGGTGCGGGTGCGGGTGGAATTCTCGAAGAACAGGTTGAAGACGCTTTTGCCGCGCATCAGCGGCACCTTCTTCACTTCGCGGTCGCTGACGCTGACGAAGGAAGATGCGGTATCGAGGATATGGGTGATGACCGCCTTCGGCAGGCCTTCGATGGTGAGCAGGTGCTGGAGCTCGCCGTTCTTGTTCAGTTGCGGGTTATGCATGGTCCACCGTGAGGGAGAAGCGGCCGTCGTCGGCGCGGTCGAGTACGAGATGCTGTTCTGCCGGAAGCGCGACGGTATGGGCGACGAAATCGGCTGCAATCGGCAGTTCCCTGCCGCCGCGGTCCACCAGTGCCGCCAGCTGGATTTTCGCCGGGCGTCCGTAGTCGAAGAGTTCGTTGATCGCCGCCCGGGTGGTGCGCCCGGTGTACAGCACGTCGTCGACCAGCAGGATGGTGGCGCCCTCGACCTCGAACGGGATCTGGGTCGGCTTCACCTCGGCGTGCAAGCCCTTGGCCGCGTAGTCGTCCCGGTAGAACGACACATCGATGAAGCCCAGGCGCGCGCCCAGGTTCATCTCGGCGGCGAGCCGTTCGGCCAGCCAGGCGCCGCCGGAATAAATACCCACGATGGCAACGTTCTCGGCCTGTTCCAGGCCAGCCTTGACGCTCTCGGAAAGTTTCCGGTACAGCGCTTCGGCATCGAAATCAGGATTCGGCATGTTCATTGAAGTATTGTTGCAGGATGATTGCGGCGGCTTCGGCATCGATCACCTCTCCCCTGCGCTGCGACAGCACCGCGGAAGAGTAGCGCTCGTCGACCAGGGTGGTGGCGACGCCGAAACGGCCATTGAGCTGATTGGCGAAACGGCGGCAGCGCACCGTCATTTCATGTTCCGCGCCATCGGGATGGCTCGGCAGGCCGACCACGCAGCGTGCGGGCTGCCACTCCGCGATCAGGGCGGCGATGTCCGCAAATTTGGCATCATTGGTCAGGGAAGTGATGACGGTCAGCGGCTGGGCCTGCCTGAGCAGGGTATTGCCGACTGCCACGCCGATACGCTTGAGGCCGAAATCAAATGCCAGTACCGTTTCCACCGTCAGGCATGCCCCGCGTCGCCGGTGAGCATCATGGGATCGATGCCAAGCAGTTTCATGGCGGCCGTGAAGCGCTGCTCCGCCGGCAGGTCGAAGATGACTGCGGGTTCGGCCCGCACGGTCAGCCAGCCGTTGCGCACGATTTCCTCCTCCAGCTGCCCCGCGCTCCAGCCGGCGCAGCCCAGCGTGACCAGGATGCGCTCCGGCCCGCGGCCGGCGGCCACTTCTTCCAGCACGTCCTTGGACGTGGTCAGGGCGACGCGTTCGTTGACTTTCATCATCGAGGAATAGTCACCGTGCGGCGAATGCAATACGAAACCGCGCTCCACCTGCACCGGGCCGCCGAACATGACCGGCTTTTTATCCGCCGCAATCCTGCCCGCGGCCGGATCGGCGCCGAGATCGATGCGTTCCAGCAGCACGTCCATCGTCATGTCGGTTGTCTTGTTGACAATGACGCCGAGCGCTCCTTCGGCATTGTGCTCGCAGATATACACTACCGTACCGCCGAACACGGGGTCGAGCATGGATGGCATCGCGATCAGGAAATGGTCGACAAGATTGAACTGGTAAGCCGGCGCCTCTTCGGCGGATGCGGCATAGCCGGTAGCCTCCCGGGCGCTTCCGGGACGCAGAGAACTTGAGCGTGACTTGCTTGGTTTCACCATAATGGGCATTTTAACAGTTTTGATCCGCGACTTTCCCGAAACGGGACGCGAACTTCCGGAGATTGGCTTCCGGTCAAAGGGGTTTCATGCAAGCTTATGACAGATCTCTCGTCTGGTTCCGCCGCGACCTGCGCGACTTCGATCATGCAGCGCTCTATCACGCGCTGCGACAGAGCCGGGGCGTCTATTGCGCCTTCATTTTTGACAAGGCAATCCTGGATGCGTTGCCGCGCGCCGACCGCCGGGTGGAGTTCATTCTGAGCAGCATCGGTGAACTCGCGCAGGCGCTGCGCGGGATGGGCGGCGGACTGATCGTGCTGCACGGCCATGCGGAACGGGAAATTCCGCAGCTGGCCAGGCGGCTCTCGGTGGGCGCCGTGTTCACCAATCGTGATTACGAACCTGCCGCGGTGCAACGCGATGCGCGGGTGTCCGCCGAACTCCAGCGGGAAGGCATCGCCTTCCATGGCTGCAAGGACCAGGTCATTTTCGAAAAGGATGAGGTTTTGTCGCTGGCAGGCAAGCCGTTTTCCGTCTTTACCCCGTACAAGAACGCATGGCTGAAGAAGCTGCATGCGCAGGACGACGGCTTCTACCTGAAGGCCTACCCGATAGCGCAGCATGCATCCCGCCTGGCGCCCCCGCCTGCGGAATTGGCGGCGGCCGTACCGACGCTGGCGCAGCTCGGATTCGAAGCGACCAACCTGCGGCAGATCGGAATCCATCCCGGCATGTCGGGCGGAGAACAGCTGTTCGAGGACTTCCACGGACGGCTGGCGCGCTACCACGAAGCGCGCGATTTCCCCGCGGTGAAAGGCTCCTCCTTCCTGTCCGCGCATCTGCGCTTCGGCACCGTCTCGATACGCGGCCTGGCCCGCCAGGCGGTCGAACTGATGCGCTTGCCGGAGGGCGGCCAGGGCGCGGCGACCTGGCTGTCGGAACTGATCTGGCGCGACTTCTATTTCATGGTGCTGCACCACCATCCGCGCGTAGTCGACCGTGCGTTCAAGCCCGAGTACGATGCGGTGCCGTGGGAAAGCGGCGCGGAGGCGGACGAGCTGTTCGATGCCTGGTGCGAAGGCCGCACCGGTTATCCGCTGGTAGATGCGGCAATGCGCCAGCTCAAGCTGACCGGCTACATGCACAACCGCCTGCGCATGGTGACCGCCTGTTTCCTGATCAAGGATCTTGGCATCGACTGGCGCCGGGGGGAGCGCTACTTCGCCCGCGAACTGACCGACTATGAATTGTCATCCAATAACGGCGGCTGGCAATGGGCGGCGTCTTCAGGCTGCGATGCGCAGCCATACTTCCGCATCTTCAATCCGGTCACGCAGTCGCAGAAGTTCGATGCGCAGGGCATGTTCATCCGCCACTACCTGCCCCAGCTGGCCGCGCTGCCGGCGAAGCATATCCATGCGCCCTGGCTGGCGCCTGCCGGCGTACTCCAGCAGGCGGGAATTGCGATCGGACGCGATTATCCGGCGCCGGTCGTGCAGCACGACGAGGCGAGGCTGCGTACGCTGGCGCGCTATGCGGTGGTGAAGAAAGCGCGTGTCGATGTTGCCGGAAGCGATGAAGGCGGCGATGGCGATGAAGTAGGCAGCGGCGCAGCCGCTTGACAAGCCCGGAAGGAAACGACCGAAGAAAAAGGCCGAAGAAAAAGGCCCGCATGAAAATGAACATGCGGGCCTTTACCGGATGTTGCCGGACGTGCGACGGTTTCAATCCACCGATGCATCCTTGCTCACGAAGCCGCCGATCAAGCCGAGCAGGTGTTGTTCCTGGTAGGGTTTTCCGAGGTATTCGTTGACGCCCAGTTCCAGCGCATAGTTGCGGTGCTTTTCCGCGGTACGCGAAGTGATCATGATGATGGGAATATGCCGCGTACGCTCGTCGCCGCGGACATTGCGCGTCAGGTCGAAGCCATCCATGCGCGGCATTTCGATATCCACCAGCATCACATCGGGCGTGACCGATTGCAGATGCTGCAGCGCATCGACACCATCCTTGGCCAGTACCACCTGGAAATTCTCGCGTGACAGCAGGCGCTGGGTGACACGCCGCACCGTCAGGGAATCATCGACCACCATGACGATGGGCTGACGGCGCAAGCCCTGTACCGGGCCGCTGTCGGGTGCCGAAGGCTCGCCGGCACGGATTTCGGCGACCGCGCCCATGCTCATGGCCATCGCATCGGACACATCCTCATGCGCCAGGCGCGGTGCGCGCTGACTGTCCTGCGCCAGGCGCTGGGCCAGCGGAACCGGATTGAGGATGAGCACGATTTCGCCGGAGCCCAGCACCGTCGCGCCGGCAACGCCGATCATCCTGGACAGCTGCGGGCCGATGTTCTTCACCACGACTTCGCGGTTGCCGATCACCTCGTCGACATGCACGGCCACGCGGTCGTTGCCGCTCTTGAGAATCAGCAGCGACGAATACTGCCGCGATACCGGAACAGCCCGGGTATTGCCGAGCAGGGTCGAGAGGTAATGCATCGCCACCCGCTGCCCTTGCCAAACCACCGCACCCTCGTTGTAAGCGGCTGCCAGTGCATTGGTCTTGAGCTGCTGCACCTGCTCTACCAGCACCGAGGGCACCGCGTAGGTCATGCCGCCGGTCGACAGCAGCACGACCTGCGTCACCGCCAGCGTCAGCGGCAGGCGGATCGCGAATTGAGTACCCTTGCCCGGTTGCGTCCAGGTCGATACCCGGCCGCCGAGCGATGCCGCTTCCGAGCGCACCACATCCATGCCGACGCCGCGGCCGGCGAGCTCCGTGATTTCGTCTGCCGTGGAAAAGCCCGGATGGAAGATCAGGTCGCCGGCTTCTTCATCCGTCAGCCGGCCACCATCAGCGAGCAGGCCCAGGGTGGCTGCCTTGTCGCGGATGCGGCCGAGGTCCAGACCCTGGCCGTCGTCGGAGAACTGGATGACGACTTCATTGCCTTCCTGCCGCACCTCGACAAGCAATTCGCCGGTTTCCGGCTTGCCTGCGGCGCGGCGCGCTTCGCGCGTCTCCACGCCATGCACGATGGCATTGCGCAGCAGGTGTTCGAACGGGCCGGTCATTTTTTCCAGTACGCCGCGATCCATTTCCACCGCGCCGCCGCGAATGTCGAGATTGACCCGCTTGTCGGTTTCCTTCGCGGCCTGGCGCGTCACGCGGAACAGGCGTTCGGAAATGCTGGCGAACTGGACCATGCGCGCGCGCATCAGGTCCTGCTGCAGGTCGCGGGTCAGCCGCGCCTGCGCCGAGAGATCGGCGACCGCGCTGTCGAGCGTGCGGGTCAGGTTCTGCTGCACCGAGCCGACGTCGTTGACGCTCTCGGCCATCATCCGCGTCAATTCCTGCAGGCGGGTGAAGCGGTCGAACTCCAGCGGATCGAATTCGCGGTCGGCCGAATGCGCCATGCGCGAGGTGATCTGAGTTTCGGCCTGCATTTCAATCTCGCGCAGCTGGTCCCGCAGGCGGGCCACGTTGTCGGTCAGTTCCGACAGCGACTGCTGCAGGCTGCCGACTTCGTTCTCCAGCCTGGAGCGCGAGATCGAAACCTCACCGGCCTGGTTGACGAGCCGGTCCAGAATGTCGGCGCGCACGCGTACCAGCGGGGATAACGGCGCCGATGGAGCCAGCGGAATCTGAGGGGGCTGAGGCACCTGCAGGGCGGCGGTTGCCGGCAAGCCCTGAGCCTGTCCCTTGTCCGCAGGCAGGGATGCCTGCGCCAAAGCGGCGGCGGCGCTTTCGGCGTTGCCTGAGAGGACCGCATCCGGGACGGGGTGCTGGAGCAGCTCGAACATCTGCAGGGCCTGGTCGTAGCGTACAAGTACGTCTTCCAGGGCCAGCAGTTCAGGTGTGCCGAGGTGCATGATGTTCTCGATGCGAGTTTCCATCTCATGCAGGTGCTGGCCAAGTCTCATCGCGCCCGCCATGCGCGCGCTGCCCTTGAGCGTATGCAGCAGGCGCAGTACCGACTGCGGCAATACGATGTCACGAGGACGCTCCTGCCAGCCGCGCAGCGCAGTCCCCATCTGGGGAAACATGTCGCGCCCCTCTTCCAGGAACACCGGCAGCAGGTCGGCATCGAGTTCGTCGCGGATTTGCTGGACAAAGCCGCTACCCGCGCCGGCTTCCTCGTCGAGCGAGGGAGCGCCGGACGAACCGGCTTCCTCGACACTGTCTTCGGAGAATGCGAACGGATCAGGCTCCGCATGCTCTGTCTGTTCAACAGGCACTGCGGCAGTCATGGCGGCAGCCTCGTCGAACCCGTCGATGCCGGCGGCCTCGTCCGCTACATCTTGCACGTCGCCAAGCGCGTCATCCTGCAGCACAGCCGACTCATGCTCAACGAAGTCTTGACCAGTGGCTTCAGGCTCTTCATCCGGCAAGCCAATCGGAGCGGATAAATCGGTATCCGCCATGAGGAAGGGGATTGCATCGTCGTGGCTCGCCGCAGCCAGTTCGGCCATCTCGGACCGCAGGTCCAGGTCCTGGCGCAGGCTTTGCAGGAGGCGAACGTACTCGGGCTTGTTCTCCGGCATATCGCCGAGAGCGAATTTCTGCAGCATCTGCTTCAGGCGTTCGATGCTTTCGGCGAGCAGGTCGAATTCATGCGGCTGCAGCCTTACCGGCTTGCGCAGCAGGAACTGCAGGACCATTTCCAGCGCATGCGCAAGCTCATGCAGCGAGGCGAACCCGACCGTGGCGGAACTGCCTGCCAGCGAATGCGCGGCATGCACCGATTGCACGCTCACGGCGCGGTCCGGCTCGTGGCTCCATTCGGCAATGTCCTGCGCCAGCACGCGCACCAGATCATCGGTTTCCGCCAGGTATATGTTGTGCAGCGGCACGCTGATTTCCAGGTCGCCAATGCGTTTCACATTGTCGTTGTTGCTGGTCTCGGGCGGATGGACAGTAGGAAAAGTGATGACTTCCGCGCCTGCCGCCGGCGTTGCGGCCGATGGCGGCTGCGGCGCCGGTGCCTGGACCTGGACCGCTTCGTCGGATGAAGAGGAGGCATCCGCGGCCTTATTTGCGTCCGTGTCTACCCCGTCAGAAATCCTTGCGAGCTCATTCAAGGCCGGGGCACCAAATCCTTCGAGCCCGCCAAACTGGGCCTGGACTTCGGCATCGGACAATTGCAATTCCTCGGGTTCGGCAGGCTCACTGAACGCGGCAACTTCGGCAGATGCGAAAACGCCGCTGGCGTTTTCAGTACTTGCCGCATCTTCCATGCCGAGATCCGGCAAGGGAAGGTCTGCCTCCGCGTCTTGCCGCTGTTCGGATGGTGAAGCGGTCAAACCGGCATCCATGAACTCGGGCGCAGTTGCGGGTGCGGGTAAGTCCAGGGTATGGGCCTGGTCCTGCGCGGGATCGGCGACGGGTTCTTGCCGCTCCTCCAACCCTTCCGGATCGACGGCGACCGGTGTCGCCTCAAGATCAAGCGTTTCCTCGTAGTGGAACTGGCCGCCGGACTTGATGCGCTCCGCGGCGGCGACGATGGCATCCGGGGTGCAGGCGGACCGGCCCTGCGTTTTGAGATCCCGGACCCAGGCGTCAAGCACTTCCGCCGCCTTGTCGAGCAGGGCGAACAATTCCGGATCGCCTCCACGCGACTCCGCCAGGCGCAGGTTCAGCACCTGTTCGATACTCCACGCCGCCTCGCCGAACGCCATCAGGCCCACCATGCGTCCGCTGCCCTTGAGCGTATGGAAGGATCGGCGCAAGGTGGTCAGGTGTTCCTGGTTGTGCGGCTGGTTGCGCGCTTCCGGCATGGTCTGCCGAACCGCGCCGAGGACTTCCTTTGCTTCCATCAGGAAGATTTCCAGCAGCTCGGCATCAATGGCTTCATCGGTCGACGGCGCGACGACCGGCGGCAACGCCTCGTCGGCGGGCATCGCCGGCACGGTCGCGGTGATGATCTCGGCGAGTGCGTCGGTGGATTCGGCGAAATCCGGGCGCTTCAGCGCATCGATGCCGGCCTGGGCACGGTCGTTCGCCTCGGGATTGTCGACCAGCGTTGCATCCATCCGGATTTTTTCGAGCGACTCCTTGAGCTGCGCCTGCAATGCCTGGTTGTCGGGCTCGACGCTCAGCGACATGGCGATCTCGGCCGACTTCTGCTGATGGAAGGCCAGTTCGTCTTCTACCGTCGTCAGCGGCATTCCCTCGGGCTCGTCGCCGGGGTCGGAATCCGCGGCATTGGTATCGGAATCGGAGTTCGCGGCGGCACTCGCTTCCCCTTCCCCATTCTGCTTGCCGCCCGGTTCGATCAGGTTGGCGCGCAGCAGGCCTTTATCTCGGTCGAAGCTGAAGCGCTTCTTTGCACTATCCGACTGATGCTGCAGGGTTTCGATGAAGAAGCTGAGCGCGCCCACATTCTGGGCCACATGCTGGAATGCTGCGCTGTCCTCAGCATCTGCGGCATCAGCGTTATCTGCGGCATCGGCGCTTGCGCTGCCGGATTTGCCGCGCGAATGGAAGCTCGCCACTGCTTCGCGCGTATGCCGGACCGCCTGCATGGCGTCGTCCTGGTCGAGGACCGCCAGGGCGCCTTCGATTTGGTGCAATATCTGGTCGAGCTGTCCGAGGCCGTCGTGCTGCGCGGGATCGCGGAAGAATTCATCCAGGATCTTCTCGACCTGGCGCAGGCTGCCCTGCATTTCACCTGCCAGGGCGGTCATGGTCTGCTGCTGCAGCGCCTGGCGCGACATGTCGTCAAGCCAGGGAGCGTCCTGCAGCGGTTGATCGCCCGCGACCACGGACAGCAGGCGCGCCGTCATGGCATCGGCCCGCTCGGCGAAATTGTCGGGCAGGTGGCCGATCTGGCTCAGCGAGTTCTCGACGAACAGGAGGCTGGCCGCCATCTCCAGCCCCAGCAGTTCGCCCGGCTTGGCATGGGCGGCGTGGCGCGCAATCCCCTTGAGTTCCCGCAGCAGCTTCGACAGCGGTGCGGAGTTGAGGCGTGATCCCGCATCGGCGAGCATGCGCATTTCATGCTCGAAGGAGTCCGCCATGCCGGCATCGCCGCCGACGATGCGGTTCCAGATCGTCTTCGCCTGGGACAGCCTGTCCTTCGCACCGGCCAGCGCGTCAGGATCCACCTGACCGTAACGCTTCTTCTCATAGTCGGCCGGTACCAGTCCGTCGAGCTGGTAGGTCTGGCGAATCTGCCGGCCGCGGGCGCTGGGCTCGGCGATCCTGGCGATGAAGAACAGCGCATCGCGCAGCAAGCGCTCGGCAATGCTCGGCGATCCCTGGCACAGTCGGCGGATCTGCAGGTTGATGCGGGCAAAGAGCTGCTTGACGTAGATTTCATTCGGAATCTGATCGGCGGCCACGGCTTCGGCCAGCCCGTGCATGACCCACCAGAATGCCCGCGCCTGCGGGTTGCCCTGCAGGTTTTCAATTTCGCCCACCACGTCGCGCATGACGGCGGCATTGGCCAGCTCGGCATTGCGGTCACTGCTTTTCAGGAAGGGCAGCAGTGCCTTTTCATAGCGCTGGCGCAGGCCAACGTAGTGTGCCGGCTTTATCTCGGCGGGCGGATTGATCGCGGGAAGGGTGGGACGTACCGCGAGATTGGGGAAGAAAAGATCGGCCGGATGGATGCGTTCGGCGCCGCGTGCTTCGAGCAAGGTCCGATAGTAGGGAAAAAGCCGCACCGGCTGATGCGGCATGCCGGCCAGCAGCTCATCCAGGTATTCGGTCAGCGCCTGGTAGGCATTGCCGATCACGTCGGCCAGTTCGGCATTCATCGGCAGCTGGCCGCCGTCGGCACGGTCGAGCAGATCCTCCACCGTTTCGGTGATGATAGACACGCCGTCCACATCGACGATCTGCAGCGCGCCGTGTGCCTGGTGCAGGTAGCTCTTGGCATGGCGCAATGCCGTGGTCTGCACGCCCGCATCCTGTGCGGCGGCTTCCCGCAATGCATCCCTGGACCGGTTCAGCGCTTCACGGATCTCTCCCACTACCCAGGATAGCGGACCGGTATCGAAGAGTTCCCGAGCATCTTGCGGTGAGGGGGACGAAAAGGTGGACATGACTACCTCGCGGGGTCAAAAAGCGGTGCGTCGCACGGGTTCACCGCGATGCAACTTGAATGGGCGCGCAGGAAATGCGCGCCCGGACAGCAATGTTTCTGTTTTAGGCATGGACGGCAGCGCATCATTACATCAATGCACCAACGCGACAATGCAAGGACCGAAAAACATCAGGCAGAAACGCGGAATCGCGATACGGAATTCTTCAGTTCCTCCGCCAGCTTCGACAGTTCGCGAATCGAGTCGGTGGTCTGCTTGGTGCCTTCCTGCGTCTGCTCGGTGACGGTCAGAATGTTCTGGATGCTCTGCGCCACGCCGTTGGCCGAGGTTGCCTGCTGCTCGGTTGCGGCGGAAATGCTTTGAATCAGGTCCGCCAGACGGTTTGAAACGCTGCGGATCTCGGAGAGCGCGGCACCCGCGGCGTCGGACAGCTTCGCGCCTTCGACCACACCCTGCGTGGATTTTTCCATCGCGGCCACGGCGTCATGCGTGTCGGTCTGAATGGTGCGCACCAGCGCGCCGATCTGCTTGGTCGCCTCGCCGGAACGTTCCGCCAGGCGCTGCACCTCTTCCGCAACGACCGAAAAGCCCCTGCCCGCCTCGCCGGCCGATGCGGCCTGGATCGCGGCATTCAGCGCCAGCACGTTGGTCTGCTCGGTAATGTCGGAAATCAGTTCGGTGATTTCACCGATCTCCTGCGACGATTCGCCGAGACGCTTGATGCGCTTGGAGGTTTCCTGGATCTGCTCCCGGATCTCGTTCATGCCCTTGATCGCGTCTTCCACCGCGCGCGCGCCCTGCTCCGCCGCCGACACCGACTGGCGCGCAACTTCCGCCGACTCGGTCGCCGAGCGGGAAACGTCGGTGATCTGCACCGCCATTTCCAGCACGGCCTGGCCGGTCTCCTGAATTTCGCGCGACTGCTTCTGCGACGCCTGCATCAGTTCGCTGGAAATGTTGTGCGCCTGATTGGATGCCGCCGTGACCTGCTCCGCTGTCTTGGTGACGCGTCCGACCAGCCCGCGCAATTCCTCCACCGTGTAATTGACCGAGTCGGCGATCGCGCCGGTGATGTCTTCGGACACCGTTGCCTGAATCGTGAGGTCGCCGTCCGCCACTTCCTGCAATTCATTCATCAGGCGCAGAATCGCAGCCTGGTTCTGGTCGTTGGCGCGCTTGGCTTCCTCTTCCTGGCGCATCGCCTGCAAGCGCTGCTCTTCCGCTTCCTGGCGGCGCTGGTCCGCTTCCCTGGTGCGATTGCGGCTGTCCTGCAGCAGGACCAGTGCAATGCCGATCGCGGACAACAGGGCGGTCGCCGCGGCGATGACCATCAGCAATGCGGACCAGTGCTGTGCATCCTCCGCGCCGCGGTAGGCGTTCTGCAGGTTGGTGATGCGCTGCTTGAGCGCCTCGTTCTCAGCGAAGATCAGCTGCTCCGACTGTTTCGCCGCAATGAAGTTTTGCAGGTTGCCGAGGATGGCCGCGACCGATTCCTGGTATTCCGCAAACACCTTCTTCAGCTCTTCCAGCTTTTCCCGGGTGTCTGCGTCATTGGTTGCGGCCAGGCGCAGCACCTCGCTGCCTTCGAGGAAGCCGTCCGTGATGTCGCGGAAAGTATTCGTATCCTTGCCGAGCAGGAAGGCGGTCTCCGGATTCACGCCTTCGGATGTCAGGAATTCGTTCGCGCTGCGGCCCAGGCGCTGGGTCAGCATGACCAGCTGGCCGGCGGCGGAAATCTCGCGCGGCGTTGCGCCGCCCTGCGCCTTGAGGGTTGCGATCTGTTCGGTCAGTTCGAGCAGCACCGGCGACAGGCTGTTGAGCTTCTGCAGCGTGGTGCCGAAACCGGTCAGTTCGTCCTTGAGCTTGAGAATGGTTTCCGCCGCCTTGTCGGAACTGGTCCAGACTTTCCGGGTTTCCTTGAGCAGGCTTTCCATTTCCGAATCCGGCGTGGCGACATCGCGGCCCTGGTAGTCGCCGCCATTGATCAGCACGCCCAGGTCGCGGTTGAATTCCCTGCGGCTTTCCTCGAGCTGCTTGAATGCCGCCAGGTTGCCCTGGATCGCATTGGGCGCGGCCTTGCCGATACGCTGGGAATGCATCAGCGCGTCACCGGCAATCTGCGTCTGCGTCGACGTCATCGATGAATGGTTGGAATTGACCCAGACGAAGCCGGCGCCGAGCACCACCGATGCGCCCAGCGTGCCGAGCAGGATCCGCACCTGCTGCTGCAGGGGCAAGGCGCCAATGAAAGGCAGCCGGATATCGCGGCCGTCCTGCAGCACATCGCCGATGAAGGTCGCATTCATGCCGCGGTCCGATGTGGCCGATGCAGCTGCCGCCGCTGATGCAGCCGACGCAAAAGGCGTCGATGACGCGAAGTGCGCCGAAGGCGCATCCGCAGGGATGGGCGATTCGGCACGGACCGGATCTTCCCATGCTCCGGCCGGCATGCTGGCAAGCGCCTCTTCCGGCGTGCTGTCTATCGTGACTGCGGCAACCGTGACGGCATCGTCGTTGGAGCCTTTCTTCTCTTTCGACATGAACGGTACTTTGAACGCCATTGCGGAGTCTCCTCGTGTTACGGATTGCGGTGAAAGGCAGGCATACGATATGTATCGGCCGCGTCAGACACCGATCTGCAGGAATTGCGGGTCCTGCACGATTAAAGAAAGATTGAGTTCGTTCCAGACGTGCGAATCACGATCCAGGTAACGCTGCGCGATCCAGGGGCTGTCGCCGGAGGGTGGCTGCGGCTGCATTTCCATATCGGCGACATTGCGCAGGCCCATCACGCGCGACACCAGCAGGCCGCAATTGAAGGACAGCGACGGCGCGAACGCGATCACGCGGCTGTCCTTTTCGATCTGCGTCGCGGACATGCCGCGAAAACGTGCAAGGTCGATCACGCTGACCAGGTTGCCGCGCACATTGATCAGTCCGAGAAACCAGTCCCTGGTAAGCGGCACCGGCGTGACGGCGCCTACGGAAACGATCTCGCCCGCCTCCTGCAGGTTGAGCAGCCAGCGCGTTTCGCCGATCATCACGCCAAGCTTGCTGGCCTGCGTATGCGTGCCGCTGCTGGCGGCCTGCATGCGTTCGACCAGCTGCGCCTGGAACTCGCGCAGCCGGTGGCGGCGCGTGCCGCCGTCGCCTTCCTTCAATGCGGCACCGGGCCTGCTGTCCAGAGAAGACTCGCTCATGGGAATCTCAGCCGAGCGCCGCGATTTTGGACAACAGTTCCTGGGGATTGACCGGCTTGACGATGTAATCGCGCGCGCCTTGCCGCAAACCCCAGATGCGATCGGTTTCCTGGCCCTTGCTGGTACAGATGATGATCGGCACTTCCTGGGTTTCAGGATCGCGGGCGATGGAACGGGTGATCTGGAAGCCGTTCTGGCCGGGCATCACCACGTCCATCAGGATCAGTTGCGGCTTGTCGGCCTTGACCTTGAGCAATGCCTCCTCGCCGTTTTCCGCAGTGGAAACCGAAAAGCCATTCTTGATCAGAATGTCGGTAAGGAAGTAACGCTCGGTTGGAGAGTCATCCACCACAAGAATTTTTTGTATGGGCATTCTTTTACCTTTGATGCAGAAAATTTACCGGGAAAGTGCGGGCGCAGTGTGCTCGCGCACCGTCTTGAGAAGGCTGTCCTTGGTGAACGGCTTGGTGAGATAGGCGTCGGATCCGACCATTGCCCCGCGGGCGCGGTCGAAAAGGCCGTCCTTCGACGACAGCATGATGACCGGCGTGGAATGGAAGCGGGAGCTTTTCTTGATCAGCGCGCAAGTCTGATAACCATCCAGGCGCGGCATCAGGATGTCGCAGAAGATGAGGGCCGGACGGTGGTCGTTCATCTTTGCAAGCGCGTCGAAACCGTCGTCTGCAAGAACCACCTGGTAACCGGCCTGTCCGAGAAAGATCTCTGCCGATCGACGAATGGTGCTGCTATCGTCGATCACCATGATCTTGAGGCTGCTGTTCTCCACGGATGTTGTCATGACCCAATCTCGTTTGCCGTTCGCCGAAAATAGAATCCAACTGTAACAAAAAGCAAGATGCTTTAGAACAATATTGGCGTTGATTTATTTGCAACGTGGTATTTATGCGAAAAACGAAACCGACCATAACATTGCCATGGAGAATCATGGCGAATTACTTCGTGGAAGTTTGATATTAATTAATGACAATATTAAATTGCCACCATCTCAAAATCTTCCTTGCGCGCGCCGCACTCGGGGCAGGTCCAGTTGATCGGCACGTCGGCCCAGCGCGTGCCGGGTGCAATGCCCTCGTCCGGCAAGCCGGCTTCCTCGTCATAGATCCAGCCGCAGATCAGGCACATCCAGGTCTTGAATTCCTCGTTCGATGTCGCGTTACTCACAGTTGACTGCCCTTCAATCAAGTAAAATGCAAAGTCGCATATCTTAATCTACCCGCCGTGCAAAACCAAACTCCTCCCCTGATACTGACCTTCGGCGCAACCGATCCGGCAGGTGCAATTGGTATACAGGCCGATCTCGCTTCGTTTGCGGCGATGGGATGTCATGGCCTGTCCGTCGTCACTTCCATCCTGATCAGCGATACCGCGCGCATCGAGGATGTACAGGCTGTCGATGCCGACTGGGTTGCCGACCAGGCGCGTGTCATCCTCGAAGACATGCCGGTGGCCGCCTTCAAGGTCGGCGCCGTCGCCAGCATAGAAAACGTCTCGGTGATCGCCGAAATCGTTTCGGACTACCCCGACGTGCCGCTGATTCTCGATCCCTTCCTGACGGCCATGCCGGACCAGGGGCAGGACAGCGAGGACATGCTGATCGCCATCCGCGAACTGCTGATTCCGCAGACCACCGTGTTCGTGGCGTCGGCGATGGAACTGGCCCGCTTCGCCGAAACCTGGCGCGAGCCCGCCGCCGGCGACACCATGCTGGCCGACGCCATGCGGGTCATCGAAATGGGCTGCGAATATCTGCTGATAACAGGCACCCCCGGTGATGTGCATGAAGTCAGCAATACGCTGTTCGACGAATCGGGAGCGGTGCGCCAGGATGCCTGGCAGCGCCTGCCCGGATCGTTCAGCGGTGCAGGCAGCACGCTGTCGGCAACGATTGCCGCCCTGCTTTCCAATGGCGTCGATGTACCCGAAGCGGTATTCGAGGCTCAGGAATTCACCTACGCCGCGCTGTCGAATGCGCATCGGCTCGGGATGGGCAAGCTCACCCCGGACCGTTACTTCTGGGCTCGCGAGTCCGAGTCCGAACCTGGATCCGACACCGACACCAAACCCTCCTAATCACGTTGAACGTATGACCTCAAAGAACGACATCCTGTTTGCCCGTGCGCAGACGACGACGCCGGGCGGCGTCAATTCCCCGGTACGCGCCTTCCGCTCGGTCGGCGGCACGCCGCGTTTCATCACGCGCGCAGACGGCCCCTGGTTCTGGGACGCCGACGACAAGCGCTACATCGACTATATCGGTTCCTGGGGCCCGGCCATCGTCGGCCATGCGCATCCCGAGGTGATCAGGGCGGTGCAGGAAGCCGCCGCCCGCGGCCTGAGCTTCGGCGCGCCGACCGAGGGCGAAATCGTGATGGCGGAAGAAATCTGCCGCATCCTGCCTTCGGTGGAACAGGTGCGCCTGGTATCAAGCGGTACCGAAGCGGCGATGAGCGCGCTGCGCCTTGCGCGCGGCGCGACCGGCCGCGACAAGATCATCAAGTTCGAGGGCTGCTATCACGGGCATGCCGATTCCCTGCTGGTCAAGGCCGGCAGCGGCCTGCTCACCTTCGGCAACCCGACATCGGCCGGCGTGCCGGAAGATTTCGCCAAGCATACCCTGGTGCTCGATTACAACGATCCGCAGCAGCTCGAAGACGTGTTCGCACGCATGGGCAGCCAGATCGCCTGCGTCATCGTGGAGCCGGTTGCCGGCAACATGAATTTGGTGCGCGCCACGCCGGAATTCCTGCAAGCCATGCGGCGACTGTGCAGCCAGCACGGCGCGGTGCTGATCTTCGACGAAGTCATGTGCGGCTTCCGCGTCGGCCTCACCGGTGCGCAGGGAATGTACGACATCAGGCCGGACCTGACCGTACTCGGCAAGGTGATCGGCGGCGGCTTGCCGGTGGCGGCATTCGGCGGACGCAAGGACATGATGAATTTCTTGGCGCCGATGGGGCCGGTGTACCAGGCCGGCACGCTCTCCGGAAACCCGGTGGCGGTGGCGGCGGGCATGAGCACCCTCAAGCTGATACAGCAGCCGGGCTTCTATGAATCGCTGGCGACGCAGACCGCAAAGCTGGCGCGCGGGCTGTCGGATGCGGCAGCCGCTGCGGGCGTGAGCTTCTGCGCCGATGCCGTCGGCGGCATGTTCGGCCTTTACTTCGGCGCCGAAGTGCCGGGCAGCTTCAAGGAGATCATGGCTTGCGACAAGGAGAAGTTCAACCGCTTCTTCCATGCGATGCTGGACCTGGGCGTCTACCTCGCACCGTCCGCATTCGAAGCCGGCTTCGTTTCGGCCGCGCATGACGACGAGGTGATCGATGCCACCATCGGGGCTGCACGCAAGGCGTTCGCGCAGATCGCCTGAGCCTGAACGGCAAACCCGGTGCCATGCCCGCGCTTCAGCGCCGGCATGGCCGCATCAGTTCAGCCAGCCGCGGCGACGGAAGTACCAGAACGGCGCAATCGCGCTCCCCAGCATCAGCGCCAGCGCAAACGGATAGCCCATTTCCCAGTTCAGCTCGGGCAGGATGCGGAAGTTCATGCCGTAGATGCTGGCGATCAGGGTGGGCGGCAGGAAGGCGACGCTGGCCACCGAGAAGGTCTTGATGATCTTGTTCTGGTTGATGTTGATGAAACCGACGGTGGCATCCATCAGGAAGTTGATCTTGTCGAACAGAAAGGCGGTGTGCCCGTCCAGCGATTCGATATCGCGCAGGATCTGGCGCGCCTCCTCGAACTGCTCGGTGTTGAGCAGGCGCCCGCGCATCAGGAAGCTGACCGCGCGGCGCGTATCCATCATGTTGCGGCGAATGCGGCCGTTCAAGTCTTCCTCTTGCGCGATCGAGTTGAGCGCCTCGGCGGCGGCCTGGTCGGTTAGCTGCTTCTGCAATACGCGCCGGCTGACTTCTTCCAGACTCTGGTAAATGCCTTCCAGCGCATCCGCGGAATATTCGGCATCGGTGGCATACAGATCGAGCAGCACATCCTTGTAGTCGCCGATCGAACCCGGGCGCGAACGCGCGCGCATGCGCACCAGCCGGAATACCGGCAAATCATCGGTATGCACCGAAAACAGCATGTTGCGCGCCAGGATGAACGCCACCGTAATGACACGCGACGGGCCGTCGTCCTCTTCCAGCAGAAAGTCGGTGCGCAGGTGCAGGTCGCCGTTCTCGGCTTCGTAATATCGGGCCGAGGCTTCAATGTCCTTGACTTCGTCTTCGCCGGGCAGCGTCACGCCATAAATGCTCTTGACCCACGCGCGCTCTTCATCATTCGGATCGGTCAGATCCACCCAAACCGGGGCGGCATTCACCAGATCGTTCCGCGATTCAATATTGACCTGGTTCAGGCGCCCGTTCTGCAAGACGAATACATTAATCATGTGCTCTCCCGGCCGCGTCCTTTGTCAGGTCGCAGCCGCCTGCGGAGGAGTTCCGCAGGCTGATTGATTTTCAGGGAACGCGGCCATGGGATTGGCCTGGACGCGTCCGCCCACCAGCTTGTGTGGCGAGAAGACGCTGAAGATGCAAGGGCAGCGCTAACTCGCCGATCGACCGTTATCCGACGGTTGACAATATGTACTGGGACTACCCAAGACGGGTCTCCGGAAACGAAAACTTCGCAAGTGTACTGAGATAGGCGGCGGCAGGCAAGCGCGTTGCAGACGAGTTGAACGGGGGTTTGCGGTGGATCTTGCCACGGCGGCGGCAGTCACTAGCGGACCGGCTTTCACACCGGATGCAGGGTGCCGCGCCGCCTAGAGCGGATTGCGGGAGGGTGTAGGGAAGAATCGGTTTGTCTTGGGATGCAGGGCAAGGCGAGAGGAGCGCCGTGTGGCGGGCCGCACAACGGGCCAGACAAGCGACGAACAACGCTGCCATGCGCCCAAGGCAGGCCGAGGCGACCGTACGCCGATTCGCAATCCGCTCTAAGGCAATTCCGCCGCGCCCATGCGCCGCAGGATCAGATTCGTACGCCGGGCAAGATAGGCGGAGTTGCGATTCTTGTCGTAGAAACGCGGACGCGGCAGCATTACGGCCAGCCGAGCGGCCTGGTGGGCACTCAGGTTTGCGGCGGACACGCCATAGTAATGCTGGGCGGCGGCTTCCGCACCGAACACGCCCACGCCCCACTCCACCACATTCAGGTAGATCTCGAAGATCCTTTCCTTTTCCATCAGGTGTTCCAGCATGTAGGTGATCACCACCTCCTGGGCCTTGCGCAGGTAGCTGCGCTCCCCGGAAAGGAAGAGATTCTTGGCAAGCTGCTGGGTGATGGTGGAGCCGCCGGCGATGACCTTGCCCTTCTTGGTGTTCCTTTCGTAGGCCCTCTGCATCGCGTTCCAGTCCACGCCTTCATGCTCGGAAAAATTCGAATCCTCGGCGGCAATGATGGCGCGTTTCAGGTGGTTGGAGACGCGGTCATACGGCACCCACTTGTGCTTGAGCCGGGCATTCGGATTCTTTTCCTGCAGCACCGACAGCTGCCGGTCCATGAAACTGGTCGAGCCGGGATTGTGATCGATCCACCACCAGATCTGCACGAAGAAATACAGCTGCATCACAAGCACGGCCACGATCGGCGCGACGACCAGCCACAGCAGCAGTTTGCGCAGGAGCTTCATCGCGCTCAGAGCTTGGCGCGCAAGCCGGCGTACACCGTCCGGGTATCGGGACGCATGCCGCGCCAGCACTGGAAGGATTCGGCCGCCTGCTCCACCAGCATGCCGAGCCCGTCGCGGGTTGCCGCGCCATGCTGTTGCGCGAATGCCATGAAGACCGTCGGCGCCGGGCCGTACATCATGTCATAGGCCAGGCAGCCCTCGCCGAACACGGCAGGCGGCACTGGCGGCAGGTCGGCCGACAGGCTGGCGGAAGTGGCATTGATAACGACATCGAAGGCACACTGCAGCGACCGGAAATCGCTCGCGGCGACGGTGCCCTTGCCGGCAAAGCGGGCAGCCAGTTCCACCGCCTTCGACTCCGTGCGGTTGGCGATCACCAGCTGCTCCGGGGCGTGGGCCAGTATGGGCAGCACCACGCCGCGCGCGGCGCCGCCTGCGCCTAGCAGCAGGATGCGCTTGCCGCGCATGGGGACGCCGGCATTGACAACGATATCCGTGACCAGGCCGATACCGTCGGTGTTGTCTCCGACAATCGCGCCGCCTTGGAATTTGAGGGTATTGACCGCGCCCGCCGCCTCGGCCCGCTCGCTCAGCATGCCCGCGAGCGCAAAGGCTTCGAGCTTGAACGGAACGGTGACATTGGCCCCCTTGAAGCCCTGCTCGATCAGCGTGCGCACCGTGGATGCAAAACCGTCAAGCGGAGCGAGCAGTCTTTCGTAGGTCAACGCCTGTTCCGTCTGCCTGGCGAAAGCCGCATGGATATCCGGCGATTTGCTGTGCGCCACCGGATTGCCGATCACGCCGTAACGGTCTGCTGCTGCGCTCAATGACTGCTCCCCTGCATTACCGCTTCGAGTTCGTTTTCTCTTGTGAATTTGAAGCGCGTGGTCATGACCCACACATCATCCTTGCCGCTCGACCGCATGTTCTTGGCGAAGGCGCCGAACGGCGCGGCGCGGCGCACGATGCGACGGGCCGCATCGTCGAGCGCGGAATTGCCGGAAGACCGCTCGACCGCGATGCCGTCGTCCTTGTCTTTGACGTAGATGCTGCCGTCCTGGAAGATGGAGATGGACAGCGTCAGTTCGCCGTACATCTTCTTGCCATCCTTCTGCGGAAAATTGACGGTGCCGACCTTTTCGATCTTCTCGCGCACGCTGTTGAAATACATCGCATAGCCGACTTCGCGCGTGCTGGGCGAGATGAAGGTTTTCTTCGGGCGCTTGTTTTCATCCTCGATGCGCTTGGCGATTTCCGCCTCGCGCCGCAGGATTTCCTTCGCGCTTTCGCTGGCATCGGCGGCGTCGGGCCGCGGCTGGCTGACCTGGGGATTCGGCTGGTCCTTGCTCGGCGCAGCCGCCACCTTCGACTTCTTGCTCGCCTGGGTCAGCATGCGCTGCTGTCTTTCCAGTTCCTCGATGCGGCGCTGCATGGTCTTCATGCCGTCACCGTCTTCGCTGCGCCGCATGTCGGGCAGGGGCGAGGTCGAGCGTCCGGCTTCGGCATTGCCGCCGCCGTCGAGATTGGCTTGCGCGAGCGCTTCGGCCTTCAGCGGCGCGCGGTCGTGCTTCGCATTGACCAAGATGACTTCAAGGCCCGGGTCCGCCGGCTTGAACCTGAAGGAGTCCGGGGCCGCGAACCGCACTGCCAGCAGCGCTCCATGCACCAGCACGGATGCAGCGATGGCAATCGACAAGGTACGGTTTTGTGGAAAGAGTAACTTCACGCGGCTAGGAAAGAGCGGTTGCAGAAGCTTGGGATTTTACGATAAAGCTGCCCCTGCCCGACCGCTCTTTTTCACTCGGAAACAGACTCGGCGCCCGCTTCCGTCTCGCTTGTGGCGATTTCGCCATCGATCGTTTCCGTACTTTCAACTTCAGGTGCGGCTGCGCTTGTCAGTTCGATCAGGCGCGCCTCGATATGCAGGTCGACCTCGTCCCAGCGGATCAGGTCCAGCTTGACCTGGGTGCCGCGCGCCGCCTGCGGCATGCCAGGCAGGCGGATGATGAGCGGAATGTCAACCAGCCTGAGGACTTCATCCTTGAGCACGACCGCGTCCACATGCTTGGCGTTTTCCTGCGACAGCCAGCGCAGACACCAGAAGCGCTCCATGTTGTTCTGGAAATCGGCATAGGCGCCGTAGGCGGCATCGAAGGCGGACACTACCGCAAACAGGTCGGCGTCCTTGGGCTTGAACGTCGCGGCCAGCGGTGCGGTCACGCCGTGTTCGACACAGGACAGGATCTGCCACTGGTTGACGAGATCGGTATAGCGGCGCAGCGGCGAGGTGCTCCATGCATACTGGTCGACGCCCAGTCCCTGGTGCGGCGCCGCATGGGTAAGCATGCGCACCTGCATCTTGGCCGCCCAGCCCCCGCCGGACGCCCCTTGCGTGCGATAGATGCCGGGCACGCCGTGGTCATGCATCAGCTTGCCCCAGGTGCTGTTGGCGAAGATCATCAATTCGGCGACGATCTTGTCGAGCGGCGCGCCGCGCTTGCGGCGCACGATGGAAACGATATCGTCCTCGACATAGAAATTGAAGTCGACGCGGTTGTTCTGCTCGGGCTTGAGGCCGAAGCTCTCGCGCTTGGCCATGCGCCCCTGTTCTAGCACCTGCGCCCATTGCCACAGCAATGCGATATCGCTTTTGTACGGATATTCGCCGGCGCCGGCAGCGAGATTCTCCTCGGTCACCAGCGCGTCGAGGTCGTTGTGGCGCAGGTTGGCCGCGATCGGCACCGCTTCGGCGCGCGTTTCTGTCGAAACGATGGTCCAATCGCTGGTATTAAGCGTGGCATACAGCGACAGGGCGGGACAGGTGCGGCCCTCGGCCAGCGTGAAGGCGTCGACCAGTTCATCGGGCAGCATCGTGATCTTGTCGCCCGGCATGTAGACGGTCGACATGCGCTGGCGGGCAATGGCATCGATCGCGTCGCCGCGATGGATGCCAAGCCCGGGTGCCGCGATATGGATGCCGACCCGGATCTTGCCGTCGCCCAGTTCCGTCACCGAAAAGGCATCGTCGATCTCGGTGGTGGTGACATCATCGATGGAAAATGCCTGGACCTGAGCCATCGGCAGCTGCGGTGTCTGGGGTATCGCAATGCCGGGGAAGCCGGTGCCTTTGGGAAAATACTCCTGCAGGAAGCGCATCATGTGCAGCTGCTTTGCCGACGCGATGCCGCCGGTGGCCAGCATCAGCCGCTGCGGCGTGGTCTGCAGCTCGGCGCAGGCTGCTTCGAGCGCCTTGTATTCGATGCCGTTCTTGTCGGGCTTGAACAGCAGCTGCATCACGATGGGCCTGAAGCTGTCGGGAAGGCGGCCGGCTTTCAGTTCTTCCGCATACTGCGCCTGCACCAGCGCCTGCTGCTTCTTCTTTTCAATGCCGGCCAGCGCCGCCTTCAGCGAATCTTCCGGCGCCGCCTTGTAGCGGCCCTTGCCCTTCTTGTAGAAATAGATGGGCGCGTTGTGCAGGCGCAGCAGCAATCCTGCCGCCTCATGCGGCTTGGGATCATGACCGAAATACTCCGTGCCGAGTTCGGCGAATCCGAATTCTTCCTGTCCGGCCACTTCCCACAGAAAGTCGAGATCGATGTCGTCGGCAATCGCCTTTGCATCGACCAGCAGCTGCGCCGGGTCGGGCGAGGAAAACTGCAGCAGCACGTCGCGTGCCTTGACCTTGGTTCGCTTGCCGGACTGCATTTCGACCTGATATGCCTCGCCTTGCTGGGAAAGTACCGCGCCGGCCTTGAAATCGCCGGACTCTTCAAAGAATAGATTCATGGATTGCTTCGCTGTTCAGCGTGTTGATTCGTTATGTCGTCCATGCGGCTGCGATGGAAGCGACCCGAGGTCGGCGATGGCGGGAAGAAAGACTTCTGTCACCAGCAATACGCCCTTGTTTCTCTGATACAGGCACCGGCGCGCAAACAGCGGCGATGCGAATACTTGTCCTTCGAGTGCGCGGCTGGCGCGGCGTGTCAGCGGATGCTGCGCGGGCAGGCGCGCATACTGCAGGCCGCCGCGCACGACGCGCGGATCGCCGAACAGCGTGGTGCCCAGCGAACGCTCGCCGAGGGTGCCGAAGAAAGGCCAGTCGGCCGCGCTTGCATCCAGCGGAACGATGGTATGCGCGAACACCACCGGCCTGCCGTCGCAGCGCAGCAGCACTTCCCGCTCCTGCACCTTCAGCCGGCGCGGCAAGCCTGCGATCTCATGTTCATCCCGCAGGCAAAGGCCGCGCGCCTGGCGTAGGCGCTGCACGCGGAACTGCCCGCTGCGCGCGCCGAGCTTTTGCGTCAGCGACATGGCGTCCACGAGCCAGTCGCGCATGGCGCGCCCGGGGCGCACCGCGTTGACATGCGTGCTCCAGCGCGCATGCGTCAGGCAACGTGCCGTCACTGCGGCGATCCCGACTCGATACCGCAGAATTGCAATACGCGATCGGCATACGCGTCGAATTCCGAAATGCCGTGATCGCTGCCGTTGATGACGACATGCCGCGCTCCCGGATAATGCGCCACCATTTCCTGCCAGTCGAGCACTTCGTCGCCGGTCGCGGCGATCAGGAAATATCGCTGCGGCAAGCTGATCCTGTGGACGGCAAGCGATTTCAGCTCGTCAATATATTCATGCTTGAATTCGAAGCGTTCTTCCGAATGATAGGCGGTGGTGACGCCGACGTATTTTTCCAGGTCGCGCGGCGGCTGTACGGCGGGATTGAGCAGTACCGCGCGGCAGCCCAGCGCTTCGGCGAGATGCGTGGCGTAATAGCCGCCCAATGACGAACCGATCAGGCTCAATTCCTCGGGCTTGACGTTGCCGGCAATTTCACGGGCCTGCGCGATGGCTTCGCGCGGCGAAGCCGGCAGCTGCGGGCACCGGTATTCCGAAGCCCGGCCGAGCGCCTCCATTCTCTGCGCCAGGATGCGCGCCTTGAAAGACTGCGGCGACGAGCGGAAACCGTGCAGGTAGAGAATCATCGGGCCAGCGCGTCCAGGATCTTCTGGTGTACGCCGCCGAATCCGCCATTGCTCATGACCAGCACATGGTCGCCCGGCTGCGCGGCCTTCACGATGGCCTGCACCAGCGTGCCGATATCGTCATGGGCGGTCGCCTTCTGGCCGAGCGGCGCGAGCGCCTCGCCCAGGTTCCAGCCGAGCGCATCCTTGCCCGACCTGGCGCCATAGCCGAATACCAGGTCGGCATCGACCAGGCTGCCCGGCAACGCTTCCTTCATGGTGCCGAGCTTCATCGTGTTCGAGCGCGGCTCCAGCACGGCCAGTATGCGCGACGATCCGACTTTCCGGCGCAGGCCGGCGACGGTGGTGGCGATCGCCGTGGGATGATGAGCGAAGTCGTCGTAGACCGTGATGTCGCGCACGGTGCCGCGCACTTCCATGCGGCGCTTGACGCTTTCGAACTTCGAGAGCGCCTCGATCGCCACCGAGGGCACTACGCCGACATGGCGCGCCGCGGCAATCGAGGCCAGTGCATTCATGCGGTTGTGTTCGCCGGTGAGCGACCAGTCGACGGTGCCCTGCAGCTCATTATTGAACAGCACGTCAAAACGGCCTTGGTCCTCGTCGTGTTCCCGCAGCGACCAGCCCTGGGCGGCTTCCTCACCGGCGACGCCGAACCATTCCTGTTCGCTCCAGCATCCGCGGGCCACGACGCGCCGCAGGGACTCTTCCCGTCCATTGACGATCAGGCGCCCGACGCCGGGCACGGTGCGCACCAGATGATGAAACTGGGTTTCGATGGCACCGAGATCGGGGAAGATATCGGCATGGTCATACTCAAGATTGTTCAGGACCGCCGTCTTGGTGCGGTAGTGGACGAACTTGCTGCGCTTGTCGAAGAAGGCGGTGTCGTATTCATCGGCCTCTATCACGAAGAACGGCGATTCGCCGCCCTTGCCGGACAGCCGCGCGGAAATGCCGAAATTCATCGGCACGCCGCCGATCAGGAACCCGGGATCGTATCCGGCATCTTCCAGTATCCAGGCCAGCATCGACGAGGTGGTGGTCTTGCCGTGCGTGCCGGCGACCGACAGCACCCACTTGTTGCGCAGGATGTGCTCGCCTATCCACTGCGGGCCGGAAACATAGGCCAGGCCGCGGTTGAGGATTTCCTCCATCAGCGGATTGCCGCGCGAGACGACATTGCCGATCACAAACAGGTCGGGCTGGAGGCTGACCTGGCCGGGATCGAAACCCTCGATCAGCTCGATGCCCTGCGCCTCCAGTTGCGTGCTCATCGGCGGATAGACATTGGCGTCGCAGCCAGTGACCTTGTGACCGGCCTGTTTTGCCAAGACCGCAAGTCCGCCCATGAAGGTGCCGCAGATGCCGAGAATGTGGATATGCATTGTGCTGTTTCAAATGAAAAGGAAATCTGACTGGATTGCCGAAAGAAAGGTCCAATGAAAGGTCCAATGGCGCGTGGTCAAATCCGGCGGAGTTCAGCGAATCCGGAATTTTACCCGACCGGGGCCGGCCCGCGTTCAGTTGCATTCGGTTACGTTCTTTGCGTCCACTTGTCGTGGAGCCTTACGGAGTATCATCAGCGCCATGAGTCAATTTGCAAATAATCTAGAGACCCTGCGTGCGGAAATCGCGGCCGCCGCCGCCCGCATGATCGCCGAGGACGGTGCCGACTATGCAACCGCCAAGCGCAAGGCGGCAAAGCAGCTGCTGGGCAACACCAAGGTGCGCGGCGAAGTCATGCCCGACAATGCACAGATCGAGGACGAAGTCCGCGCCTACAATGAATTGTTCTTCGGCGACACCCAGCCGGCCAGACTGCTGCACCTGCGCAAGCTCGCAGTCCGCCTGATGACGGATTTGCAGGCATTCTCCCCTTACCTAACCGGTGCCGTCCTCAACGGTACCGCCGGCGAACATTCCGACATTCATCTGCAGCTGTTCGCGGAAAGCGCCAAGGACGTCGAAATTTTCCTGATCAACAAGAACGTGGATTTCGAGGTCTCGGAGACGCAGCACTTCAAGGGCCGCGGCGAACCGGTGGAAACGGTGAGCTTCATGTGGCACAACGAGGGGGTGCATCTTGCCCTTTATGAGACCAACGATCTGCGCGGCGCACTGAAATTGCCATCAGACGGTAAAATGGCGCGCGCCAACATGGAAGCCGTGCTTCAATTAATCGCGGAAAGCGAAGGGACATGAAGAAAAATTGGGTGATTTTCGCAGCAGTTGCCGTTTTTTGCGTTGCATTAGGCGTATACATAGGAAATAAGCAGACCTCACCAGCCCAGGCGGACAATGCCGCGGTCTCCGCGCTGCTCGCCCAGGCCATGCCGGATGCCCAAGGCAAGACGCAGCCATTGGCGCAATGGAAAAACCGGCCTCTGGTCGTGAATTTCTGGGCGACCTGGTGCGCCCCCTGCGTCGAGGAAATGCCGGAATTGTCGGCGCTGCAAACCGAGCTCGACGGCGGAAAAAAAGTCCAGATTATCGGCATCGGCATCGATTCGCCATCGAACATCGCCGAATTCGTAGGCAAATACAAAATCACTTATCCGATCTATGTCGGCGGGATGAGCGGGACGGAACTCTCGCGGCAGCTTGGGAACCAGGCTGGCGGCTTGCCATTCACCGTACTGATCGATGAGTCCGGCAAGGTCCGCAAATCCTACCTGGGCCGATTGAAAATGGATGAATTGCGCCGCGATATTGCCAGCCTATAAACCGAAATCCATCTTTTTCTTGCCAATCAGCATTATTTGGCGGCAAAATGCGGCATCTTCGTCAAACGAAATCAAACCTCGATGGCAAAAAAACTTCTTCTGGTCAATGGCCCGAACCTGAATCTGCTGGGCACACGTGAACCGGAGGTATACGGATCGGCGACGCTTGCCGATGTGGAACGCGCCGCTGCAGCGCAGGCTGCGGCTGCGGGAGCAGTCCTTGCCAGCTTTCAAAGCAATCATGAGGGCGCGCTGATCGACCGCATCCATGCCGCCCGCGCTGAAGGGATCGATGCCATCATCATTAACCCCGGCGGCCTGACGCACACCAGCGTCGCTCTGCGTGATGCGCTGGCCGGCGTCGCCATTCCCTTCGTCGAAGTCCACATCTCCAACATCCACAAGCGCGAAGAATTCCGCCATCACTCCTTCCTGTCCGGGATCGCCGTCGGCGTGATCTGCGGCCTCGGGATCGACGGTTATGGCGCAGCCATCGATTTCGCGCTCAAAAAGCTTTAAGTTTCCTTATCTCGCCACGAACCACTTATAATCGTGGCGGCTCCAATTGGTAAAAAAATATTAATCTGAGGGATTTCATATGGATCTACGAAAACTCAAGACGCTGATCGACCTCGTGGCCGAATCAGACATCGCCGAACTGGAAGTGACAGAAGGCGAAAGCAAAGTCCGTATCGTCAAATCCTCCGGAGCGCCGCAAAGCCAGGTCGTGATGATGCAGCCGCAGTCGATGCCGCAAACGGTTTCGGTTCCCGCGCCGGCCGCAGCACCGCAAGCCGCCAGTGCGCCGGTCGCTCCCGCTGTCGCCGCCGAGCCGGAAGGCCACGTGGTCAAGTCGCCGATGGTCGGCACTTTCTACCGTGCTTCCGCTCCCGGCAATCCTCCGTTCGTCGAAGTCGGCGCGACAGTCAAGGAAGGCGATACCCTGTGCATCATCGAGGCGATGAAGCTTCTGAATGAGATCGATGCCGATGCTTCCGGCGTCATCAAGCAAATTCTGGTCGAGAACGGTCAGCCGGTGGAATACGGCCAGCCGCTGTTTGTGATCGGTTGAGCGTTCGGCAGCAGGAATCCATGAATCCGTCATGGAGCCTGCCGCACCGCAAGACAATCCCCGAACGCACACCAACGCTTCACAACGCAATCCACCCCACCATGTTCGAAAAAATTCTCATTGCCAATCGTGGTGAAATCGCGCTGCGCATTCAGCGCGCGTGCCGTGAAATGGGCATCAAGACCGTCGTCGTCCATTCCGAGGCCGACCGCGAGGCGAAATACGTCAAGCTCGCGGACGAGTCCGTCTGCATCGGCCCGGCGCCGTCGGCGCAAAGCTATCTCAACATGCCGGCCATCATCAGCGCCGCGGAAGTCACCGATGCCGAGGCGATCCATCCCGGCTACGGATTCCTGTCCGAAAACGCTGACTTTGCCGAACGCGTGGAAAAGTCCGGTTTCGTCTTCATCGGCCCGCGTCCCGAATCGATCCGCCTGATGGGCGACAAGGTCTCGGCCAAGCAGGCAATGATCCGGGCCGGCGTGCCCTGCGTGCCGGGCTCCGACGGCGCGCTGCCGGAAGATCCCAAGGAAATTGTCCGCATCGCCCGCAAGGTCGGCTATCCGGTCATCATCAAGGCGGCCGGCGGCGGCGGCGGACGCGGCATGCGCGTGGTCCATACCGAGGCCGCCCTGCTCAATGCCGTGACCATGACCCGGAGCGAAGCCGGTACGGCCTTCGGCAATCCCGAGGTCTACATGGAGAAGTACCTGGAGAATCCGCGCCACGTGGAAATCCAGATCCTGGCCGACGAGTACAAGAACGCGATCTGGCTCGGCGAGCGCGACTGCTCGATGCAACGCCGCCACCAGAAAGTGATCGAGGAAGCACCGGCGCCGGGCATTCCGCGCAAGCTGATCGAGCGCATCGGCGACCGCTGCGCGGAAGCCTGCCGCAAGATCGGCTATCGCGGCGCGGGTACCTTCGAGTTTCTGTACGAGAACGGCGAGTTCTATTTCATCGAGATGAACACCCGCATCCAGGTGGAGCATCCGGTTACCGAAATGATCACCGGCGTCGACCTGGTGCAGGAACAGATCCGCGTGGCCGCCGGCGAGAAGCTGCGCTTCCGCCAGCGGGACATCGAACTGTCCGGCCATGCGATCGAATGCCGCATCAATGCGGAAGACCCGTTTAAGTTCACGCCTTCTCCGGGCAGGATCATCGCCTGGCATGCGCCGGGCGGGCCGGGCATCCGCGTCGATTCGCATGCGTACGCAGGCTATTTCGTGCCGCCGACCTACGACTCGATGGTCGGCAAGGTGATCGCCTACGGCGCGACCCGCGAGCAGGCCATCCGCCGCATGCAGATCGCATTGTCCGAAATGGTGGTCGAAGGCATCCAGACCAATATTCCGCTGCACCGCGAGCTGATGGTGGATGCGCGCTTCTTTGAAGGCGGCACCAATATCCACTATCTTGAACAGAAGCTGGCCGCCAAGCCCGATCTGCAAAAGGCCAACGCGAAGAGTGGCAAGTAAGAGCAGAAAGTCAACCGAACAAGGCGCATCATGAGCTGGACTGAAATCGTCATCGAAGTGGCACGCGACCATGCGGAGGCGCTGTCCGACGCCCTGATGGAAGCAGGCGCATTGTCGGTGTCCGTGGAGGATGCCGACGAGGGCACGGATGCCGAGCGCCCGCTATTCGGCGAGCCCGGCATGGAGCCGACCGAGGCGGCCTGGGACCACAGCCGAGTGGTGGCGCTGTCGGAAACGGATGCCGACCATGCGGCAATCGTCGCCGAGGCGGCTGCCGCCTGCGGCATCGAGGCGCCGAAATTCGCGCTGCGTCCGGTGGCCGAGCAGGATTGGGTCAGGCTGACGCAGTCGCAGTTCGAGCCCATCCATATCGGCAAGAACATCTGGGTCGTACCGAGCTGGCACGACGCTCCCGACCCCAACGGCCTGGTGCTCGAGCTCGATCCCGGCCTCGCCTTCGGCACCGGCAGCCATCCGACCACCCGCCTGTGCATGGAGTGGCTGGAAAGCCATCCGCCGCAGGGCGCGACTGTGCTCGATTACGGCTGCGGCTCCGGCATCCTGGCGCTGGTGGCCAAGAAGCTCGGCGCGGCCAGCGTCTATGGCGTCGACATTGATCCGCAGGCCATCGAATCGGCCCGCTACAACAGCGAGCGCAATCGTTGCGAGATCGAATATTACCTGCCGGAGGAGTTCGCGGGCGCAGGTCATCCGCAGACCTTCGACGTCGTCGTCGCCAATATTCTTTCCAGCCCGCTGAAGCTGATGGCGCCGATGCTGTCCTCGCGCGTGGCGCCCGGCGGCATGCTGGTGCTATCCGGCATCCTGGCCCGCCAGGCCGATGAAGTCGCTGCCGCCTACGCGCCTTTCATTTCCATGTCGGTCTGGGCGGAACATGATGGCTGGATCGTTCTCGCCGGCCGATTGGCCGTCGCTAATCGCTGATCGCCGATCACAATGGCGCTCGCTACCCAATGTCCGCATTGCCACACGACATTCCGGGTCGCGCATGATCAACTGAAGCTGCGCGCCGGACTGGTACGCTGCGGCGCCTGCAAGCAGATCTTCAACGGCATTGAAAACCTGCTACGGCCGGAGGAATTGCAGGCTGCAGGCAAGCCGCAGAGCCCGGCGCGCGGTGCGCCGGCCACGCCGCTTTCCTCTCCCTCCCCTGCTGCGGCTTCGCCAGTGCCGGCGGAGTCTCCGGAGTCGACAGAGTCCGCTCAATCCAGTCGCGGACCGGATGGGTCTCCTTCACCGCATCCGGCCCAGCCCGACTCATCCGATTTGCCCGATCTGCCTGGCTCACCGGATACCCTAGCCGAACCAGCGGCGGCAACTCCGGAACCGTCGATCGCACCGCCCGCATCCATTCCGGCGAAGGAAGACACGGCAAGCCCGACGCCCCCGGAGGACGACACCGGCGGCAGGCCCGACCCGCTTCTGCGCATGACGCTGATGGACATTGCGCACCTGCCGCTGCGTCCGTCGCGCGATGAAGCGCAACCCGCCGAAGCGGAAACGGATGCCGGGCACGACCCCGTGGAACAGGCGATCGATGACCTGCAATCCAAACCATGGAGAAGCAAGCCCGAGGAATCGGACGGCGCGGATGCGCTCGACCAGGCCGACGCCGCCGATTATGAAGAACCCGGCTTCGTGCGCGAAGCGCGTCGCAAGCAGCGCATGACGCGCGGCCTGAACGTCTTCATGGTGCTGGCGTCGGCGCTGCTGCTTGGCATATTGCTGGCCCAGGCAGCCTATGTCTTCCGCGACCAGATCGCAGCCTATTTTCCTCAGGCCCAGCCGCTGCTCGCGGCGGCCTGCGAGCACAGCGGATGCCAGGTCGGCTTGCCGGCGGAAGTCGACTCGGTGTCGATAGAATCCAGCGAACTGCAAGCTCTGGCGCCGGACAGCGACAGCTTCAGCCTGACGCTGCTGCTGCGCAATCGCAGCACGACCGCGCAGGCATGGCCGAGCATCGAACTGACGCTCAACGACGCTGCCGAGAAACCGCTGCTGCGCCGCGTCTTCGGGCCGCGCGACTACCTTCCGGCGGGCCAGGATCTGAACCAGGGCTTTGCGGCAAAATCCGAACAGGCGCTCAAACTCCACTTCCGGCTAACGCAGCTGAAGGCGGCCGGTTACCGCGTCTATGTGTTCTATCCCTGACCGATTCCTCGGCCTTCTCAGTTTCCGTTCCTTCCCATCACTGGATTACTCATCATGACCTCCCTCATCTGCGGCTCGCTGGCGTTCGATTCCATCATGCAGTTCGGCGGGCGCTTTTCCGAAGCGCTCCTTGCCGACCAGCTGCACAAGATCAACGTGTCCTTCCTGGTGCCGGCATTGCGGCGCGAGTTCGGAGGCTGTGCCGGCAACATCGCCTACAACCTGAAGCTGCTCGGCGGCGATCCGCTGATCATGGCCACGGTCGGCCAGGACAGCGCACCCTACATCGAACGGCTCGACCGGCTGCAGATATCACGCCGCTGCGTGCGCGTTGTCGACGATGCCTACACGGCGCAAGCCTTCATCACGACCGATGCCGACAACAACCAGATTACCGCCTTCCACCCGGGCGCCATGTCCATGTCGCATCGGAACAGGGTCGCCGATGCCGGCCAGGTCAAGATTGCGATCGTCGCGCCGGACGGCCGCGACGGCATGCTGGAGCATGCGCGGGATTGCGCGGAATTGAAAATCCCATTCATCTTTGATCCGGGTCAGGGTCTGCCCATGTTCAACGGCGCCGAACTGGAACGTTTCATTGAACTGGCTACCTATGTAGCAGTCAATGATTATGAAGCGGAGCTGCTGACCGAACGTACCGGCCTGTCATTTGAAAGGATCGCGGAGCGCGTGTCGGCCCTGATCGTGACACGCGGCGAACAGGGAGCCGACATTTTCACGGGCGGCAAGCATATCGAAATCCCCTGCGTGACAGCGGAGAGCGTGATTGACCCGACCGGATGCGGCGATGCGTTCCGCGCCGGGCTGCTGTACGGCCTGACCCATGGCATGGACTGGGAAACCACTGGTCGTCTTGCAAGCCTGATGGGCGCCATCAAGATCGCACACCAGGGCGGACAGAATCACGCGCCGACGCGTGCCGATATCGACGCGCAGTTCGAACGGGCTTTCGGCTACCGCTTCCAGTAGGCGTCATCCATCATTTTGCAGGAGGCAGCATGCACGTCAGAAGTCTGTCATGGGCCGCCGTGGTCGCGGCGCTAACGCTCGCTTCCTGCACGTCTGCGCCTTCGTCGTCACCCGTCACATCGTCGACCCAGGGCGTTACCGTCGTCCAGACCGGCCAGGTGACGGAGGTAAAGGACGTTACCCGGCATGACGGCCGCAGCACCGGACTCGGTTCCTTCATCGGCAGCATTCTCGGCGGCATCGCGGGCAGCAACATCGGCAGCGGCACCGGCAGTGCCGTGGCCGGCATCGGCGGCGCGATTGCAGGCGGCATGGCGGGCCAGCACGCGGAACAGTCGAATTCGAGCAGGAACAGCACCGAACTCACGGTGCGCTTGGACAATGGAGAGGCGCGGACTTTTGCCGTTGCCCCGGAAGACAATTTCCGCGTCGGCGAGACGGTACGCGTGTCCACCAACAACGGCGTGGTGCGCGTGACGCGCTGATGGCCGCATCGATGCGGCTACGGCTCTGGATGAGCCATCCGGCGACGCTGCCTGCACTTGCGATCCGGTAGCATCGCCGCGCAGGCCCGTCATCAAGCCCCTACCTTATACCAATCCCAAGCCATTCCATGACATGAGATCGCGTCTTTTTCCGTCTGGCCGCGTTGCACTCGTCATCCATAGCCCGCTATGGATTCCTGATCCGCACTTCGGCCTCGCCAGGCGAAAAAATTCATCGATCTCATTTGTCATGTTATGACTTGGGATTGGTATTACTCTCGCCTCACAGCAGGGAAGTGATCACCGCCCTCGTCACCATCATCGCAATCTGCAGAAGGATCAGGGCGACCAGCGGGCTCAGGTCGATATTACCCACCAGAGGCACGATACGGCGCAGCGGTCGCAACAGAGGATCGTTCAATGCTCGGATGAACGGCGCGAGCGGCGCATGCGGATTCACCCAGCTGAAAATGGCTTCGATGATCAGCAGGCCGATGAAGCCGTAGAAGATCCACTCGAAGAAACGCAGCAGGGACAATACGACAAGGAATTCCGGTGCGAAGCGGGACGCGATCGCAAGATTGATGGCGATCGAGAGAACGATGATCAGGATTGCGCCGATCAAGCTTGCCCAGTCGTAGCCGCCCACGCCCGGCAGCAGACGCCGCAGTGGCCGGACGAGCCAGTCGGTCAGTTGAAAGATGAACTGCCCGAGGGTTGTCGGGGGTCTTACCCTTACTACCTGCATCCAGAACCGCAGTAACAGGACACCACCCAAAACGCTTGCAATGGTATCGACGATCAAGGTAAGTATGCTAGTCAGCACTATCTGGTCTCCACATGAAAAAGCCCGTTGTGCGGCTAAGGGCCACGCAACGGGCATTTTGCCTGAACTTAATCAGGCGCGTGAGCAAGCTAAGCGTTAAGGACGTGTGCCGGTCGGAAACGGCCAAGCCGCTGCCGGGTTCAACACAGTCTTTACTGCAGGTGCTGCTGCCGGTTTGGCGGCAGGTTTTGCTGCAGGCTTCTTGGCGGCAGCGGCCTTCTTCGGAGCGGCTGCTTTCTTAGAAGCGGCTGCCTTTTTTGCAGCAGGCTTGGCGGCAGGCTTCTTGGCTGCAGCGGCCTTCTTGGGAGCTGCGGCTTTCTTAGCTACCGGCTTCTTGGCTGCAGCGGCCTTCTTGGGAGCTGCTGCTTTCTTGGCTACCGGCTTCTTGGCTGCTGCTTTCTTCGGAGCTGCCGCTTTCTTGGCTACCGGCTTCTTGGCTGCTGCTGCTTTCTTCGGAGCTGCCGCTTTCTTGGCTACCGGCTTCTTGGCTGCTGCTGCTTTCTTCGGAGCTGCTGCCTTCTTCGCTACCGGCTTCTTGGCTGCTGCTGCTTTCTTCGGAGCTGCTGCCTTCTTCGCTGCAGGTTTCTTAGCTGCTGCCGGCTTCTTCGCCGGGGCTGCCTTCTTAGCAGCCGTTTTCTTTGCTGTTGCCATTTGTTTCTCCTTCACGTGATGGAAAATTCAAACTTCGAGGTTGGAAACCCGCCTGTCCCATCGCGATGAGCCATGCGGATTATTCATCGGCACAAGCAAGCGTCTGCTTGCGCTAATGAATTCGGCACCAGCTGAACTGCTGCATCACCTCAAACATGCAGCACTTCAGCCTCTTTCAGCTACGCCTCTCTTTTGAAAATCACTGCTGCGCGTCAGCAATGACGGAGGACTTCTTACCGCGCGCAAATGGCGCTGCGGTTGCCGTAGCCAAAAAAAACGCCGGCAACAAAGCCGGCGCGGGAATACGCTTTCTGAAAAACCACCAGGTTTTTCAGAGAAAAAGCCGCCTTGCCCGACAGCGTCGGGGTCAGCGGCGTTAACAGTGATGATCCTGTCGTTCGTCTACTGTCCATCAAATTTGGTGATAGTCCTTGGTGATCGGTCAGCTTCGTCGTGTTCCGTATCCGATACTTTGTCGGCCGACCGTTTTATCTCCATCAGCTCGCTCATTACGAGTCGAGAGTTTTTATTCCCAGTTCAGTGCACCACCGGTCTGGTATTCGATCACGCGAGTCTCGAAGAAGTTGCGCTCCTTCTTCAGGTCGATCATCTCGCTCATCCACGGGAAGGGATTCTCTTCCTGCGGGAACATCGGATCAAGACCGATCTGTTGTGCTCGACGATTCGCGATGAACCTCAGATACCCTTTGAACATCGGCGCATTCAAACCAAGCACTCCACGCGGCATTGTATCCTCTGCGTAGCGATATTCCAACTCCACGGCGCGCAAAAACAACGATTTAATCTCTTCGCGGAATTCGACAGTCCACAGATGCGGATTCTCGAGCTTGATTGTATTGATGAGATCGATCCCGAAGTTGCAGTGCATCGACTCATCGCGCAGGATGTATTGATACTGCTCAGCTGCACCCATCATCTTGTTCTGACGGCCGAGCGCGAGGATCTGCGTGAAGCCGACATAGAAGAACAGGCCCTCCATCAGGCAGGCGAACACGATCAGCGAACGAAGCAGTGTCTGGTCGGCTTCGACGGTTCCGGTCTTGAATTCCGGATTGGTCAGCACGTCGATGAACGGGATCAGGAATTCATCCTTGTCGCGGATCGACGCGACTTCATGGTACGCATTGAAGATCTCGCCCTCATCAAGGCCGAGCGACTCAACGATGTACTGGTAGGCATGCGTGTGGATTGCTTCCTCAAATGCCTGGCGCAGCAGGTACTGGCGGCACTCGGGCGCGGTGATGTGGCGGTAGGTGCCCAGCACGATATTGTTGGCGGCCAGCGAATCGGCAGTGACGAAGAAGCCGAGGTTGCGCTTGACGAGGCGGCGCTCGTCTTCGGTCAGGCCGTTCGGATTCTTCCACAGCTCGATATCGCGCTGCATGTTGATTTCCTGCGGCATCCAGTGATTGGCGCAGCCGGCCAAGTACTTGTCCCAGGCCCACTTGTACTTGAAGGGCACGAGCTGGTTGACGTCGGTCTGGCCGTTGATGATGCGCTTGTCGGCGGCATTGACGCGGCGCGAGGCATCCTCGGCCGGCGCTTTGGCGACCAGGGCCGGATTGAGTGCGGTGCTGGCGAACTGGGCATTGAGCGCGGACGGAGTGGCCGGCGCCGGAATTGGTTGCGGTGCCTGAGCAGGTTTGGCGGCAGGAGTTACTTCGTCATCCCAACTGAGCATGGTTGTTCTTCCTTACGATTATTGTAGTGGTACTAGCGTGATGTTCAAGCCGGCGCCGCAAACTTTGCGCGCCGGCTTCATGCCGAATATTACTGGCAGGCTTCGCATTCATCGAAGCCGGGGTCGCCCGGACGCATCATGCATGCCGGTCCGGCGAGCTCGACATCCGCGGCGGCCGCAGAGGCTACCGGCCCCGCAGATGCCGCCGGAGCTGCCGCGACGGGTGCCGAGGCGCCCATGCCGCTGCCGACGCCGGAAGTTACCGACACCGCATTCAGTGCGCCCGTCTTGCTGGTCGACTTCTCCGCATGAGTGGCGCCGATCGTGCGCAGGTAGTAAGTCGTCTTCAGGCCGCGCAGCCATGCAAGCTTGTAGGTCTCGTCGAGCTTCTTGCCCGATGCACCGGCCATGTAGATGTTCAACGATTGCGCCTGGTCAATCCATTTCTGGCGACGAGATGCTGCTTCCACCAGCCACTTCGGCTCGACTTCGAATGCGGTCGCGTAGATTTCGCGCAGGTCTTCCGGGATGCGGTCGATCTTGGCGAGGCTGCCGTCGAAGTACTTGAGATCGGCAATCATCACTTCATCCCACAGGCCGCGCGCCTTCAGGTCGCGTACCAGGTGCTCGTTGATCTCGGTAAATTCGCCGGACAGGTTCGACTTCACATACAGGTTCTGGTAAGTCGGCTCGATGCAGGCGGACACGTCGATGATGTTGGAAATGGTCGCCGTCGGCGCGATCGCCACGCAGTTCGAGTTACGCATGCCGAACTGCTTGATGCGGGAGCGCAGCGCCGACCAGTCCATCGTCTCAGTAGTATCGACCTCCAGATAGCCGCCGCGTTCCTCTGCCAGCAGCTTGAGGGAGTCCTGCGGCAGGATGCCACGGTCCCACAGCGAGCCGCGGTAGGAGCTGTAGCGGCCGCGCTCTTCCGCCAGTTCGGTCGATGCCCAGTAAGCGTAATAGCAGACGGCTTCCATCGAGCGGTCGGCGAATTCCACCGCGTCCATCGATGCATACGGAACACGCATCATGTGCAGGCAGTCCTGGAATCCCATGATGCCCATACCGACCGGACGATGGCGCAGATTGGAATCGCGCGCCTTCTTCACCGCGTAATAGTTGATGTCGATCACGTTGTCGAGCATGCGCATCGCGGTGCGGATGGTCCGCTCGAGCTTGGCGTGATCGAGCTTGCCGTCCTTCATGTGGGCCGGCAGGTTGACCGAGCCGAGGTTGCAGACCGCAATTTCGGACTCGTTGGTGTTGAGCGTGATCTCGGTGCACAGGTTCGAGCTGTGGACGACGCCGACATGCTGCTGCGGGGAACGGATATTGCAAGGATCCTTGAACGTGATCCAGGGATGGCCGGTCTCGAACAGCATCGACAGCATCTTGCGCCACAGGTCGAGCGCCTGCACCTTCTTGAACAGCTTCAGGTCGCCGCGCGCCGCCTTGGCTTCGTAGCCGGTGTAGGCTTCCTCGAAGGCCTTGCCGTATTTTTCATGCAGGTCGGGAACGTCGGACGGCGAGAACAGCGTCCATTCGCCCTTTTCCATCACGCGCTTCATGAACAGGTCGGGAATCCAGTTCGCGGTGTTCATGTCGTGCGTGCGGCGGCGGTCGTCGCCGGTGTTCTTGCGCAGGTCGAGGAATTCCTCGATGTCCATGTGCCAGGTTTCCAGGTAGGCACAGACCGCGCCCTTGCGCTTGCCGCCCTGGTTGACCGCGACGGCGGTGTCGTTGACCACCTTCAGGAACGGGACCACGCCCTGCGACTTGCCGTTGGTGCCCTTGATGTGGGCGCCGAGCGCGCGCACCGGGGTCCAGTCATTGCCCAGGCCGCCGGCGAACTTTGCCAGCAATGCGTTTTCCTTGATCGCCTCGTAGATGCCGTCGAGGTCGTCGGCCACGGTGGTCAGGTAGCAGGACGAGAGCTGCGAACGTTGTGTGCCGGAATTGAACAGCGTCGGCGTCGAGCTCATGAAGTCGAACGAGGACAGCAGGTTGTAGAACTCGATGGCGCGCGCTTCGCGGTTGATCTCGTTGAGCGCCAGGCCCATCGCCACGCGCATGTAGAACGCCTGCGGCATTTCGATGCGGGTGCCTTCGATGTGCAGGAAGTAGCGGTCGTACAGCGTCTGCAGGCCAAGGTAGCCGAACTGCAGGTCGCGGTCGGGCTGCAGCGCCTCGGCCAGCTTGGCGAGGTCGAACTGGGCCAGCTTGGTGTCGAGCAGTTCTGCCTCGATGCCCTTCTTGATGTATCTGGGGAAGTAATCGATGTAGTGCGCGGCGGCATCAGCCTGCGCGACTTCCTGGCCGAAGACTTCCTTGCGGATGGTGTGCATCAGCAGGCGAGCGGTTACCTTGCTGTAGGCAGGGTCTTTTTCCATCAGCGCGCGGGCAGCCAGGATGGCGGACTTGTGCAGCTCTTCCACGGGCACGCCGTCGTACAGGTTCTTGACGGTCTCGGCCAGGATGGCTTCGGCATCGACATGCTTTTCCAGGCCGACGCAGGCGGCCGTGATCAGCGCGCGCACCTGGTTGAGATCGAGCGGACGGCGCTGGCCGTCTTCCATCACATGCAGCTGCGGCTCGTCAGCGGCCGGCCTGGCGGCGTGCTGCTGCGCGCGCTCTTCCATGCGCTTGGCGCGATACAGCACGTAGGCGCGGGCGACATCATGCTCGCCCGAACGCATCAACGCCAGTTCCACCTGGTCCTGGATATCCTCGATATGGAAGGTCCCGCCCGCCGGCTGGCGGCGCACCAGCGCCGAGACCACGCCGGCGGTCAGCTGCTCGACCAGCTCGCGCACGCGCGCCGAAGCGGCGCCCTGCCCGCCGTTCACGGCGAGGAAAGCCTTCGTCATCGCGATGGATATCTTCGACGGCTCGAAGCCGACGACCGCGCCGTTGCGGCGGATGATCTTGTAATCGCCGAGATTGACGTTCATGTTGGCGGTGGAAGCTGAGGTGGGGGCATGAGGAGGGACCAGGCCGAATTCGGTGCCAGACTTGTGTGAAACTTCTTGCGTTGAGTGCATCTCGCCTCCAGACGTATCGCGACAGCTATGCAGCTGCGATGGTTATCAATTAGAACGCCCCTTGCAGGCAACGTTCGCGTGCTCAATGCAAACCGGTCCCAGCGGCGCGAGCGACGCCCTGCCCGGGGTCTGGCATCGTGCCGTTCGGATTGCATTCATATGGGAGAGCTGTTCAATGCCCACCCGCTACTGCATGTTTACACTGAGGAACTACTTGAACAGCCCGTTTTGGGAGTTATCGGGGGTGACTACTAGATATAGTGGTGCATGCCTCGATTGATACTAATTCTAGTGCCGGGTGTTTAGGTATGCAACCCTTTTTATTTGATACGCAATAAAAATAGGCCGCTTCGACCCTTGACTTTTATACGATTCACTCAGGAAATTTAAGCGCATTCAGGGCTGGATTTTCGACTGCTTGATGAATCAAGGACTTGCGATAACGATCCCAGTCGAAGAAGGGACCGGGGTCGGTCTTGCGGCCTGGCGCGATGTGTTCATGTCCCATCACCGCCGACAGCCGATAGCGCTGGGTGAGCGACATGGTCAAGGCGGCCAGCGCTTCATATTGTGCGGGCTCGAACGGCTGGAAGTCGCTGCCCTCGAGCTCGATCCCGATCGAGAAGTCGTTGCAGCGCTCGCGGCCGCAGAATGTAGACAGGCCGGCATGCCATGCCCTGTCGTTCGCCGACACGAATTGAATCACATGGCCGTCTCGGCGCACCAGGAAATGCGCCGAGACCTTCAGTGTCCGAAGCTGATCGAAGTAGGGATGCGCATCGCAGTCGAGGCGGTTGCCGAACAGGTCGGCGATATAGGGACCGCCGAACTGGTCGGGCGGCAGGCTGATGTTGTGGATGACGAGCAGGTCGGTCACCGTGTCGGGATGGCGCGCGTCGAAGTTCGGCGACGGCTGGCGTTCGACATCGTCCGCCCAGCCATCCTCATTGATGAAGTAGCGATTCATTGTTCTGACTGTGGAATGGACAGCCGCTGCATGCGGTACTTCAGCTGCCGTTGGCTCAGGCCGAGCTTTTCCGCTGCTTGCGCCTGGTCGAAGCGAACGCTTTCCAGCGTGCGCCTGATGACCTGCCGCTCGACCTTGTCCAGCTGCTCGACCAGCGAAGCGGACCCTGAAGCGTCCCCTACCGCGCCAGCAGCCTCCGCCTGGAGAAGGGATGGCGAAGGCGAAGATGACGGTGAGGACTGAGTCGACGCCGGTGCGGGGGCCGCGGCCGGCGGCCGGGGCGGAATCTGCACGCGGTCGGGCGGCATCGACGCGCCGCGCTTCAGCGCGAGGTCCGCCACTTCGATCACGCCGTCATTGGCGAAGGCCATAGCGCGCTCAAGCACGTTCTCGAGTTCGCGCACATTTCCGGGAAAGGAGTAGCCGCGAAGTGCTTCCAGCGCGGTCGGCGACAAGACGGTCGGCGTGCCGGCGCCGGATAGTCGGGCGAGAATAGCATCGGACAGCAGTGCAATGTCGTCCAGGCGTTCGCGCAGCGGCGGCAGTCGCAGCTCGATCACATTGAGCCGGTAATAGAGATCCTGGCGGAACTTTCCCTGTTCGACGCATTCGGCCAAATTCTGGTGCGTTGCACTGACCAGACGCACGTCGACCGCTTCCTCGCTGGTCGCGCCGACCTTGCGCACGCGCCGTTCCTGGATGGCGCGCAACAGCTTGACCTGCATCGGCAGCGGAAGGTCGGCCACCTCATCGAGCATCAGCGTGCCGCCGTTGGCAGCCTGGAAAAAGCCTTCGCGGTCGTCGTTCGCGCCGGTGAATGCCCCCTTGCGGTAGCCGAAGAACTCGGCCTCCATCAGCGCTTCCGGAATCGCTCCGCAATTGACGGCGATGAAAGGCTTGTCCGCCCGGGCGCTGTGCGCATGGATGTCGCGCGCAGCCAGTTCCTTGCCGCTTCCCGATTCGCCGGTGATGGCGACCGGAGCCATGCTGCGCGCGAGCCGGATGATTTGCGCTCGCAGATCCTGCATCACGGCGGATTGCCCGACCAGCGGCGATGCACTCGCCGGCGCCGGCGCCGCGGTTGCACCCGCCGGAGAATCGGCCTTGCGGATGCGCAATGCCGACTGCACCATCAGGCGCAGCTGGTCAAGCGCCACCGGCTTGCTGAGATAGTCGAAGGCGCCCGCCTTCAGCGCCGACACCGCATTGTCGGTGCTGCCGTAAGCGGTGATGACCGCGATCGGCGTGTTCCTGTACTGGGCGCTGACCTCGCGCACCAGCTCGATGCCCAGGCCGTCGGGCAAGCGCATGTCGGTCAGGACCAGGCCGTATTCATGCTGCGCCAGCCGGCTGCGGGCAGCCGCGAGGCAATCGGCGCTGTCGACGTCGAGCCCCATCTTGACCAGCGTGATCTCGAGCAATTCGCGCAGGTCGGCTTCGTCATCGACTACCAGGATACGAGGTGCGGTCATGTCTATATATATAGTAGGGTTGCGCCGGGAGCGCTGCGGGCTTCAAGAGTGAATGGAATATTGAAGCGGACTAGACGGCGAAGGTGATCACGAAGCGCCCGCTCGGTTCACCCGATCCGCCGTCGGGCAACTCCGCCCGGTATTCGTAATCCAGCATGGCGCCATTATTCAAGCACAACTCGCGCGCGACATAGAGACCGAGGCCGGTGCCCTTGCTGGACGTAGTGTAGAACGGCTCGAACAGATGCGCCCGCACCTCCGGCGTAATAGCTGGACCGTCGTCCTGTATGTGAAGTTCCAGTCGATTGGCTGCCGGTAACACTGCATGAATGCAAATGCTGGCCGGCCGGCCGCTGGCATAGCGAAGCGCGTTCGACAGCAGGTTGACGACGACCTCGCGCAGATGAAGCGCATCGAATCGGACCTGGAGTTGCGCCATGTCCGCCAGGCGGATCAGGTCCGGCGTCATTGCGTGAGTCGAATGGGTAGTTCTGATATCCCCCACCAGCTCCGACAGGAAGGGTGCAAGCCGCACCGGATCGGCCTGCGCATGGGCCTTGCGCGACAGTTTCAGGATATCTTCGATCATGCGGTTGAGTCGCACCACATTGTCGCTGACGATATTGAGCAGGCGCTTCTGGGTCGGTTCGAGGACGTCTTCGCCCAGCAACGACGCCGCATGGGAAATCGCCGACAGCGGATTGCGCACTTCGTGTGCGATGCTGGCAGTCAGGCGCCCCATGGAAGCCAGCTTGAGCTGCTGTGCCTGGTTCTCGATCTCGCTGACATCCTGCAGAAAGATCACGGTCCGGTCATTGGTCAGGCCGGCCCCCTCCACCATCGCGAAGCGCAGCTTGAGATGCGCGGCCAGATCGCGCCGGGCGTCGCGCGCGCCGCCTCTCGTATTGCCGCCCACTGGCTTGACCTTGACGTAGACCGAGGATGAGCCGTCATGCGTCATGCGCAGGGAATCGCCCTTGCGCCATGCGGTGAAGGCATCGGCAATCGGTCCCAGCGCGGGCAGGTCGGCCAGCCGGTAGCGCGGCTGGCCGTAGGCGACCGACATGCCCAGCATGCGTTCGGCCGAGGGATTGCCTGCGAATACTTCGGTATCGTCGCCGACCACGAGAATGCCGTCCCCCATGTCGGCAATCACCAGGCGGTTGATGGCTTCCTGCAGCTGCAGATCCCTGCCCCGCTGCGCGGCCAGCGCCTCCTGCTTGATCAGCCTGGCCGCCAGCCGGTTGACGAGGAAGATGGCGGCGAAAAAGGCCGCTCCCACCAGGCCGGCCTGCGAAGGCGATACGTCGGCCGTCGAGCTGAGCGTCTGGACAACGCTTTCGGTCAGCAGGATCAGCGTGACGATCGATACGAAAAACAGGGCCATGACCAGGGGCGCGAGAATGGCGACACCGGACAGCGGGAACAGGTAAAGGATCGCAAGCCCACTGCGGGCGCCGCCGGCGAACACGTACAGCAATGAAATTGCCCCGATATCGATGGCCAGCTGGGTCAGCAGCTGCAGCATGAAGCGCCGCCGCGCGTAGGTTGCCAGCAGCCCGAAACCGATAGCGACCAGCAGGTACAGGAAACAGGTTTGCCAGTCGGCAAACCGATCGACCAACTGTTCTCCCTTGATGGCGTTGATGCTGAAATAGGCCAGCAGCACCACCGTGATCAGGATGCGGGTGATGCAGAAGGTCTGGAGCGTGCGCCAGAAAGTGTCGCGGCTTTCCGGGAACGAGGCGGGCGTGATGACCATGGATTATCGTCCGGCCGCCATGCGCATCGAGCAGAGGATGTAACTAGCGCCGCTCATGCTGGAGGCGGTGATCTTCGCTGCAGAAGGGTGCACCCGTGGCGCCGATCACGGCTTCGGAATAGGGAAGATGGACGCCGCATCGGGTACAGGGAATGATGGCTTCCGCATCGCCCGGACCGTGGCGCCTGGCCGAAGCGGATGCAGATGCAGATGCCGAGGGCGGCTTTCGGGCCGCCTTCTGCTTTTTCCTGCTGAGGAAGATCCAGAAAACGATCAGCGCCGCGACCAGTACCCAGACCAGCAGTTTCATGCGAGGCTCCGGTGAAGCACCACTTCCAGCACGAAGCGGCTGCCGACATAGGCCAGCAGCAGCGTGCCAAAGCCGGTAAGCGTGAAGCGCAGCGCGGTCTTGCCGCGCCAGCCGCGCCAGACCCGCCCTGCCAGCAACAGCCCGAAAAGTGCCCAAGACAGCAGAGTGAACAGTGTCTTGTGATCCCAGCGGAAAGCCGTGCCGAACAATTCTTCGGAGAAGAACACGCCCGACAACACCGTCAGCGTCAGCAGTGCGAAGCCGAAGCTGATCATGCGGAACAGCAGCTTTTCCATCGTCAGCAACGCCGGCAGGCGCTCGATCGCCACAGCAAGCCAGCGGCCGCGCGCCTCCCCCGGCGATGCATGCAGCTGCGACTCCTGCAACGCCATGAGTACCGCATGGAAGGCAGCGATCGTCAACGAGCTGTAGGCCAGGATGGCAATGGCGACATGCCACGGAAACAGCGCGGAACGCCCCTCCAGCGGAATCAGGCTGCCCGGGAAAATCACCGGAAGAATGACCGCCAGCGCTGCCGTCGGCAGGACCAGCACGCGCAGTCCGTCAAGCGAGAAATTGCGGTTCTCAAGCCAGTATGCACCAACCGAAATCCATAAGGTGGCCGACAGCACGATGGCAAAGCCGATCCGCAGCGTGCCCGGACTGAGCATGTCCGCCCACAAGGCTCCGCCATGCAGCGCCCAGCCGATCGCAGTCGCCACGGAAATGGCCGTGCGTCGCTTCGATGGCAGGGCGGCGCCGACCGCATACAACACGGCTGCCAATACGAAAAAATAGGTATGCATTTATGCAGGTAGGGCTGGGCAGGGTTGGTTGGAAATCCGAGTTTACTACACCGCGTGTTTCCGGTGCGGTGGATGCATGGTCGATACACGGCAGATATGCAGCGGGTCGGACTTGGATGGCTCGGCGGCGAGCCAGCTTGTCGGCGGCCGCGGATGCGGGAGCGGATACCCGATGAAAATCCCCGATTTCCCGCCGCGGAAAGCTTTGCATCCTGGCATGCCCGTACGCTCGCGGGCGCTGCGGGCGCCGGGAACAAAGCCGGCATCGGGTAGAATGAACGCTTTCCGCTGCCCTCCGCGCGCAGCGTCTGTTCACTTCCAGAGATACCGTCCTCCCATGCTCGACAATCTTACCCAACGGCTTGCCAAAGTTGTCAAAACGATGCGCGGTGAAGCGCGTCTGACCGAATCCAACACCGCAGAGATGTTGCGCGAGGTGCGCCTGGCGCTGCTCGAGGCCGACGTCGCGCTGCCCGCGGTGCGCGAATTCATTGCCCGCGTCAAGGAAAAGGCAATGGGCGAGGAAGTCATCGGCTCGCTGACGCCGGGACAGGCGCTGGTGGGCGTGGTGCAGCGCGAGCTGGCCTCGATCATGGGAGGCGACCTCGGACCGGACGCATCCCAGCTCAATTTTGCAACCCAGCCGCCGGCGATCATCCTGATGGCCGGCCTGCAGGGCGCCGGCAAGACCACCACCGTCGGCAAGCTTGCCAAATTCCTCAAGGAACAGAAGAAGAAAAAGGTGCTCACCGTCTCCGCCGACGTCTATCGTCCGGCCGCCATCGGCCAGTTGCAGACGGTGACGGCCCAGGTCGGCGCCGATTTCTTTCCGTCCCAGCCCACGGACAAGCCGGTCGACATCGCGCTGGCGGCGCTCGACTATGCAAAGAAGCATTATCACGACGTGCTGATCGTCGACACCGCCGGCCGACTGGGCATCGACGAGGCGATGATGCAGGAAATCGCCGCCCTGCACGGCGCGCTCAAGCCGATTGAAACCCTGTTCGTGGTCGATGCGATGCTCGGCCAGGACGCCATCAATACCGCCAAGGCATTCAACGAAGCGCTGCCGCTGACCGGCATTGTGCTGACCAAGCTCGACGGCGATGCCCGCGGCGGCGCGGCGCTCTCGGTGCGCCACATCACCGGCAAGCCTGTCAAATTCGCCGGCGTGGCCGAGAAACTGGACGGCCTTGAGCCCTTCGACCCGAACCGCATGGCCAACCGCATCCTGGGCATGGGCGACATCCTTGCGCTGGTCGAGGAAGCCCGGAAGGGGGTCGACGTCGAAGCCGCCAAGGACCTGGCCGAGAAGATCAAGGGCGGCGGCAAGTTCGACCTCAACGACTTCAAGTCGCAGCTAAGCCAGATGAAGAAGATGGGCGGGCTGTCCGGCCTCATCGACAAGCTTCCGGCGCAATTCCAGCAGGCGGCAGGCAACGCCGACATGGATCAGGCGGAAAAGCAGGTGCGCCGCATGGAAGGCATCATCAATTCCATGACGCCGCAGGAACGCGCCAAGCCCGAACTGATCAAGGCATCGCGCAAGCGGCGCATCGCCACGGGAGCCGGCGTGCAGGTCCAGGAAGTCAACCGCATGCTGGCCCAGTTCGAGCAGATGCAATCCATGATGAAGAAGCTCAAGGGCGGCGGCATGATGAAAATGATGCGCAACATGAAGGGCATGATGCCGGGCGCCCGATAACTCCTGCCGCCCCCCTCTGCCCGCGCGGTGGCACCACCGTCACCGCGCCCTTCTTTTCTTCCCTTCTCTTTTCCCTCCTCCTGCCCCTCCTCGCAAATCGGCACCGGCTGCGCGCACACTTTCAGGCGTCGCGGTTCGATGAACCCAGCCCAGGCACCGTCAACGGACCTCGATCCACGTGTTTTCCTCTATGAAGAAAGGCCTTGACGCCTTCTAGAGAATTCATAACAAACCGATCAAAAAACACTTGCATACCTCGCAAAACCGCACCACTATTAGCGTTGCGTGATATGACGCAATTTCCCACACAATTTGTGAAGGAGGCTTGAAGATGGCAACAGCCAAGAAACCCGCGGCCAAGACGGCCGCCAAGAAGCCCGCAGCGAAGAAGGCCGCGGCAAAACCCGCAGCAAAGAAAGCTGCTCCGGCGAAGAAGGCCGCAGCACCTGCAAAGAAGGCGGCAGCAAAGCCGGCAGCAAAGAAAGCCGCTGCAAAGCCCGTAGCGAAGAAGGCGGCGGCTCCGGCGAAGAAGGCCGCGGCACCTGCAAAGAAGGCAGCTCCGGCAAAAAAGGTTGCGAAAGTACCCCGCAAGCCGAATGCAGCATTCATGAAACCGCTGACTCCGTCCGAAACGCTGGGCGCGGTGATCGGCGCGAATCCGCTGCCGCGCACTGAAGTCACCAAGAAGGTCTGGGACTACATCAAGAAGAACAAGCTGCAGGACGATGCGAACAAGCGCATGATCAATGCAGACGACAAGTTGAAAGCCGTGTTTGGCGGAAAGAAGCAAGTGTCGATGTTTGAAATGACCAAACTCATTTCCAGCCACCTGCAATAATTTGTCTTTCCGGAAGCCAAAAAAACACGCCCGCATCGCGCGGGCGTTTTTGTTTGTGCGGGGCAGACGGCAGCGGGCAGGATTCCAGTGTCTCCCCATGCCAGGGGCCGGACACCGCGCCTCAAGGACTGAATTCCCAGCGCTTCCATGCCGCCAGCACCGCATTCGGATACTCGGACCTGCCCCGGCTGCCGTTATAGCGGCCGAGGGCCAGATACAGATTGCCCTTCTCCATGTCGAGATAGTGGCGCAGGATTGAGCAGCCATAGCGCAGATTGGTCTGCATGTTGAACAGCTTGCGCCGGTCTCCGTCGCCGATGACACGGGTCCAGAAAGGCATCACCTGCATGTAGCCATGGGCACCCACCGGCGACACCGCATACTTGCGAAAGCCGGATTCGACCTGGATCAGACCGAGCACGAGAGAAGGCTCGAGCCCGGCCCGCTTGGCTTCGTACCAGGCGGTTTGCAGGAATTCCCGTCTGACCTGCATGTCGGGCAGCCGCTTCTTGAGCCGCTCCGACATTTCACCAAGCCAGCGCAGGTACTTGATCCGCTCTTCGATATCGGCAAATTCCGGTTTCGGCGGACGCGTATCGCTGATTGACCGCGCGAGGGCCAGGCGCACCCCATCGCCCAGCGCCTCTTCCTTCTGGTTGCCGGCATGGGCGCAGACTGTAGCCGCCAGGGCCAGGGGTATGACCAGGCGGCGCAAGGACAGGCATTTCACGCTGTTGCTCAGGATGCGAGTCTGGCCTTGACGAAGCCGAGCATTTCCGCCACCGGTACCGGTGTCGCCTCGGCGTCGCGCCGTCCCTGGTACTCGAGCTTGCCATCCTTGAGGCCGCGGTCGCCGATGACAACGCGGTGCGGTACGCCGATCAGTTCCCAGTCGGCAAACATGACGCCCGGACGTTCGCCGCGGTCATCCACGATGACATCCACCCCGGCGGCCAGCAGGCTTTCATACAGACGCTCCGTTTCCGCCTTGACGGCTTCGCTGCGGTCGTAGCCCATGGGGCACAGGACCACCTCGAACGGCGCGATGGACGCCGGCCAGATGATGCCCCGGTCGTCGAAGTTCTGTTCGATTGCAGCGCCCAGAATGCGGGTGACGCCGATGCCGTAGCATCCCATCTGTATCAGCTGCGGCTTTCCGGTCTCGTCGAGATAGGTGGCCTTCATATCCTCGGAATAGCGGGTGCCGAGCTGGAATACATGACCCACTTCGATGCCGCGCTGGATGGCGAGCTTGCCCTTGCCGTCCGGAGAAGCATCGCCGGCGACCACGTTGCGCAAGTCTGCCACCACCGGCTCGGGAAGATCGCGGCCCCAATTGACGCCGGTATAGTGGAAGTCTTCCTCGTTGGCACCGCACACGAAGTCGGCCATCATGGCGACGGTGCGGTCGGCCACAATCCTGACCGGCTTCTTGGTACCGATCGGGCCGAGGTAGCCTGGCTTGGTGCCGAACCATTCCAGGATTTCCCCCTCGCTGGCGAAACGGTAATTGGCCAGTCCGGCCACCTTGCTTGCCTTGATCTCGTTCAATTCATGGTCGCCGCGCAACAGCAGCAGCCAGATTTCCTTGTCCGCATCTTCCTTTTCGACTGCAAGGACGATGGATTTGACGGTCTGCGACAGCGGCAGGCTCAAGAGTTCGGCCACATGCTCGCATTTCGCCTTGCCCGGCGTGGGCGTCTTGGCAAGCGGCTGCGCCGCCGCCGCGCGTTCGCCCGCGGGAGCCAGGGCTTCGGCAGCCTCGATGTTGGCAGCGTAGTCGGACTCCGGGCAATACACCAGCGCATCCTCGCCGGTATCGGCAATGACGTGGAATTCATGCGAGCCGGAGCCGCCGATGGCGCCGTTATCTGCAGCCACCGCGCGGAATTGCAGGCCGAAACGGTCGAAGATGCGCACATAGGCGTCGTACATCGCCTTGTAGGAGGCTTGCATTCCCGCCACGTCGCGGTCGAAGGAATAAGCATCCTTCATCGTGAATTCCCGGCCGCGCATCAGACCGAAGCGGGGACGGCGCTCGTCGCGGAACTTGGTCTGGATATGGTAGAAGTTGATCGGCAGCTGGCGGTAGGACTTGATCTCGGTGCGAACGACGTCGGTGATCACCTCTTCGGAGGTCGGCTGGATGGCGTAATCACGGCCGTGGCGGTCCTTGACGCGCATCAGTTCGGGCCCCATCTTGTCCCAGCGGCCGGTTTCCTGCCACAGCTCCGCGGGCTGGACCACCGGCATCAGCAATTCGACCGCGCCCGCTCGGTTCATTTCCTCGCGCACGATATTTTCCACCTTGCGGATCACGCGCAGGCCCATCGGCATGTAGGTATAGATGCCGGAGCCGAGACGTTTGATCATCCCTGCGCGCATCATCAGCTTGTGGCTGATGATTTCGGCGTCGGAGGGAGCTTCTTTTAGGGTGGAAATAAAAAATCGTGATGCACGCATGGCGGTGAATTCTTTTTAAAAAGAGAGGGTTATAATCGACTCAATTTTAAAGGATTAGCTGGCTGATGCATCCATTCCCGACACATTTGATTCGCGCTTGCGCTTCCGTCCTGCCGGTGCAGGATCGCAGCGTCCCGGCGCATGCAAAATTTGTAACGATGAGGATCGTCTAGCCGCAGAAAGTTTTGAGGTGCAACATGCTGGACCGGGAAGGCTTCCGCCCGAACGTCGGCATTATCCTGCTCAACACCCATAACGAGGTGTGGTGGGGTAAAAGGGTGCGCGAACATTCGTGGCAATTTCCGCAAGGCGGCATCAAGTTCGGGGAGACTCCCGAACAGGCGATGTATCGCGAACTGGAGGAAGAGGTTGGCCTGAAGGCCGAACATGTGAAGATCATCGGCCGCACGCGCGACTGGCTGCGCTATGAGGTTCCGGATCGCTTCATCAAGCGCGAGATACGCGGTCACTACAAGGGTCAGAAACAGATCTGGTTCCTGCTGCGCATGGTCGGGCGCGACTGCGACATCAACCTGAGAGGCACCGATCATCCGGAATTCGATGCATGGCGCTGGCACGACTACTGGGTGCCGCTGGACGTCGTGATCGAGTTCAAGCGCGAGGTCTACCAGAAGGCATTGCAGGAATTGTCGCGTTTCCTGAGCAGGCCTCCGCATGGCCAGCGCCATGGCGGAGCGCGCTATCTTCGCCAGAATCATGGCGGCCGCAGCGTGACCGACATGCAGCCGGCGGCCAAGCCGAAAACAGAGTAAGACGCAGCCAGGCCGTGCAGAGACGGCCTGCGCCGCATGCCGAGAGAGGAATTTCAATGACTGCAGGATGCTTCCGTGCGGCGCTGGTGGGAAGCGTGATGCTTCTTGCCTTGAGCGCACAAGGTCAATCCCGATTCGAAGAAGAGTTCGACGACAAGGACAAGCCGTGGCAGGAAATCGCCATACAGCTTCCGGCTCCCCCGAAACCTGAAAACCTGCTGCCGTTCTACGCCAATTCGGCTGGGACCCAGTCATTTGCCATCGACGCTGCTTCCGTCACGCGCGGGGCCGACAACGTGGTGCGCTATACGCTAGTCGCCACCAGCGACGGCGGAGCGCGCAATGTCAGCTATGAGGGTATCCGCTGCGAGAATTACGAGCGCAAGCTCTATGCATTCGGGCAGGCCGACGGCTCTTGGTCGCGCTCCCGGCGCGACCAATGGGAGAAGATTGCCACCCATACGCTGCACCGGCATCACGCCGTGCTGGCCAAGGATTATTTCTGCCAACAGCTTACCGTTGCAGGGACTCCCGAGCAGATGGTGGCAAGAATCCGGAGCAATCGTCCGATGACTTCGCAGCTCTACAAATAAGCCTGGCAGCTATGTAAATGTGCAAATGAAACAAGCCGGCGGTCCGGCTTGTGTGCTTGCTCATGCTTCGATTATGTGATGTTCCGGGTCAGAGCAGCACCATGTTGTCCCGGTGGATCAGCTCCGGATCTTCCATAAAGCCGAGTATGGACAAGATTTCCGTCGAGGGGCGGCGCATGATGCGGCGCGCTTCCGAACTGGAGTAATTGCTCATGCCGCGCGCCACCGCGCGTCCGTGTTCATCGATGCAGGTAATGACGTCGCCGCGGCCGAAATCGCCCGCCACTTCGATGACGCCGATCGGCAGCAGCGACTTGCCCTCCCCGGTCAGCTTCTGCACCGCGCCGCCATCCAGTACGACCTTGCCCGCGGTCTGCAGGTGATCTGCCATCCATTGCTTGCGCGCCGTCAGTTGCGCCGTCTGGGCGGCAAGCTGGGTACCGATGGCCTCGCCGCTCGCCAGGCGGGTCAGCACATGCTCTTCCCTGCCCCAGGCGATGACGGTATGCGCTCCGGATGTCGCGGCACGCTTGGCGGCCAGAATTTTGGTGAGCATGCCGCCACGGCCGATGCCGGTGCCGGCGCCGCCTGCCATCGCTTCGAGCGCGGGATCGCCGGCCTTGGCCTCATGCACGAACTGCGCAGCCGGGTCCTTGCGCGGGTCGGCGGTATAAAGGCCTTTCTGGTCCGTCAGGATCACCAGCGCGTCGCCTTCAATCAGGTTGGCAACCAGTGCGCCGAGCGTGTCGTTGTCGCCGAACTTGATCTCATCGGTGACCACCGTGTCGTTCTCGTTGATGATGGGAATGACGCCGAGATGCAGCAGGGTAAACAGCGTAGAACGCGCATTCAGATAGCGCTCCCTGTCCGCCAGGTCGGCATGGGTCAGCAGGACCTGTGCGGTGCGCAGCCCGTGATGCCGGAAACTGGTTTCATAGATCTGCGCAAGGCCCATCTGTCCGACTGCCGCACAGGCCTGCAATTCATGAATGGAAGTAGGCCGGCGATCAAAGCCGAGACGCTGCATGCCTTCGGCAATCGCTCCCGAACTGACCAGCACCACTTCCTTGCCAAGCGCGCGCAGCTGCGCGATCTGCTCCGCCCATTTTGCAATGGCCGCGGCATCGAGACCCTTGCCATCGTTGGTCACCAGCGATGAGCCGACCTTGATGATGAGACGTTTAGCCTTCTGAATGACAGAATTCATATGAATTGGGATCGGGTTACGCGAAGAGTACGGCAAGGGCCTTGCAACAACGGCCTTGGGGCGGCGCCCACCGCGTGTCGCCCGCCCCTGCATGCCTGCATAGGCAATTGGTGAACAGTGGTCAGCCCGCCGGAATATTATTCCATGACTTTGAAGCGTGGGTCATCCGGATCGATGGAGCTGATCGCTCGTGCCGGCTCCGTGATCTGAGTTTCCTCGGACCTGAATTCCTGCTGCCGCTGCTCCGCAAGATACTCGTAGATGGCCATGACCAGGTCTTCGCAACCCTCTCGCGTCAGCGCCGAAATCTCAAACACCGGCCCTTTCCAGCCGAAGCGCTTGATGAAGTCCTTGACCCGCTTCTTGCGCTCGTCTTCCGGCACCACGTCGAGCTTGTTCAGCACCAGCCAGCGCGGCTTGTCATGGAGCGATTCGTCGTATTTCTTCAGCTCCTTGACGATCGCCTTGGCTTCCTTGACCGGATCCACCGTTTCTTCGAACGGGGCGAGATCGACGATATGCAGGAGCAGGCGGGTACGCTGCAGATGGCGCAGGAACTGGTGCCCGAGACCGGCGCCTTCCGCCGCGCCTTCGATCAATCCGGGAATGTCGGCAATGACGAAGCTCTTTTCGTGGCTGACGCGCACCACGCCTAGGTTGGGATGCAGCGTGGTGAATGGATAATCCGCGATCTTCGGCCGCGCATTGGAAACGGCGGTAATGAAGGTGGACTTGCCCGCGTTCGGCATGCCGAGCAGGCCGACGTCGGCGATCACTTTCAATTCCAGCTTGAGTTCGCGATGCTCGCCTTCCTTGCCGTCGGTCTTCTGACGCGGAGCGCGGTTGGTCGATGACTTGAAATGGATGTTGCCCCAGCCACCTTCGCCGCCCTTGGCAAGCAGCACCACCTGGCCGTGATCGGTCAGATCGGCAATCATTTCGCCGGTGTTGTAGTCGCTGATAAGCGTGCCGACCGGCATGCGCAGGGTCACATCGTCCGCGCCCTTGCCGTAGCAGTCGGAGCCGCGGCCGTTCTCGCCGTTCTTTGCCCTGTGCAGCTTGGAATAGCGAAAGTCGACCAGCGTGTTGATGTTGCGGTCGGCCACGGCCCAGATGCTGCCGCCCTTGCCGCCGTCACCGCCGTCCGGGCCGCCAAACGGTCGGAATTTTTCGCGGCAAAACGACGCGACGCCGTTACCGCCGTCTCCAGCAATGACTTCAATTTTTGCTTCGTCGATGAATTTCATGATTTGCCGCCAAAAATTGCTGTAAAAACTAAAAAGGCCCTACCGCCGGCAGAGCCTTTTTCATGGAAGGCTTTCGCCTCTTACTGCATCGTCAAGTCAGGCTTATGCCGGCTCTACAATGACAGTGTGACGCTGCGCCGCGCCCTTGGTGGTAAATTTCACCTTGCCGTCGATGAGCGCGAACAGGGTGTGATCCTTGCCCATGCCGACGTTCTCGCCTGCGTGCACGCGTGTGCCGCGCTGACGAATGATGATGCCGCCAGCGTTGATCGCTTGACCGCCGTAGACCTTGACGCCCAGTCGTTTCGACTCGGAATCGCGGCCGTTGCGCGTGGTGCCGCCGCCTTTTTTGTGTGCCATTTCAGACTCCTTGGTATCCGGTTAGCTCGACAACGATTACGCGTTGATCGAGACGATTTGCAATTCGGTGTAGTTTTGACGATGGCCCTGGCGCTTCTGGTAGTGCTTGCGGCGGCGCATCTTGAAAATTTTCACCTTATCGTGGCGACCGTGCGCCACAACCGTAGCCTGGACCTTGGCACCTTCAACCAGCGGCACACCAAATTTGATGGTGTCACCAGCGCCCACTGCGAGCACTTGATCAAGGGTGATTTCGGAACCAATGTCTGCCGGTATCTGTTCTACTTTAAGTTTTTCGCCAGCAGCAACTTTGTATTGCTTGCCGCCGGTTTTTATGACCGCGTACATGTGAAACCTCATCAGATAGTTTAAATAACTTTTTCCCCGACCTCGAAAACCTGCGCGAAAATTGCACATTCGCAATCGGGAAAACCCCTGATTATACATGGACTTAGAATGAGCGTCAAAAGGCTTTAACTGCCGATGCCCGCCCGCCTGGCGACCGCCGGCCCTTCCGAAGGAAGCGTTGGCAGAGAGCCATGCTTGTCGTCGTATAATTCCCGGAATTCATGAATTTGCAGGTTTCATCTTGTCTGCCCCCTCCCAGCCATCTTTCCAGAACAGCGTCATCCAGCCGATTGCCTCCGACATGGAGGCCGTCAACACTGTCATTCGCCAGCAGCTCCACTCGACGGTGCCGCTGGTCAACCAGATTGCGGATTACATCATCGGCGCCGGCGGAAAACGCATCCGCCCGATACTTGTACTGCTCACTGCCAACGCCTTCGGCTATCGCGGCGCACACCACCATGACTTGGCGGCCGTCGTGGAGTTCATTCACACGGCCACGCTGCTGCATGACGATGTCGTGGACGAGTCGTCGATGCGCAGGGGGCGGGAAACCGCGAACGCGATGTTTGGAAACGCCGCTTCGGTACTGGTGGGCGACTTCGTATATTCCCGCGCATTCCAGATCATGGTGGCGGTGCAGAATATGCGGGTGATGCAGATTCTTGCGGATGCAACGAATGTGATCGCCGAAGGAGAGGTGCTCCAGCTTCTCAACATGCATGATCCGGATGTTACCGAGGAACGCTACCTGCAGGTCATTCGCTCGAAGACAGCCAAGCTGTTCGAAGCCGCCGCCGAACTGGGCGCATTGATCGCCGGCGCGTCCGAAACGGATATCGCCTCCGCTGCGGAATATGGCCGCTCGCTCGGCACCGCCTTTCAGCTCATTGACGATGTCCTGGATTATTCAGGCAACTCCAGCGACATCGGCAAGAACATCGGCGACGACCTGCGCGAAGGCAAGCCCACCCTGCCGCTCATTTACCTGATGCGGCACGGCACGGAGCAGCAGCGGGAACTGGTGCGCGCCTGCATTACCAGCGGTGACGAACAGCATTTCGATGAAATTCTTTCTGCCATCACCACGTCCGGCGCGCTCGACTATACGAAGCAGGAAGCCGAGAAATCCGCCGCTCGCGCCGCGGATGCGATCGCCTCATTCGCAAATAGCCAATTCAAGGATTCTTTGCTACAATTGTGCGCTTTCGCAGTCGACCGAAATCACTAGCCAGTTTTTTGAACTGGCAAACATGCGGTGATCTGGTGGACTGCAAGCGGGGTGTAGCTTAGCCTGGTAGAGCGCTACGTTCGGGACGTAGAGGCCGGAGGTTCGAATCCTCTCACCCCGACCAATCTTGCATTGTCCTGGATTGGCATGAAGTTTTAAAAAATTCACAAGAAGCATCCCGATGATGCCTTGGCTCTTGAATCCCTGTTCTGGGATTTTTCTCACACGATCTTAATGCAGTGCTCTTCGGGAAAACCGCCCGATGTTTGCCGCTCGCAGACCTGTTACCAGGCCTCCCCCCTCCTTCTTATTGCCACCGTCTACCTAGACGCCGCGGCACCGGATGCGACATTTGCCGATTACCACAAGAACAATCCGTTCCCCGAATGTCACAGATGACGAGCGATATTGATGCCTGCTTGTCCAATTACTTTACAAATCAGATGCCTATAGGCATTATCTAATGCAATTTGGACGACTCTGACCTCATTCCGGCTCACTTATCTACATGGCGGCGGTACTCCCCAATCAGGCAGCAAATGCAGTGATGTCCGGCCTGGCGCGCGCGCTTGTGCAAGCCGGCAAGCTAACTGCGCAGCAAGCCGATGCGCTTGGCAAGCAGGCCGCTGCAGAAAAGCAGCCGTTCATCGATGTCCTTCTTCAAAGCGGCAGCATCGATGCCCGCGGCTTGGCGGTGTTCTGCTCCGAGACTTTTGGCTATCCGATCGCGGATTTCACCGCTTTCAACGTGGGCCACCTGCCGCAGAACATCCTCGACATCAAGCTGGCGCAGAAGCAGCGCGTCATCGCCCTTTCCAAGCGCGGCAACAAGGTGGCGGTCGCCATTTCGGATCCGACCAATACCCACATCCTCGACCAGATCAAGTTCCAGACCGAACTGATGGTGGAACCCATCATCGTCGAGCATCCGGTACTGGTACAGCTGCTGGAAAAGCTGGGAAAGACCGCCGAAGAAAACCTCGACGAAATGATCGGGGACGACCTCGATATCGATCTCAGCGAAATGGAAGCTGCCGCGCCCGCGGCGGCCGAGGTGCTGAATGCCGATATCGACGATGCCCCAGTCGTCCGGTTTCTGCAAAAAATACTGCTGGATGCGATCAACATGGGCGCATCCGACTTGCACTTCGAGCCTTTCGAAAAGTTCTATCGCATCCGCTTCCGGGTCGACGGCGTCCTGCGCGAGATTGCCCAGCCTCCGCTGGCGATCAAGGAAAAGCTGGCTTCCCGCATCAAGGTCATTTCCAAGCTGGACATCTCCGAAAAGCGCGTGCCCCAGGACGGCCGCATGAAGCTGGTGGTGTCCAAGAACAAGGCAATCGATTTCCGGGTGAGCACGCTGCCGACGCTATTCGGCGAAAAGATCGTGATGCGTATCCTGGACCCGAGCCAGGCGCAGCTGGGCATCGATGCGCTGGGCTACGACCCGGACCAGAAGGAATTGCTGCTCAAGGCGATCGAGCGCCCCTATGGGATGGTGCTGGTGACCGGCCCCACCGGTTCGGGCAAGACGGTATCGCTCTACACCTGCCTGAACATCCTGAACAAGCCGGGCATCAATATCTCGACGGCCGAAGATCCTGCAGAGATCAACCTGCCCGGCGTCAACCAGGTCAATGTCAACGATCGCGCCGGCCTCACCTTCTCCGCCGCGCTCAAAGCATTCCTGCGGCAGGATCCGGACATCATCATGGTGGGCGAGATCCGCGATCTGGAAACGGCGGATATCGCGATCAAGGCCGCCCAGACGGGTCACATGGTGTTCTCCACGCTGCATACGAATGACGCACCGTCGACGCTGACGCGCCTGATGAACATGGGCGTGGCCCCGTTCAACATCGCGTCGTCGGTCATCATGATCACCGCGCAGCGGCTTGCCCGCCGCCTGTGCACCTGCAAGCAGCCGGTCGTGATACCCGACGAGGCATTGCTGGAAGCGGGTTACAGGGAAGACGAACTGGACGGCACATGGACGCCCTACAAGCCGGTGGGCTGTGAACGCTGCAGCGGCAGCGGCTACAAGGGGCGCGTCGGCATCTACCAGATCATGCCGATCTCTGAAGATATCGAGCGCATCATTCTCGCGCATGGCACCGCAATGGAAATCGAAGAGCAATCGCGGCGCGACGGGGTGAGAACCCTGCGCGAATCCGGACTGGTCAAGGTCAAACAGGGATTGACGAGCCTGGAAGAAGTGCTCGGCTGCACCAACGAATAGCAAGGGGAAAACCATGGCAATCACGGCCAGCAGAAGCGCCGGCGCTCCCGGCGTCAAGGAACAGGTCTATCTTTGGGAAGGCAAGGACAAGTCCGGCAAGATCGTCAAGGGCGAACTGCGCGCCAACAGCGAAACCATCGTCAACGTGACGCTGCGCCGCCAGGGTATCCTGGTCACCAAGGTCAAGAAGAAAACCTTCTCGAGCGGCAAAAAAATCACCGACAAGGACATCACCCTCTTCACCCGCCAGCTGGCAACGATGATGAAGGCGGGCGTGCCGCTGCTGCAATCCTTCGACATCGTGGCCAAGGGACATGCCAATCCTTCGGTCGCCAAGCTGATTCACGACATCCGCACCGATATCGAGACCGGCAGCAGCCTGAACCAGGCGTTTCGCAAATTTCCCCTCTATTTCGACAGCCTGTTCTGCAACCTGGTCGCCGCCGGCGAACAGGCCGGCATCCTGGAAGAACTGCTGACCCGCCTCGCCGTCTACAAGGAAAAGACCCAGGCCATCAAGGGCAAGATCAAGTCGGCGCTGTTCTATCCCATCTCCATCCTGGTCGTCGCCTTCGTCGTCACGTCGGTGATCATGATCTGGGTGGTGCCGGCGTTCAAGGATGTCTTTGCAAGCTTCGGCGCCGACCTGCCCGCGCCGACATTGTTCGTGATGGCGATTTCGGATTTCTTCGTCGCCAACTGGTACATCATTTTCGGCGGCCTGTTTGCCGGACTCTACCTGTTCTTCCAGTCATGGAAGCGCTCGCCCAAGGTGCAGCGTTTTATGGACAAGGTGCTGTTGCAGGCGCCGATCTTCGGCGCGGTGATCCGCAAGGCGACCATCGCCCGCTGGACCAGGACGCTGTCCACCATGTTCGCGGCCGGCGTGCCGCTGGTGGAATCGCTGGATTCGGTCGGCGGCGCGTCTGGCAACGCCATCTACATGGATGCGACCAAGAAGATCCAGACTGAAGTCAGCACCGGTACCAGCCTGACCGCGGCGATGCAGAATGCCAATGTCTTTCCCAACATGGTCACGCAGATGGTGGCCATCGGCGAGGAATCCGGTGCGCTCGACCAGATGCTGGGCAAGGTGGCCGACTTCTATGAAGCGGAAGTCGATGAAGCCGTCGAATCGCTGTCGAGCCTCATGGAGCCGCTGATCATGGCGATTCTCGGCGTGCTGATCGGCGGTCTTGTGATCGCGATGTACCTGCCCATCTTCAAACTGGGAGCCGTGGTCTGATGTTCGATCTGGTCTTGTTCGCCCCGCCGGCCAGCCTCATCCCCACCGTGTTCGCCGGCGTGTTCGGCCTGCTGATCGGCAGTTTCCTGAACGTGGTGATCCATCGCGTGCCGAAGATGATGCAACGGGAGTCGGACAATTATGTCGCCCACGAAAGCGGCAAGCCGCTGCCGCATACCGACCGCTACAACCTGATGGTGCCGCGCTCCGCATGCCCCCATTGCGGCCACCGCATCACGGCGCTGGAAAACATACCGGTGTTGAGCTACCTGGCCCTGCGCGGCAAATGCGTCGAATGCAAGGCGCCGATCTCGGCGCGCTACCCTGCCGTCGAATTGCTGACCGGTGTGCTGTCCGCGTTTCTCGCCTGGCGCTTTGGCAGCGGTCTCGCGGGCTTGGCCACGCTGCTGTTCGCGTACCTCCTGATCGCGATGACCTTCATCGATGCCGATACCCAGCTGCTGCCGGACGACCTGACGCTGCCACTGCTGTGGTGCGGGCTGCTGGTCAACCTCAACGGCACCTTCGTGCCGCTGTCCGACGCCGTGATCGGCGCCGCCGCCGGTTACCTCGTGCTCTGGGCGGTGTATTGGCTGTTCAAGCTTGCCACCGGCAAGGAAGGCATGGGATACGGCGATTTCAAGCTGCTCGCCGCGCTGGGCGCCTGGCTCGGCTGGAAAATGCTGCCGATCATCATCCTGCTGTCCTCGCTGGTCGGCGCGGCGGTCGGGATCGCGCTGATCGTCTTTGCAAAGCACGGCCGCAACAATCCGATTCCTTTCGGCCCCTATCTTGCCGTTGCCGGCATGATCGCGCTGCTTTACGGCAAACCGCTGGCGCAAGCCTATCTCGGCTTCCCGGTGTAACCGCCAAACGGTTTAAGATGGCGGCCATGGAACAAGGTAAACGCAGGTTTTCAATCGGCCTGACCGGCGGCATCGGCAGCGGCAAGACAACCGTGGCCGACATGTTCGCCGAGCGCGGTGCCGCATTGATCGACACCGACCTCATCGCCCACCAGCTGACCGCTCCCGGCGGCCGGGCCATCCCCGACATCCATGCGCAGTTCGGCGCCGCGTTTCTGACCGCCGAGGGGGCGCTGGACCGCGGCCGCATGCGCCAGCACGTATTCTCCGATCCTCAGGCCAAGTCCAGGCTGGAATCCATTCTTCATCCGCTGATCCGCATCGAGACCGAACGCGCCGCGGACGCTGCCAGCGCAAAGCAAGCTGCCTACCTGATCTTCGTGGTCCCCCTGCTGGTGGAATCGGCAGGCTGGAAGCAGCGCGTCTCGCGCGTACTGGTGGTCGACTGCTCGGAAGACACCCAGGTACGGCGCGTCATCAGCCGCAACGGCCTGCCGGAAACCCAGGTGCGCGCCATCATGGCAGCGCAGGCGACGCGCGCGCAGCGCCTCGCCGCGGCCGACGATGTCATCGACAATGATGGCGACTCCTCCGCGCTCGCGCCCCAGGTCGACCGTCTGCACGCCATCTATAGTAAGCTGGCAACCCAACAGTAAGCCTTGGGCGCATGACGCGGCATGCCGCTCGCCGGGGACATGTTTCGTTACTAATTTCGGCATCCGCTCTATTTGTATTTTTTCATGGCTTCGTTCAGAATCACGTAATTATTTCCAGCCCACCTCTTGCCCAAAGGGAAGCCATTTTGATCACCTACGAATACCCTTTCAATGAGCGTATTCGCACACTGTTGCGGCTGGAAGACCTGTACGAAAAGTTCGTTTTTTTCCTGCACCAGGAACATCCGCAGCACCACCATGTCGCACTGTCGACGATTTTCGAGATGCTGGAAGTGGCCGGCCGCGCCGACCTGAAATCCGATCTTCTGCAGGAACTCGAACGCCAGAAGCAGATGCTGCTCGGATTCAAGGCCAACCCCAACGTGCTGTCCGAGCGCCTCGATGAAGTGCTGGCCGAAATCGACCGCAGCAGCGCCGCGCTGATGGCCTCGCAGGGCAAGACCGGACAAAACGTGCGCGACAACGAATGGCTGATGAGCATACGCGGGCGCACCATCATCCCGGGCGGCGCATGCGAGTTCGACCTGCCTTCCTATTACGCCTGGCAGCATCGCAGCCCGCAGCAGCGCTATGACGACATCTCCGGCTGGTTCGCGCCGCTGGCGCCGCTGTTCGATGCGATCGGCATGGTGCTGCGCCTGCTGCGCGAGTCCGGCAAGACGACCACCACGATCGCCCAGGCCGGCAGCTTCCAGCAGATGTTGCAGGGCAAGGTCTACCAGATGCTGCGCCTGACCATCGATGAATCGCTCGGCGCGATTCCCGAGATGTCGGCCAACAAGTACATGCTGTGGGTACGCTTTACCCTGCAGGATGGCGACATGAAACCAAAACCGTTCGAAAGCGATATTCCTTTCGAGCTGACTCTTTGCAATTTTTGAGGTGTGCAATGCCGACCGTAGTGGATTGCCCGACATGCGGCAAAAAGGTCGAATGGACCGAAGCGAACAAGTACCGCCCCTTCTGCTCCGATCGCTGCAAGCAGATCGATCTCGGCGCCTGGGCCGAGGAAAAATATTCCATTCCCGCCGTGACCCCGCCCCAGGATGCCGACGAAGACGGCACGCCGCGCTGATACGCTGATACTTCGTGCAGTTCGGTTTCGGTTCGACTTAGTTTCCCGAACCCTTCGGGATGCCATACTTGCGCAGCTTGTTGGCAATCATCGAATGCGAGGTCTTCAGGCGCAGCGCCAGCTTGCGGCTTGACGGATATTGCGGATACAGCGTCTCCAGCAGGGCGCGCTCGAAATTTGCCACCGAGTTGTCCCAGTCGTCCGACGACTGCACCGCCGTTGCCGACCCGATGCCGGCAACCGTGCGCGCCGCTCCTTCCGCCAGATCCAGATCGGTTTCGTCGAGCAGACGCTTGTCGGTCATCGTGATGGCGCGAAACACCACGTTCTGCAACTGCCGCACATTGCCGGGCCAGTGATTGGCGACCAGCGCCGCGCAGGCCTGCGGACCGAGCCTGCAGATCGGCTTCTGCGCCTGGGCGCAGGCGCGCTCGATGAAGTGGCGGGCGAGCGGCAGGATGTCGTCCGGCCGTTCGCGCAGGGCCGGCACTTCAAGCTGCAGCACGTTGAGCCGGTAATACAGGTCTTCGCGGAATGCGCCCTCGGCCACCATCTTGCGCAGGTTGCGGTGGGTAGCGCTGATGATGCGGACATTGACCTTGATTTCCCGGTCGCTGCCGATGCGGCGGAATTTTCCATCGTTCAGGAAGCGCAGCAGCTTGGCCTGCAGGTTGAGCGACATCTCGCCGATCTCGTCGAGAAAGACAGTGCCGCCGTCGGCCATTTCGATCAGCCCCGGCTTGCCGCCGCGCTGGGCGCCGCTGAAGGAACCCGGCATGTAGCCGAACAATTCGCTTTCCGCCAGACTTTCCGGCAGGGCTGCGCAGTTCAATGCCAGGAAAGGCGCATTGGCGCGCTGGCTGGCGGCATGGCAGGCCTGGGCCACCAGCTCCTTGCCGGTTCCGGTTTCGCCGACGATCAGCAGGGGCGCATCGACCACCGCCACCCGCGTGGCGCGGGCCTTGAGCGCCCGGATCGGCTCGGCGTCGCCGATGATGGCATCGAAGCCGCCGCCGCCGTGCTGCAGCGCATGCAGCCGGCCGCCGAGACGGCGCGGCGCGTGCAGCGTGATAACGCCGCCGATGGTCTGGCCAAGCGCGGAATCGGGCGCTTCGGATACCGGCGTCACTTCCAGCAGGAAGGGCTCGCCGTGAAGACGGACTTCGCGCGCGGGGGCTAGAAATCTGCCAGCCAGCAGCTCTGCCTGCAGCGGCGCTTCGCCGAACAGCTCCTCCAGCGTTTTTCCCTCCAGCTCGCTTTCGCGCAGATGCGTGACGGCCGCGGCCGCGGCATTGGCCGCGACGATGCGGCCCGCCGCGTCGACCGCCATGACCGGGTCGGCCATCACGGTCATCAGCGTATCGAGATGGAGGCGCCGCCGCGCTCCCGGCAGAACGTCGACCACCACCACGTTGAGCACGCCCGAAATGCCGAGGAAATCCTGGCGCAGTGAGGGAAGCAGTTCCGGCGTCAGCTGCGGAATGTCGATGAAGACATCGGAAGAATCGACCTCGACCGCCACCACGTTCATGTTGCGGCGGGCGAGCACGGCCAAGATTTCGTGGGCGATGCCGACGCGGTCGGCAAACTGAACATCTATCCGCATGGTGTCCGATGGTTGGCGCTGTGAGACTTCGTAAGCGGTAGCCCTGAGGGCGCCGCCATGTGTCCGCCATCATAGGGCAAGTTCAGCGCATTTTCAGCTGCCGCGCGTTGCTGGAGCGGCGCGTCCGGGCCGCGCTACACCGGTTCCGCCTCGTAGCCTCGTGCCGCCGACAGGCCTGCGTGCCAGCCGGAGGCAGGCGACATGGCTTTCAGGCGGGACAGGTCGAACGACTGCAGATGCTGCAACACCAGCTGATTGACGGCCATGGTGGCCTGCATCAGCAGCAGTTCGACGCCGGCCTGCGCCGCCGATGGAGACGCGCCGTCTGCATCAGTACGTTTTTTTGACGCTGTCAGCTCGGACTTCGCCGTCGACACGCACAGGAAGACATCGGCCAGCGTGAAGGTGCCCGGCGCGCAGGGACAGCTCCAGGCATCCTTGTGCCTGGTGTCGGTGAAGACCAGGCCCGCTTCGCGCAGCGAGACCAGCAAGGCGCGCACGGTGCGGGGCGAGTGGCCCGAGGCTTCGGCCAGCTGCGCCGCGGTCAGCGTGCGCGGACTTGCCAGCACCAGCCTGGCGAGCAGTTCGATCGCCATGGAAAACCGGGTATGCAACAACAGATCACCAAGGATGAATTCCTGCATGGCGGGCTCCATGGCGCGGGCGTTCATGCATGCGCCTCTTGGGGTTGCGAAACAGCGGCGCCGGAAGAACCGTAGCGGTCCATGAACAGGCCCTGGGTATCGATTTCCGGCCGCCTGCCGGAGACCAGGTCGGCCACCAGCCGTCCCGATCCGCAGGCCATGGTCCAGCCCAGCGTGCCATGGCCGGTATTGAGGAACAGATTGCGGTAAGGGGTCGGTCCGACCACCGGCGTGCCGTCCGGCGTCATCGGCCGCAGTCCGGACCAGAATTCTGCCCGCGCCACATCGCCGCCCAGCGGGAACAGGTCGACCACCGAATGTTCCAGCGTTTCGCGCCGCGAGTTGTGCAGGCTGAGGTCGTAGCCCGCGATTTCGGCGGTGCCTCCGACCCGGATGCGGTTGCCGAGGCGGGTGATCGCCACCTTGTAGGTTTCATCCATGATGGTGGATTCGGGGGCATGCGCGGCGTCGTGGATCGGCACCGTGATCGAATAGCCCTTGATCGGATAGACCGGGATGCGGATGCCGATGTCGCGCAGCAGCAGCGGGGAATAGCTGCCGAGCGCCACTACGTAGCTGTCTGCCTTCAGCTCGCCGTGCGAAGTCCTGACTCCGGTGATCCGCGCTCCATCCGCGACCAGCCCCTCGATCGCGACACCGTAGCGGAAGCTCACGCCGGCCGCTTCGGCAAGCGCTGCTAGGCGCTGGGTGAACTTGAAGCAGTCGCCGGTCTCGTCATTCGGCAGGCGCAATGCGCCGACAAATTTTTCCTGCACATGCGCCAGCGCCGGCTCGACCGCGATGCAGCCGCGCGGATCGAGCACCTCGTACGGCACGCCGTAGCGCTCCAGCACGGCGATGTCCTGGGCGGATGCGTCGAGCTGGTTCCGGGTGCGGAACAGCTGCAGCGTGCCCTGGGTGCGTTCGTCGTAGCTGATGCCGGTCGCGGCGCGCAGCTCGATCAGGCAGTCGCGGCTGTACTCGGCTAGGCGCACCATGCGGCCCTTGTTGGTTTCATAGCGGGCGGTAGTGCAGTTGAGCAGCATCTGGAACACCCAGCGCCACATGTCGCGGTCCAGCGCAGGACGGATCACCAGCGGGCTGTGGCGCATCAGCAGCCACTTCAGTGCCTTGACCGGAATGCCGGGCGCCGCCCATGGCGCGGAATAGCCGGGCGAGACTTCGCCCGCATTGGCGTAGCTGGTCTCCAGCGCGGCCGCCGGCTGGCGGTCGACGACGGTGACTTCATGCCCGGCCTGGGCCAGGTAATAGGCGGTGGCGGTACCGATCACGCCGCTGCCGAGTACGATGATTTTCATGATGCTGTTCCCGATGAGTTATGCGTTGAATTCGATGGCGTGCGATGCCTCGGCAGGCCGCCTGGTGTGTAGCGGCTCGGCGGCGAGATAGCGGCGGTGATAGCGCTGGCCGAGGCTGGTCAGGATTTCATAGGCGATCGTGCCGGCGGCGTCGGCAACGTCGTCGACGGTCTGCGCGGGTGAAACCAGGTCGACCAGGGCACCCGGCCGCACATGCGCCGGGTCGGCATCGGTGACGTCGATGGTGCAGGTATCCATGGAAATCCTGCCGACGATGGGTGCGCGCACCCTACCCACCATGACCGCGCCGCGTTTGCCAAGCGAACGCAGCCAGCCGTCCGCATAGCCTACCGAGAGCGTGGCGAGCCGCCGGGCCGATCCGGCCTGGTAGGCCGCACCATAGCCGACCGCGTCGCCGGCTTCGATCGAGCGTGTCTGGATGATGCGGGCTTGCAGGCTCACCACCGGCTTCATCGGATTGGCGGCGCCGGCGACCGGCGCGATGCCATACAAGGCGGCGCCGGGCCGCAGCAAGTCGAAGTGATAGCGGGGACCAAGAAAGATGCCGGAAGAATTGGCAAGGCTGGCCTTGCAGGCAGGGAAGCGCGCGCGCATCGCTTCGAACGCCGCGAGCTGCGCTTCGTTCATCGGATGGTCCTGCTGGTCGGCGCAGGCGAGATGGCTCATCAGGTAGCGCAGTTCAAGTCCGCGCAGCCCGTCCGGATCGTCGAGAACCGCGGTCGTTTCGCAAGCGGACAGGCCCAGTCGGGACATGCCGCTGTCGACCTGCACGATGGCCGGCAAGGCGATGTTCAGGCGGCGCGCCAGTGCGCGCCAGCCTGCGATCTGGACGGCGCTGTTGAGGACCGGTACCAGGCGGTGGCGGACGCATTCCATGTCGGCGCCGATGTGGTGAGGCTGGCCGTGCAGAATGTAGATTTCGGCATCCGAGGGAAGCCGGGGCCGGAGCCTGATGCCCTCCTCAAGATGCGCGACAAAGAAATGCCGGCAACCTGCGTTCGCCAGCGCCGCGGCAACCTGCTCCGCGCCAAGTCCGTAGGCGTCTGCCTTGACCGCCGCACCGCACACAGCCTTGGGCGCATGCCGTTGCAGCCGCCGGTAGTTGTCCGCGATCGCGCCGAGATCGATCGTCAAGACCGCGCCGGCTTGCGCTTCCCGCTCTGACATGTGTCTGCCTCCTTGATTTGCCGGCCATGGCGGATCGAAACCGTGCCGGTCGGAGGTATTTCAGCAACATGTGTGCCAATGCAAAAACACCCGCCGATTCAGGGACTTAGCAAATCATTGAGAAAAAGCTGATGGGAGAGGTGTACACGATCCAATACAGCGCAGAACTTGCAAGAAATTTTCGCAATAAAATCAATCGCTTGCGAAGATGTACATAATTACATACAGCGTATTGAAATCAATACAGATGGCGCTGGACGCCAGGATTTAGGAATAGCGCACCCGGTCCAGCCATTCGATCAGGGGGATTGTTGCTGGAAGCAGCGGCTCGACGCCGAGCGTGCCTTGCCATGCGAAAGCCTGTCCCTCCAGGCTTTGCGGCTCGCCCTTCCAATCGCGGCTGATGTAGAAATGCAGGCGCACATGAGCGTGCGGATAGACATGCTCGACGCCGCACCAAGGCTCGGCGGAGACGACCTCGATGCCGAGTTCCTCGACGAACTCCCTTTTGAGAGCATCAAGAATCGATTCATCGCGCTCCACCTTGCCGCCCGGGAATTCCCAATAGCCGGCGTAAGGCTTGCCCTCCGGCCGCTGGCCGAGCAGCACGTCGCCGTTGGGTTTCATCAGGATGCCGACAGCGACATCGATGGGGGCGGCGGGATTGGCAGTCATGAGGGTATAAGAGGTTCAGCCCGCAGTCTTGCCTGCATGATCGCGGGCGAATTGAAAGGCTACCCGGCCGGAACGGGAACCGCGCTGGAGCGCCCAGCGCAATGCGTCGCCGCGGGACTCTTCGATCTGCTGCGCATTGCAGCCGAAATGGCGCAGCCAGTGGGCCACGATATCCAGGTAATCGTCCTGCTTGAACGGATAGAACGACACCCACAGGCCAAAACGCTCGGACAGCGAAATCTTTTCCTCGACCGTTTCGCCGGGATGCAGGTCGCCATCCTCGGTATGGGTATAGCTTGCATTGTCCGACATGCGCTCCGGCAGCAGGTGGCGGCGGTTCGAGGTGGCATAGATCAGCACGTTGTCCGACTGCGCGGCGATACTGCCGTCGAGCGCCACCTTCAATGCCTTGTAGCCGCTCTCGCCTTCCTCGAAGGACAGGTCGTCGCAGAAGATGACGAAGCGCTCCGGGCGAGCCGCTACCAGGTCGACGATGTCAGGCAGATCGCCGAGGTCGTCCTTGTCGACTTCGATCAGGCGCAGGCCGCGGTCGGCGAACTGGTTCAGGCAAGCCTTGATCAGCGAGGATTTGCCGGTGCCGCGCGCACCGGTCAGCAGCACGTTGTTGGCCGGCCGACCGTCGACGAATTGCCGGGTGTTCTGCTCGATCTGCTGCTTCTGCGCTTCGATGTTGTGCAGGTCGGACAGTGCGATGCGGGCCGGATGCGCGACCGGCTGCAGGTAGCCGCGTCCATCCTTGCCGCCCTGCTTGCGCCAGCGGAATGCGGTGCCCGCATTCCAGTCGGGCGCGGGTGTGGCCGGCGGAAGGTAGGCTTCGATGCGGGCGAGCAGCGCTTCGGCGCGCGCCAGGAACTGGTCGAGTTGCGTCATGGGTTCAATCGAAAGGGGTCGCTGCGGTCAGGAGCGGTAGTCGGCGTTGATGCTGACATAGTCATGCGACAGGTCGCAGGTCCAGATGGTCGCCGCGGCGCTGCCGCGCGCGAGCCGCACGCGGATCGTGATCTCGCTCTGCTTCATTACGCGCTGGCCGTCTTCTTCCTTGTAATCGGGATTGCGGCCGCCGTTCTTGGCGACCCACACATCGTCGAGATAGAGGTTGATCTTGCTGACGTCCAGATCGCCGATGCCGGCATAGCCGATTGCCGCGAGGATGCGGCCGAGGTTGGGGTCGGATGCGTAGAAAGCCGTCTTGACCAGCGGCGAATGGCCGATCGAATAGGCGATCTGGCGGCATTCATCGGCGCTGGCGCCCTCTTCCACCGTGATGGTCATGAACTTGGTCGCGCCCTCGCCGTCGCGCACGATCATCTGCGCCAGTTCCTGCGAAATCGAGGTGACCGCGGCCGACAGCTCGGCATATTCGGACGATGCGGCATCGCTGACTTCCAGTTCGCCGGCGCCGGTGGCGATCAGCATGAAGGAATCGTTGGTCGAGGTGTCGCCGTCGATGGTGATGCAGTTGAACGACTGGTCGGCCGCCTCCTTCACCATGCGTTCCAGCAGCGGCTGCGGCACCTTCGCATCCATCGCGAGGTAGCCGAGCATGGTCGCCATATTGGGCTTGATCATGCCGGCGCCCTTGCTGATACCGGTCATGGTCACGCTCTTGCCGGCGATGGTCACCGTGCGCGATGCCGCCTTCGGCTGCGTGTCGGTGGTCATGATGGACTCGGCGGCGTTGTACCAGTTGTCGGTCTTGAGGTTGGCGATCGCCTGCGGCATGCCGGCCTTGATGCGGTCCACCGGCAGCGGCTCCAGGATCACGCCGGTGGAGAACGGCAGGATCTGCGACGCATCGCAGCCGAGCAGTTCCGCCAGCGCGGCGCAGGTGGCATTGGCATTGGCCAGGCCGGTCTCGCCGGTGCCGGCGTTGGCATTGCCGGTATTGATCAGCAGCGCGCGGATGGGCGCCGAGGACGAAGCCAGCTTTTCCAGGTGGGTCTTGCAGATCTGCACCGGTGCGGCGCTGAAACGGTTCTTGGTGAACACCCCGGCAACGGTCGCGGTCGGCGCCAGGCGCATCACCAGCAGGTCCTTGCGGTTGGCCTTGCGGACACCGGCCTCGGCATGGCCGAGCTCGATGCCGGCGACGGGTTTCAGATTGGCAGGAACGGGAAGCGGGAGGTTGACGGCCATGGCGGAGTTGCTCGTGGGGCAATTGGACAAGAGCGTTATTGTAAACGCATCGGGCGCTTGATGCGCCCGCCTTGATGAGGCTGATTGAGTCAGATGCATCTGATGCGCCGGCCCCTGCAATGAAAAAGTGCAGGTCGCCCCTGCCCTTCTTCCGGTGCACGCCTGCAGCGATCGACGATCAGCTCAGCCGGCCATGGCACTGCTTGTACTTCTTGCCGCTTCCGCAGGGGCAGGGATCATTGCGCCCGACCTTCGGCAGATTGGCGGCCTCCGCCTGCCGCTGCGCGTCATCGGCGGTCGCCACGGGGGCCAGCAATTCCTCCGGCGCGGCATTCGGATTGAAGTCCGCATGCTGGAAGTGCATGTTTTCCACCTGCGAATGCGACAGCTGCTGTTCGACGGCGTCGATTTCCTCGCGCGACTGGATGCGCACCGTCATCACGATGCGCACCACTTCGTTCTTGATCAGGTCCAGCATCTGGCCGAACAATTCGAAGGCTTCGCGCTTGTACTCCTGCTTCGGATTCTTTTGTGCATAGCCGCGCAGGTGGATGCCCTGGCGCAGGTGATCCAGCGCCGCCAGGTGCTCGCGCCAGTGGCTATCGATGCTCTGCAGCATGACGCTGCGCTCGAAGCCGCCGAAGGCTTCCTTGCCGATCACCTCGACCTTGGCGTTGTAGGCATCGTCTGCCGCCTTCAGCACACGCTCCAGCAAGTCCTCGTCGGTCAGGTTGGGTTCGGTTTCCAGCATCGTCGACAGCGGCACCTCGAGCTGCCACTCGCCGGCCAGCGCGGTTTCCAGGCCCTTGATGTCCCATTGCTCTTCCATCGAGTCGGCCGGGACGTGTTCCCGGAACAGATCGGTGAACATGCCCTGGCGCAGCGCCGCGATGAGCTCGGAGACTTCCTTGGCTTCCAGCAGTTCATTGCGTTGCTGGTAGATCACCTTGCGCTGATCGTTGGCGACATCGTCGTATTCGAGCAGCTGCTTGCGGATATCGAAGTTGCGTGCCTCGACCTTGCGCTGCGCGGATTCGATCGAGCGGCTCACGATGCCGGCCTCGATCGGCTCGCCTTCCGGCATCTTCAGGCGATCCATGATGGCGCGCACGCGGTCGCCGGCGAAGATGCGCAGCAGCGGATCGTCGAGCGACAGGTAGAAGCGGGAAGAGCCCGGATCGCCCTGGCGGCCGGAACGGCCGCGCAGCTGGTTGTCGACGCGCCGCGATTCATGGCGCTCGGTGCCGATGATGTGCAGGCCGCCGGCCGATACGACATGGTCGTGCAGCGACTGCCATTCATCGCGCAGCTTCTGCGCCTGCGCGGCCTTGTCGGCATCGCTCAGGTTGGGATCGCTCTCGATGATCTGGATCTGCTTCTCGACATTGCCGCCCAGGACGATGTCGGTGCCGCGGCCCGCCATGTTGGTGGCGATGGTGATCATCTTCGGACGTCCGGCCTGGGCGACGATTTCCGCTTCGCGCGCATGCTGCTTCGCATTGAGCACGTTGTGCGGCAGATTCGCCTTGGTCAGGATGCCCGACAGCAGCTCGGAGTTCTCGATCGAGGTGGTGCCCACCAGTACCGGCTGGCCGCGCTCATAGCAATCCTGGATGTCGGCGAGCATCGCGTTGTACTTTTCCTGCGAGCTTTTGTACACCTGGTCCTGGCGGTCCTTGCGCTGGCTCGGACGGTTGGGCGGAATCACCACGGTCTCGAGGCCGTAGATTTCCTGGAACTCGTAGGCTTCGGTGTCGGCGGTACCGGTCATGCCGGCCAGCTTGCCGTACATGCGGAAGTAATTCTGGAAGGTGATCGAGGCCAGCGTCTGGTTCTCGTTCTGGATCTTGACGCGTTCCTTCGCCTCGACCGCCTGGTGCAGGCCTTCCGACCAGCGGCGGCCCGTCATCAGGCGGCCGGTGAATTCGTCGACGATCACGACTTCGCCGTTCTGCACCACGTAATGCTGGTCCTTGTGGTACAGCGTATGGGCGCGCAGCGCGGCATACAGGTGATGGATCAGGGTGATGTTGGCCGGATCATACAGCGATGCGCCTTCCGGCAGCAGGCCCATGCGGGTCAGGATCTGCTCGGCCTTCTCGTGGCCGGCCTCGGTCAGCAGCACCTGGTGGGATTTCTCGTCCTTGGTATAGTCGCCGGGCACTTCGACCTTGCCCTTGCCGTCCGGCGTTTCCTCGCCGACCTGCAGGGTCAGCTGCGGCGGCACGTCATTCATCTTGACGTACATGTCGGTATGGTCTTCCGCCTGGCCGGAAATAATCAGCGGCGTCCGCGCCTCATCGATCAGGATGGAATCGACTTCATCGACGATGGCGAAATTGAGAGTGCGCTGAACGCGATCGCCGGTGTCGTACACCATGTTGTCGCGCAGGTAGTCGAACCCGAATTCGTTGTTGGTGCCGTAGGTGATGTCGGCGGCATAGGCTGCCTGCTTGACGTCATGCGCCATCTGCGACAGGTTGATGCCGGTGGTCAGGCCGAGCCAGCCGTACAGCCTGCCCATCCATTCGGCATCGCGCTGGGCGAGGTAGTCGTTGACCGTGACCACGTGCACGCCCTTGCCGGACAGTGCATTGAGATAGGCCGCCAGCGTCGCCATCAGGGTCTTGCCCTCGCCGGTCCCCATCTCGGCGATCTTGCCGTAATGGAGCACCATGCCGCCGATCAGCTGCACGTCGAAATGGCGCATCTTGAGCACGCGCTTGCTGGCCTCGCGGCACACCGCAAAGGCTTCCGGCAGGATGGCGTCGAGGGATGTGCCCTTGGCGATGCGATCCTTGAACTCCGGCGTCTTCGCCTGCAGCTCGGCATCCGACAGCTTTTCCATGGCCGGCTCGAGCGCGTTGATCTCGCGGACGATCTTTTGGTATTGCTTGACCAGTCGCTGGTTGCGACTGCCGAAAATCTGGGTCAGTAATGACATGCTTGAATTCTGATAATGGCCCGCGGGTCCCGGGATTACGCCCGCAGTGTCCGAACCTTGGCTAAATTGCGGATTCTATCATGCAGCCCGCCAAGCACTGCTTGATCCGGAATCAGCTCCCGGTGGAAACCTGGTAGCTGCATGTACAAGAGAAAACATGGGGATTGCTGAACAGGAAACAATACCCGATGGGCATTATTCCAGATAAGGATCTGTCATGACGCCGCTCCTTGCATCAATCCTTCGATGCAAGCGCGGCCAGCTTGGCCTGGTCCGCGCCTGCGGCGAGAAACTTGTGAGGGTCCTGCTGCACACCCTTGACCAGCACCTCGAAATGCAGGTGGGCACCGGTCGAGCGTCCGGTCGAACCGATGTCGGCGACATGCTGGCCGCGCTTGACGATGTCGCCGAGCTTCGCATGCAGGCGGGATGCATGAGCATAGCGCGTAACCATGTCGTTGCCATGGTCGATCTCGAGCATGTTGCCGAACTGATGATGGTATTCCGCGGCAATCACCACGCCGCCTGCGGCCGCCACGATGGGCGTGCCCGGCGCGGCGGCAAAATCGATGCCTTCATGAAAGGCGCTGCGTCCGTTGAAAGGATCAAGGCGCCAGCCGAAGCCGGATGCGTTGTAGCTGACATTGACCGGTTGGGTGGTGGGCAGCAGCTTGGACCGGATCTTCTGGCTCATCAGCGTGGTTTCCACCACGTTCATGTAATCGGCCCGGTGTTCTACATCCTTTGCGGTGGTTTCCAGCAACTGCTGGAATTCGTTCATGCTCAGGGGTTTTTCCTTGATGCCCGAGGGTGCGGCGCCGCCGCGTCCAGGCAATTCCTTGAAATTGAATTCCTGCGGCTTTACGCCGGCCAGTCCCTGCACCCGCTCGCCCAATGCATCGAGGCGCATCAGCTGCGCCTGCATTTCGCCGAGCTTCATGGCCATGGCCGTCAGGTTTTCCCTGACGTACCTGTCCTTCTTGTCGGTGTCATCCTGGGTAGCCGATGCCAGGGCTTCCTTGACGAGAGGGATATCGAGTTCGGTGGCGTGGCGAAAGGTGAAATAGTAGAGAAGAGATGCGGAGGCGATCACGGCAATGATGAAAGCCAGTGCTGCGAACAGCAGATGCCAATGGGTAAGCGTGACAGACTTGGCGTTAAAGCGTGGGTGCAACAGGATAATTTGCATTACGACTCCTGCGATTCGTCCATCATGGATGAGGTGTGATAAGGTTCCGGGCATGACTCGCCCGCCCTCATTTCTCTCTTTTCAGCCAGGCACAAGAACGACGCGCGGTTCAGCTAAACGGACCGCTCAAGGCGTAACTGATTATTTGCGCGCCGACGACAAGATGGCGGCGCTGTTGCCTGCGGTGAAACGGATGGCTGCCTTGCAACAGGATTGCAGGGCAGTACTTCCCGCGGTATTTGACGTCTGTTCGGTGGTGCAGTTCGACGCCGGACAACTTGTTTTTTCAATACCGAATGCGGCGCTTGCCGCAAGGCTCAAGCAACAATTGCCGAAGTTGCAAGAAGCTCTGCTGCAGCGGGGCTGGCAGGTTAGCGCAATACGGTTGAAAGTGCAACTAAGAAAGCTTGTCGAAAGACCAAGGCCGGTGAAGCAGCTGAAGCTACCTTCGCAAGCGCTGTCGGCGCTGGCCAGCCTCAGGGAATCGCTGGAGGACTCACCACAGAACGAGGCGCTGAAGGCGGCGCTGGAAGCCATGGTGAAAAGGCACCGCGGCGAACGCTGATCGGCTTGTCGCGCCGTGAAACGCCATTGCATGTAGCTAACTTCGCACATAGAAATACTGAAAAGTCCAAGTCCAGTGTTAAAGCAGTGCTATGTCTGGCAGCAAAGCAACCTCATCAATTTATTCAGCATCTCGCCAGCGCTTGTTAGTCCTACCTTATTGGAATGATGCGCGGTATCTGGAAGACTCTAACTAGTTTCACTTCGGTGTCGCCCATCACCTCGAACCAGTACTCTCCCTTTACCAAAGAAGTAAACTCCGAAGCACACAGTGTTAGCTCGCGATCGCCTAACTGATATTTACAGCATCCATCCAAGACATACACCAGATGCGGTAGACCTGCTCTCGACGTGCAGCGCACTCCAGCTTCATATTTATTCGGGGAGACCCTATATGCTTCTGACGGCACATACAAAGCCCGAATAGCTTCTACAGAAATCGGTTCATTCGAGATGTCTGACCAATTTTGTTTGAACATATCCATTGCTAATCTATATCAAAAGTTGATGCCAGATCTTGAGAAAGCTTCTCTGGCAATTTTTTCTGCCGATGCGCTTTGCGCTGCGGTAGCACCATTCAAGAAATGTCCACTATGGGGTTCGATAAATCCACCCAGATAACCATTTGCCGCATCCCCAAAAATTTCCGCTTCGCCTGCAGATAAAACCGGCCTCCCATCAGACAGCACAGCATGAGAAATCTCCGTTCCATTAGCTGCATATTTTGGTACAACCAAGACTTCACCTGACTCTGTGATTACAAACTTCACGGTCCCTTGATTGATAACATCATCAAAGGCCTTGCTTCCAATCTTTACAGGGCTGACCCCTAGCGATCTAGCAGTGGCCATCTCCGCGGATAAACGATCCGGCAATTGATTGAGGAATAGTTCTGCTGCATTTGACCCTTTTGCGAGTTTAGTCCCATTGCCGGCCAATACCCTTCCTGCTGCCTTAGGCACTTTTCCCACCGCACCCATCGGCAAGAACCCAGTCGCCGCCATGACGATCTCTCCCGGATTGCCGCTGTCGATGGCCTCCCATGCGCTTCGTGCCACTTCCTTCGGATTGAACATTTCGTTAAGAGTCTGACCGCCTGTACGGATATGCTTGCCCAGCGTCTGCGCAGCAGACGACTTCTCCATCACCGACGTCTCGCCTCGCAAACCTTGCATCAGGCCAGCCATCCCCGATGTCGATTCGGGCAGTACGAAACCTGCGGCACGAGCAGGACTTGGTGCTGCACCGCCTTGCTCCTGAGTGGCCTCATTCGTATTCAAATCAATCCGACTGGCCCCGATCACATCCACATGCAAACCCTGTATCGTGATCTTCCCGTTCGCTTCCATCCGTATCCGGCTCGCCCCCGCCTCCAGCACGATCTCCGTCGCCGCCTTCAACTGGATGAACTCCGTCTGCGACTCCAGCTCCACGCGCTTCTTCACCTTCGTCACCTGGAAGCCGTTCGTCACCGTATTGGTCTGGTGCGGCCCGTTCACCACTGTGGCCTGCGTGTGCTGCACGGTCGTGACCATGTCCTTCTGCGAATGGATGTTGATCAGCTCCTGACCCTTTTTGTCATGGATCACCATCTCGCAATAGCCACCTCCGCCAGGCGTCGAGCGGCTCTTGAAGCCCATTACGTGCGCTGCGCCCGGCAATGCATACGGCAGCGGCTGCGCGCTGTTGTACAACCGTCCGGTGCAGATCGGCCGGTCCGGGTCCCCTTCCAGGTAATCGATGATCACTTCCTGGCCGATGCGTGGTATCGCAACCGTCCCCCAGCCGGCACCGGCCCATGGCTGTGACACCCGGATCCAGCACGAACTGCGCTCGTCATGCCGGCCATACCTGTCCCAGGGGAACTGCACCTTGATGCGGCCATACGCATCGGTATGGATTTCCTGCCCCTTCGGACCGACCACCGTGGCCGTCTGCGGGCCCGGCATGCGCGGCTTCCTTTGCTGGCGCCGGGGGCGGTACGGGATCTTGCGGCGGATGCAGCTGAAGCTGTTGGCATATACCGGCGCGCTGCCGCGGTCGGCGAAGTTGTTCCTGGCGTCGATGCTCACCGACACGACCAGGAAGTCGGCATCGGTGTCGTCGTGGGCATCGAACCAGTGATGTTCGCTCAGCTTGAAGCTGCGTCCCGGGCTCAAGCTGCGGCAGTCCGAGGCGCCGCCGAACAGCTTGGCCTGCCATTCCAGCACTTCCAGCCGCTGCTTCGCTTCGCGCGCACCTTCGCCCGCATTGCGGTAGGCAAAGGCCGGGTTGCCGTCGAAGATTTCCAGTCGCGGCACGTCGCCTTGTCTGGCCAGCGTCGGCTGCTCCACATACTGCGGCGCGGATGGCGCCTTGAAGTCGAAGGTGTTGAGCGCCACGCGGGCCGGCTGCAGGCTGCGCTGGGCCGACAGGTGGGTGATGCCGCCGCGCTGGTGGGTGCGGTGGCCGCCGTTGAACTCGACGCTGGCATAGTGCTCGTGCGGCGGGCAGAAGGCGGCGTTGCAGGAGTCGTCGCAAATGACGAGGGTATGACCATCGGCGCGGTGCTCGTAGAAATAAAACAGGCCGTACCGCTCCAGCAGGCGGGCGAGGAACTGGGCGTCGGACTCGTGGTACTGGACGATGTAGTTCTCGGGCTCGTACTTTCCGCCGAGGCGGAACTGGACATCGGCGATGCCCTGGTAGTCCTCGCGCAGGATGCGGTCGATCACTTGCTCGACGGTCTGGTCCTGGAAGATGCGGCAGTTGACGCGGTGCGAGAGAAACGACATCCAGGGCAGGACTTCGGCGTGGTAGCAGGCGAAGCCGCCGTCGGCATGGGAGAAGGCGAAGTGGTGGATGTAGCCGTTGAGGTAGTGTTCGCTGCCGTCGTCCTGCTCGATGCCGATGGTGACGTTCTTGCCGATGAGTTCCTTGAGTTCGATGCCGGCATGGGTGGAGAGCAGCTGCAGGCGGATGTGGAAGGCTTCGGACAGCGCCGCATGGGCATGGAGCGTGTCGATGAGGAGCGTCTTGTCGGGCGGCAGCGGGGAGTAGAAGCGCAGCAGGCGGTTGGTGTCGGCGAACTGGGGGATGTTGGCCAGTGCTGCTAGGCTTTGCTCGGCGGCGTCGGCCTGTTCGGTGGAGGCGAAGGTGGGGAAGAACGGCGTGGCGGGTGTCGCGAAGTCGCGGATGGCGTGGCCGTGCAGCGGATGGCTGGCGATGTGCAGCACTTCGGCGGCTTGCTGCGCGAGACTGGCAGCCTTGGCGGCTTTGGCGACACTAGGCTTGAGCTTGCCGATGCTCACGGTAAGTGCAGTCAGCGAGGACAGGGACGATGCGGGCAAGGCGGACGGCGCGAGTTCGTTGAGCGGGTCCTGTTGCGGGTCATCGAATGGCTTGAGCGACATGGATTCTCCGCCGGTATTGTGCTCCTGCAACGTGAAACCAAATTAATCTGTCGAGGAGTTAAATAAATTAATAGCTATAAAGTTGCATTAATAGTAACACATGCAATAAATAAAATTGAATGATTTGCAATTATTGCATTACCTTTAATATTGATTCGGCCCGAAAAATGGTTCATTTTTCGCGTTGCTGGTCTTCACTCTCTACTTCTGGGAGAGGGCCGGGATGAAGAAATCCGGCCCAACGTATCCTCGGGCCGGATCTATAAACGTAATAGATGTGGAACGGACCAAACCGCATACGGGAACGTACTAAGAATAGAAAGGGATATGCAGTCGCCAAGGTCTGCCTTAATTGTAGGCAAGGCATTGAGCAAGTATTCGAACCGCGCCCTTTGTTCTGAGCCTGTCGGTCAGAATCTACCTCATCTGCTTGGAATCGAGCAAAATACCAATCGAGAAGGCGCCTCACATGCACGAGTCCACGTCGAAGTTTTAAAAACAGTGCTTCGCATGCAACCCGCTGCTCAGTTACCGATTACTCGGCTATCGCATCAATTCAATTGAAAGCCCATTCCTGGCCCGTCTGCTGCGCATAGGCGCGGGGAGCGCCTTCAGTCGTGGAGAAGGTCACGATTTCGTAGGCATCGGGATGCGCCAGCAGCTCGCGCAGCAAGAGATTGTTGAGGGTGTGGCCCGACTTGTGCGCGGTGTAGCTGGCCAGCAGCGGATGGCCGATCAGGTACAGGTCGCCGATGGCGTCGAGAATCTTGTGCCGCACGAATTCATTCTCATAGCGCAGGCCGTCGGCATTGAGGATGCGGTATTCATCCATCACGATCGCGTTCTCCAGGGAGCCGCCGCGCGCGAGTCCCATGCCACGCAGGGTTTCCACATCCTGCATGAAGCCGAATGTGCGGGCGCGGGCGATTTCCTTCACATAGGATTCCGCTTCGAAATCGACTTCCGCATACTGGCCGGTCACGTCGACCGCCGGATGATTGAATTCGATGAAGAACTTCAGGCGGAAACCGTCATACGGTTCGAGACGCGCCCATTTTTCCTGAGCTCCCTTGCCTTCGCGAACTTCCACCGGCTTTTTCACCCGGATGAATTTCTTGGGAACGGTCTGTTCCTGCAATCCGGCCTGCTGCAACAGGAAGACGAAGGACGCTGCCGATCCGTCCATGATGGGAATTTCCTCGGCGGTGACATCGACATACAGGTTGTCGATGCCGAGCCCGGCGCAGGCAGACATCAGATGCTCGACCGTCGACACCCTGGCACCGTCGCGGTCCAGCACCGAAGCCATGCGGGTATCGCCGACGCCGGTGGCGCTCGCGGGCAGGTCAACGGGCGGATTCAGATCGACACGGCGGAAGACGATGCCGGTATCGGGCGCCGCTGGGCGCAGGGTGAGTTCGACCTTGGTGCCGGAATGCAGTCCGACGCCGGTGGTCTTGACCAGTTGTTTGACGGTTCTTTGTGTGAGCATCGCGCAAGTATAACAACTTACCCATGGGTCAGTTGTTAAGGGATGTAAGCCTTGTTGGGCTTACACCACGCTTAAGTACTTCCTGGCGCGTATTATCGGGTGAACACGGAAAGCATTGCCATTGCTCATCTGGCCATCATTCAAGCCATTGCTGCGAGCGCTGCACCGCCCGTCTCCACTGGGCAAGCCTTTCATTCCTTTCGTCGCCCGACATCACCGGTTCGAAGCGTTTTTCCACCTGCCACTGCGCAGCGATTTCCTCCTGGGACTGCCAGTAGCCGACTGCAAGCCCGGCGAGATAGGCCGCCCCGAGGGAGGTGGTTTCGGTGACCGTGGGGCGAACCACCGGCACGCCGAGCACGTCGGCTTGGAACTGCATCAGCAGGTCGTTGCGCGCTGCGCCGCCGTCGACGCGCAGTTCGGTCAGGGCGATGGCCGCATCGCGCTGCATTGCCTCCAGCACATCGGCGCTCTGGTACGCGATTCCCGCCAGCGTGGCGCGCGCGATATGGGCCTTGGTGGTGCCGCGGCTGATCCCGACGATGGTGCCTCGCGCATAGGCATCCCAGTACGGCGCGCCGAGGCCGGCGAATGCGGGCACGAAGAAAACCCCGCCGGTATCGGGCACGCTCTGCGCGAGCGCTTCCACCTCGGCCGAGGTGTTGATGATGCCGAGGCCGTCGCGCAGCCATTGCACCGCCGCGCCGGCATTGAAGACGCTGCCCTCGAGCATGTAATCCGACTGGCCGTTGAGCGTCCACCCCACCGTGGTCAGCAGGTTGTTGCGAGAGGCGATGGCCTGCCTGCCGGTGTTGAGCAGCATGAAGCAGCCGGTGCCGTAAGTATTCTTGGCCATGCCGGGCTGGTGGCAGGCTTGGCCGAAAGTCGCGGCCTGCTGGTCTCCGGCGATGCCGGCAATCGGGATCGGGGCGCCGAACAGCTCGGCAGTGCAATTGCCGACGATGCCGCTGCTGGGCACCACTTCCGGCAGCAGGCTGGCCGGCACGTCGAGCAGTGCCAGCAACTCTTCATCCCATTGCATGGTGTGGATATTGAACAGCAGGGTGCGCGAGGCATTGCTGGTGTCGGCGACATGCCGTCCGCACAGCTTGTAGATCAGCCAGGAATCGACGGTGCCGAAGGCGAGTTCGCCGCGCTCTGCGCGCGCGCGGGCTCCAGGCACATTGTCGAGAAGCCATTTCAGCTTGGTGCCTGAAAAATAGGCATCGACCACCAGCCCCGTTTTCTTCTGGAAGATCTCGCCCTTGCCCTGCTCGCGCAAGTCGTCGCACAGGCCGGCGGTCCTGTGGTCTTGCCAGACGATTGCATTGGCGACCGGCTCGCCGCTGCTGCGGTCCCACAGCACGACGGTCTCGCGCTGATTGGTGATGCCGATGGCGGCGATGTCCTTCGCACTGACGCCGTTTTCCTTCAGCACCTGCTGGGCCACCGCCAGCTGGCTCTGCCAGATTTCGCCGGCATCGTGCTCCACCCAGCCGGAATGCGGAAAGATCTGGCGGAACTCCCGCTGCGCGACGCCGCGCGGAAGGCCGGCATGGTCGAACAGGATGGCGCGCGAACTGGTCGTGCCCTGGTCGAGGGCAAGGATGTATTGAGTCACCGGACACACTCCATGATGATGCCGACTTCAAAATTTAAAATGTAAAGCGAACCGACGCGAGTTGATATTAAAACTGAGAACGGCCACCTGCGACTCCGCCATGGAAAAGCGCGGCTTGCGCCGCGCTTTCCTCCATGAACTCAAGCCAGCATGATATTACTTCACGCGGCCTTCCTTCCAGGCCTGCAGCAGCTTGTCGTAGGCGATCGTCTCGCCCTTCGGCTTTTCGTTGGCCAGCTTCTTCCACGGCGCGCCGGTATCGGACAGGTATTTGTTCGGATCGCCTTTCGCATTCAGCTTCGGCGCGCAGTTCTTCATGCCAGCGCGCTGCAGCCGCGCCATCACCTGGTCCATTTCCTCGGCCAGGGTATCCATCGCCGCCTGCGGAGTCCTCTCGCCGGTGACCGCGGTGGCGACATTCTTCCACCACAGCTGGGCCAGTTTCGGATAGTCGGGCACGTTGGTGCCGGTCGGCGTCCATGCCACGCGCGCCGGGCTGCGGTAGAACTCGATCAGGCCGCCGTACTTGGCCGCGTTCTTGGTGAAGTACTCGTGGCGGATGTCGGAGTCGCGCACGAAGGTGACGCCGACGATCGATTTCTTCAGCGACGTGGTCTTGGCATTGACGAACTGCGCATACAGCCAGGCGGCGGCCTTGCGGTCATCCGGCGTCGACTTGAAGAAGGTCCAGGAGCCGACGTCCTGGTAGCCGTTCTGCATGCCCTCCTTCCAGTACGGGCCGTGCGGGCCGGGCGCCATGCGCCATTTCGGCGTGCCGTCCTGGTTGATGACGGCGGCGGCCTTGGTCATCGGGGCTGTGAACGCGGTGTACCAGAAGATCTGCTGCGCGATCTCGCCCTGCCCCGGCACCGGGCCGGCTTCGGAGAAGGTCATGCCATTGGCCTGCGGCGGCGCGTACTTCTTCATCCAGTCGACATACTTGGTCAGCGCATACACCGCCGCCGGCGAATTGGTGGCGCCGCCACGCGCGACCGAAGCGCCGACAGGGGTGCACTTGTCGTCGGCGACGCGGATGCCCCACTCGTCGACAGGCTGGCCATTCGGAATGCCCTTGTCGGCGGTGCCGGCCATCGACAGCCAGGCATCGGTGAAGCGCCAGCCCAGCGACGGATCCTTCTTGCCGTAGTCCATGTGGCCGTAGACCTTCTTGCCGTCGATTTCCTTGATGTCGTTGGTGAAGAAGTTGGCGATGTCTTCATAGGCCGACCAGTTGACCGGCACGCCGAGGTCGTAGCCATACTTGGCCTTGAACTTGTCCTTCAGGTCCTGGCGCTCGAACCAGTCGGCGCGGAACCAGTAGAGATTGGCGAACTGCTGGTCGGGCAGCTGGTACAGCTTGCCGTCGGGCGCGGTGGTGAAGCTGGTGCCGATGAAATCCTTGAGGTCGAGGCCGGGATTGGTGAATTCCTTGCCCTTGCCGCTCATGTAGTCGGACAGCGGCTCGATGGCGCCGTAGCGGTAATGGGTGCCGATCAGGTCGGAGTCGGAAATCCAGCCGTCGTAGATGCTCTTGCCCGACTGCATCGAGGTCTGCAGCTTCTCGACGACGTCGCCTTCCTGGATTAGGTCATGCCGGACGGTGATGCCGGTGATTTCGGTGAAGGCCTTGGCCAGCGTCTTCGATTCATAGACGTGGGTATCGATGGTTTCCGACACCACGTTGATTTCCTTGACGCCCTTTGCCTTGAGTTTCTCCGCGGCGGCGATGAACCACTTCATCTCTTCAAGCTGCTGCTGCTTGTTCAATGTGGACGGCTGGAATTCCTGGTCCACCCATTTCTCGGCAGCCTTCATGTCGGCCCAGCTTGCGCCCGATGCCAGCATCGCCGCAGCCGCTATTGCTGTCAGTTTCACTCTCATATCTCCACCTCTTTTTGTGACCTTCCCGTAGACAGAAAACACGGGGCGGCGGGAAAGTTTTCCGCCCGTGCCGCGGCGCGGGTCAACCCCAGCGCATCACAACCAGCAACACCACGAATCCGATTGCAGCACCGATGGCCTGGTGCAGCTCGGTCATGCCGGCCCACACCAGGTTGACGTAGGCGGCAGTGAGCAGGCCGATGAACAGGCGGTCGCCGCGCGTGGTGCTGATCGGCAAAAAGCCCTTGCGCTCCACGCTCGGCGCGCGCAGTTCCCAGATCGTCATGCCGATCAGCATCAGCACGATCGCGCTGAAGAAGATCGCCACCGGCGGCGTCCAGGCCATCCAGGCAAGCATGTTTTCCATGTCACACCCTCCCCATCGCAAAGCCCTTGGCGATGTAATGCCGCACGAACCAGATCACCAGCGCGCCGGGCACGATGGTCAGCACGCCGGCGGCGGCAAGCACGCCCCAGTCCATGCCGGCCGCCGATACCGTGCGCGTCATGGTCGCCGCGATCGGCTTGGCATTGACCGAAGTCAGCGTGCGCGCCAGCAGCAATTCCACCCAGCTGAACATGAAGCAGAAGAACATCGTCACGCCGACCCCCGACTTGATCATCGGCAGGAAAATGCGGATGAAGAATTTCGGGAAGCTGTAGCCGTCGATGTAGGCGGTTTCGTCGATTTCCTTCGGAATGCCGGACATGAAGCCTTCGAGTATCCATACCGCGAGCGGCACGTTGAACACCATGTGCGCCAGCGCCACCGCCAGGTGGGTGTCCATCAGGCCGACGGTCGAATACAGCTGGAAGAACGGCAGCAGGAACACCGCAGGCGGCGTCATGCGGTTGGTCAGCAGCCAGAAGAACAGGTGCTTGTCGCCGAGGAAGGAGTAGCGCGAGAACGCATAGGCCGCCGGCAGGGCCACTGCCACCGACAGCACCATGTTGATGGCGACATAGATGATGGAATTGATGTAGCCGTCATACCAGGACGGATCGGTGAAGATGGTCTTGAAGTTGTCGAAGGTCAGGTTGCTAGGCCACATCGTCAGGGCGCCCGTGATCTCCTCATTGGTCTTGAGGGACATGTTGAGCATCCAGTAGATCGGCAGCAGCGACAGCAGCAGGTAGACGATCAGGATAGGCGAGGTCAGGCGTTTGGTCATCATTTCTGGTCTCCCGTGCCGACGCGCTGCATCCAGTTGTAGAGCACAAAGCAGAACAGCAGAATGATCAGGAAGTAGATCAGCGAGAAGGCTGCCGCCGGTCCCAGGTCGAACTGGCCGACCGCCTTCTGCGTCAGGTATTGCGACAGGAAGGTGGTGGCATTGCCGGGGCCGCCGCCGGTCAATACGAAAGGTTCGGTATAGATCATGAAACTGTCCATGAAACGCAGCAGCACCGCGATCATCAATACATTGCGCAGCTTGGGCAGCTGGATGAAGCGGAACACCGCCCAGCGCGAGGCGCCGTCGATGCGCGCCGCCTGGTAATAGGCATCGGGAATGGCGCGCAGGCCGGCGTAGCAGAGCAGCACGACGAGGGGCGTCCAGTGCCAGATATCCATCACCAGCACGGTGATCCAGGCATCGAGCGAATCGCCGGTGTAGTTGTAGTCCATGCCGACGCTGTTCAGGCCGTAGCCGAGCAGGCCGATATCGCCGCGGCCGAAGATTTGCCAGATGGTGCCGACCACGTTCCAGGGGATGAGCAGCGGCAAGGCGATCAGCACCAGCGACAGAGAGGCTTTCCAGCCCTGCGCCGGCATGGTCAGCGCGATCAGGATGCCGAGCGGGATCTGGATCGCGAGCACCGACAGCGAGAACAGCAGCTGCCGGTACAGCGCGCCATGCAGTTCGCTGTCGCGCATCACCATCTTGAACCATTCGGTGCCGACGAACACCTGCTGGGTCGGGCCGAGGATGTCCTGCACCGAATAGTTGACGATGGTCATCAGCGGCACGATGGCCGAGAAGGCGACGCAGAGGATCACCGGGAGAATGAGGAACCAGGCGCGGTTATTATGGGTTTTCATGTCAGGCCACCCGCTTGTCGTTGACGTAATACAGTGTGCGTTCCGCCGGCAGGCGCAGATGCACTGCGTCGCCCGCCCTGGCGTCGAGACGCCGCAGCTTGGCGGCGATCACATGATCCCCAAGCCGGAACTCGGCGAGCACATGCGTGCCCAGGTTGCGTACCGCGGTGGCGGTGGCGGCGATCGTGCCGGGCTGCGGCAGCGCTTCGCATTCGATGAACTCCGGCCGGATGCCGAGCGTGATCTTGCCTTGCGCTCCCTGCAGCGCCGCGTTGGTGGCGGCTCCGAGCGGGATGCTGGCGCCGTCGATATGCGCGACGCCGTCGCGCACCAGGCACGGCAGCAGGTTCATGCCGGGATTGCCGATGAAGTAGCCGACGAAGGTATGCGCCGGCTGCTCGAACAGTTCCTGCGCGCTGCCCTGCTGCACCACTTCGCCCTGGGTCATCACCACCACCTTGTCGGCGAAGGTCAGTGCCTCGACCTGGTCATGCGTCACATAGATCAGCGACAGCTTGAGCTCATGATGGATTTCCTTGAGCTTGCGGCGCAGCAGCCATTTCAGGTGCGGATCGATCACGGTGAGCGGTTCGTCGAACAGCACGGCGGCGACATCCGGCCGCACCAGTCCGCGCCCGAGGGAAATCTTTTGCTTCGCATCGACCGACAGGCCGCTGGCGCGATGCTTCAGGTCCGGCGTCAGTTCCAGCATCTCGGCGACCTGCTGCACGCGGCGGTTGATGTCGGCCGTCTTCCAGCCGCGGTTGCGCAGCGGGAAGGCGAGGTTGTCGAATACGGTCATGGTGTCGTAGATGACCGGGAACTGGAATACCTGTGCGATATTGCGCGCTTCCGGCGGCAGGTCGGTCACATCCTTGCCGTCGAACAGCACCCTTCCGTGCGAGGGTCGCACCAGGCCGGAAATGATGTTGAGCAGCGTGGTCTTGCCGCAGCCGGACGGGCCGAGCAGCGCATAGGCGCCGCCGTCGTCCCATTGCATGTCCATCGGGCGCAGCGCGTAGTCGGCCGGCCCGCTCGGATTGGGCTTGTAGGCGTGGGCCAATTCTCTGAGTTCAATGCGGGCCATGGCTATGCTCCCGTCCCTGTCTGCGCAGGTGCGAACAGCAATGTGCCATCGGGAGCGAACAGGAACAGGTCCTCCGGCCGGCAATACAGGCTGCAGCGCGACCCGATTTCCAGGTCGTGCACCCCGGGCAATTGCGCGACCAGGCCGATGCTTCCGCGGTGCACGTGAATATAGGTTTCCGAGCCGCTGATTTCCGACAGCTCGACCTGCGCCTCGATGGCCACATCTTCGGCATGGCTGGCATGCAGGTGCAGGCTGTGCGCGCGGATGCCGGCCACCAGGTGCGGATGCCTGGCGGCGGCCTGCAGCTGCGCGGCGTTCAGGGGTAGTGTCAATTCGTTGCCCAGCCGCGCACGGCCGTCGGCGTCGATGCTGGCCGGGATCAGGTTGATCGGCGGATCGCTGAAGGTGCGCGCCGCCTGGATGGAGTTGGGCGTGTTGAACACATCGACCGTCGGGCCGTGCTGCAGCAGCCGGCCTTCATGCAGGACGGCGACATGGCCGCCGAGCTGCAGCGCTTCCAGCGGCTCGGTGGTCGCATAGACGACCGTGGTCCTGCCTTCGGAAAAGAGTTCGGTCAGTTCGCGGCGCAGTTCCTCGCGCAGCTTGTAATCGAGATTGACCAGCGGCTCGTCGAGCAGCAGCAGGCCGGCTTCCTTGATCAGCGCCCGCGCCAGCGCGGTGCGCTGCTGCTGGCCGCCGGACAGTTCCGCCGGCGAACGCTGCAGGTAAGGCGTGATGTGCAGGCGCTCGGCCATGTCATGCACCCGCTTTTTCACCTCCGCTTCCGGCACGCGCTTGATGCGCAGCGGCGAGGCAATGTTGTCGAACACGGTGAACGAGGGATAGTTGATGAACTGCTGGTAGACCATGGCCAGGTCGCGCTCGCGCACCGGCACTCCGGTGACATCCTTGCCGCCGGCCAGCACGCGGCCGCCGCTCGGCCGGTCGAGTCCTGCCATGAGCCGCATCAGCGATGTCTTGCCCGCGCGCGTGGTTCCCAGCAGCACGTTGATGGTGCCGGGTACCAGCGCAAGCGACAGCGGATAGATGTGATCTTCCGCGCCCTGCTTCTTGCTGACGTTTTCCAATGCCAAGTGCACGCTGTCTGTCTCCTAGCTGTTTTCTTGTCGATTCTTGTGTTTGCTTGTGTTTGCCTGCGCTGTCCGCACCGCCTGCGCGGGCTTACTTCATGCCGCCGCCCTGCTTGCCTGCATCCACACATCCAGCCTCGCTTCGGTGCCGGCCGGCACATGCAGACCGAGCTTGGAGCGCCGCCACAGGATGTCGCCGGCGGTCGTCGCCCATTCGATTTGCATCAGGTAAATCACTTCGGCGGCGAACAGGCCGGGGGCGAGTTCTTCGCCCATGTCGGCAATGCGGGTGCGTCCTTCCAGCAGCGCATGGATGCGGGTGCCGTAGGCGCGCGCATAGCGCATTACCAGCGACGGCGGCAGCCAGGCATACTTGCGCTGCATGTCCTGCACGAAGCCGCCGAACTCGCTGACCGAACGGTTGCTCGGCACCGCGCCGAAGAGATCGCCGCCCGGCAGGCAGGCCCGCTCGGTCCAGGCGCCGTTGCGCACTTGCGGTACAGGGAGCCGCGCGGCCAGCAGGTCGACCGCTTCCTCGGCCAGCTTGCGGAAGGTGGTGATCTTGCCGCCGAAGACCGACAGCAGCGGCGCACCGTCGGTGTCGAATTCGAACCGGTAGTCGCGCGTCACGGCGGAGGCGCTGGCGGCTTCGTCCTCGACCAGGGGCCGCACGCCGGAATAGCTCCAGACCACGTCGTCCGGCGTGATGGACTTGCGGAAATAGCGGTTCGCCAGTTCGCACAGGTAGCCGATTTCCTGGCGGTCGATCGCCACCTTGCCGGCGTCGCCCTGGTAGTCGATGTCGGTGGTGCCGACCAGCGTGAAGTCCTGCTCGTAGGGAATGGTGAAAACGATGCGGCTGTCCGGATGCTGAAAGATGTAGGCATAGGGATGGTCGAACAGGCGGCGCACGACGATATGGCTGCCCTTGATCAGCCGCAGCGATTTGGCCGACGGTCGCTGCGCGGCGCTCTGCAGGAAATGCGCGGTCCAGGGTCCGGCGGCATTGACCAGGCTGCGCGCCTTGACATGGATGGCTGCCCCGCCTGCTGCGCGCAGCCTCGCGTTCCAGTGCTGGCCCCTGTCCTCTCGGCTGGCCGATTCGCAGGCGGTTCGGGTAAAGACCCTGGCGCCCCTCTCGGCGGCATCGATGGCATTGAGCACGACCAGGCGGGCATCGTCGACCCAGCCGTCGGAATAGACGAAGCCGCGCGTGAACTCGGGCTTGAGCGGCGCACCCGCCGGATGCGTTCGCAGGTCGACGCCTTGCGACCCCGGCAGCAGTTCGCGTCGGGCGAGGCGGTCGTAGAGGAACAGTCCGGCGCGGATCATCCAGCCCGGCCGCTGCCCCTTGTCATGCGGCATCACGAAGCGCAGCGGCCACATGATGTGCGGTGCCGAGCGCAGCAGCACTTCCCGTTCGATCAGCGCCTTGCGCACGAGGTTGAACTCATAGTGTTCCAGGTAGCGCAGGCCGCCGTGGATCAGCTTGGTCGAGGCGGACGAGGTGTGCGCGGCGAGATCGTCCTTTTCGCACAGGATGACGGACAGGCCGCGACCGGCGGCATCGCGCGCGATGCCCGCGCCATTGATGCCGCCGCCGACCACCAGCAGGTCGCACTCCAGAGTGTGCTGACTGTTTTCCATCCGTTCTCGCCCTTGAAATGGTTTCTCGGTAAGATGACAACGCGTAAGATACGACATCATCCGAACCAAAATCAACAAAATTTTTGTTTTTATTTGTTCGTTTCTGTTCGTTTTAGTAGTTTAATGAGGAATACACAGGAAGCTGGAGAAATGGAATGACGCTTAATCCACGTCAAAGGCGCTTGCTGGAAGTGGTGCGGCAGCGTGTAACGATGTCGGTGGAAGACCTGGCGCAGGAACTGGACGTGACGCCGCAGACGGTGCGCCGCGACGTCAAGCAGATGGAGGAAGCCAAGCTGCTGGCGCGGTATCACGGCGGCGTGGGCCTGCCCTCATCGGTGGAGAACATCGACTACAGCCAGCGCCAGGTGATGAACATCGACGCCAAGCGGCGCATCGCCGAAGCGGTGGCCAAGCAGGTGCCGCCCGGCTGCTCGCTGCTGATCAACATCGGCACCACCACCGAGGAAGTGGCGCGCGCGCTGTCGCATCACCATGGCCTGCATGTGGTGACCAACAACCTGAACGTGGCGGCCATCCTCGCCGACAACCCGGCATGCGAAGTGATCATTGCCGGCGGCGTGGTGCGCGGGCGCGACCGCGGCATCGTCGGCGAAGCGACCATCGACTTCATCCGCCAGTTCCGGGTTGATATCGGCATCATCGGCATTTCCAGCATCGAGGACGACGGCACGCTGCGCGATTTCGACGCGCGGGAAGTCAAGGTGGCGCAGACCATCATTGAACAGTCGCGCGAGGTGTGGCTGGTCGCCGATCGCGACAAGTTCGGGCGGCAGGCGCTGGTGCGGATGGCGCACCTGTCGCAGGTGGACATGCTGTTTACCGATGCGAAGCCGCCGGAAGCCCTGATGAAGGTGTTGAAGGAGGCGCAGGTGAAAGTGGTGGTGGCGCCGACCGCCTGAAGCCAAGCGGTTTTGATAACGCAAAAAGCAAGGGCCGGAGAGCTTGCACTCCCCGGCCCGTCGAATTACAACTTCAGAAGACTTAAGCCAGCTGCTTCAGCAGGGTTTCCGCATTCGAGACTTCGAACTTGCCCGGCTCTTCCAGGTTCAGCTGCTTGACCACGCCATCCTCGACCAGCATCGAGTAGCGCTGCGAGCGCGTGCCCATGCCGAACTTCGCGAAATCCGCATCCAGGCCCAGCGCCTTGGTGAAGGCGGCATTGCCGTCGGCCATCATGCGCACGGTGCCGACAGCCTTCTGCTCGCGGCCCCATGCGCCCATCACGAAGGGATCATTGACCGAGATGCACCAGATTTCATTGACACCCTTGGCCTTGAGCTGATCGGCATTGGCGATATAGCCCGGTACGTGCTTGGCCGAGCAGGTCGGGGTAAAGGCGCCCGGCAGGCCGAAGACCGCGATCTTCTTGCCCTTGGCCAGCTCGCCGACGTTGAAGGTGTTCGGGCCGAGCGAACAGCCTTCCGATTCCACTTCGATGAATTCCGAAAGAGTGCCTTCAGGCAGGCGGTCGCCAACTTTGATGGTCATGATGTGTCCTCTTGTAATGTGTCTTGTGTTGTATAGCGTCTGTGGTGGTGCTTGGGCATTGATTACCCGGGCGCGCCGGCATGTGATCCGGCAGCGCCAATGAAAACGCCGCGCCGCCCGTTTTCACGAGGGGCGCGGCGTCCAGACCGCAGTATGCCCTGTTATTGCCTGTCCTGCATGACACCGGACAGGCAGGTTCGGGCCGAAGACAGCTTAGTCGGCTTGCTTGCGCAGGAAAGCCGGTATGTCGTAGGTTTCCATGCCGTTCTTCTCCAGAGCGCGCACGGTGTCGGAAGCCGACTCGCGACGCCAGACGGCAGGCTTGTTCAAGCCCTGGAACGCGCCGGCGCCCTGTGCCGAGCCCTGGCCCATCAGGCCGCCCTGCATGATCGGCTCGTTGTGCGTACCGGTGCGCAGGACCGGTGTCTGCACCAGCTGCACGTTCTTGCGTGCGCGGCCCAGGCCGGTGGCCACCACGGTGACGCGGATATCGTCGCCCATGCTGTCATCGTAGGCGATGCCCTGCGCGATCGACGCATCCGGCGCCGCGAATGCGCGCACGGTGGCCATGACTTCCTTGATTTCCTTGCCCTTCAGGCCGCGGCTGGCAGTGACGTTGACCAGCACGCCGCGCGCGCCGGACAGGTCGATGCCGTCAAGCAGCGGCGAAGCGACTGCCTGCTCGGCGGCGATGCGCGCACGGTCGACGCCGGAGGCGGTGGCGGTACCCATCATCGCCTTGCCCTGCTCGCCCATGATGGTCTTGACGTCGTTGAAGTCGACGTTGATGTGACCCGGGACATTGATGATCTCGGCGATACCGGCAACGGCGTTGTTGAGCACGTCGTCGGCATGCTGCAGCCACTCGATCATGCTGTCGTCTTCATAGATCTCCTCGAGCTTCTCGTTGAGGATGACGATCAGCGAGTCGACGTGCTGGGACAGCGCGTCCAGGCCTTCGTCGGCGATTTCCATGCACTTGGCGCCTTCGTAGGAGAAGGGCTTGGAGACCACGGCGACGGTCAGCGCGCCGAGTTCCTTGGCGACTTCGGCCACGATCGGAGCCGCGCCGGTGCCGGTGCCGCCGCCCATGCCTGCGGCGATGAAGACCATGTGCGCGCCGCGCAGCGCGTCCTGGATGCGCGCGCGGGACTCTTCAGCCAGCTGGCGGCCGACTTCCGGCTTCATGCCGGCGCCGAGACCGCTTTCGCCGATCTGAATGACGTTGTGTGCCTTCGATTCCGCCAATGCCTGCGCATCGGTGTTGGCCGCGATGAATTCAACGCCGGACACGCCCTTGTTGATCATGTGCTGTACTGCATTGCCGCCTGCGCCACCGACACCGACGACCTTGATCACCGTGCCCAGGTTTGCGTTATCGATCATATCGATTTCCATGATGACTCCCTTAGATGATGATGATGCAGTTTTCAGTCGATAATCACCACGCGGTGTGGCGACTAGCCACTGCAAACTGCAGTTGATTCCAAAAATAATAAACGTTAGAAATTACCCAAAAACCATTCTTTCATGCGCTGCCAGACCGCCTTCACCGAACCGTCCTGGCTGGTAACGATGTGGCCGCGCAGGTACTGCTTCTTCGCTTCCAGCAACAAACCGAGCACGGTCGAATAGCGGGGGCTTCGCACCACGTCCGCCAGTTGACCGCTGTACTCGGGCACTCCAAGCCGCGCCGGCTTGAGGAAAATATCCTCTGCCAGTTCGACCATGCCCGGCATCATCGCCGAGCCGCCGGTCAGGACCAGGCCTGACGACAGAACTTCTTCGTAACCGGACTCGCGCACCACCTGGTGCACGAGGGCAAACAATTCTTCGACGCGCGGCTCGATCACGGCCGCCAGCGCCTGGCGCGACAGGCTGCGCGGACCGCGGTCGCCGAGGCCCGGCACTTCCAGCGACTCGCCCGGATCGGCCAGCACCTGCTTGGCCACGCCGAAGCGCAGCTTGATTTCCTCCGCCTCGGCGGTCGGGGTGCGCAGCGCCATCGCGATGTCGTTGGTGATCTGGTCGCCGGCGATCGGAATCACGGCGGTATGGCGGATCGCGCCTTCGGTGAAGATGGCGACGTCTGTGGTGCCGCCGCCGATGTCGATCAGCACCACGCCGAGTTCCTTCTCGTCGGGGGTGAGCACCGCGTCGGCCGATGCCATCGGCTGCAGGATCAGGTCGGAGACTTCGAGGCCGCAGCGGCGCACGCACTTGACGATGTTCTGCACCGCCGACACCGCGCCGGTGACGATATGCACCTTCACTTCGAGGCGGATGCCGCTCATGCCGATCGGCTCGCGCACGTCGTCCTGGCTGTCGACGATGAATTCCTGCGGCACCGTGTGCAGCAGCTGCTGGTCGGTCGGGATGTTGACCGCCTTCGCGGTCTCGATGACGCGCGCCACGTCGGTGGAGGTGACTTCCTTGTCCTTGATGGCGACCATGCCGCTGGAATTGAAGCTGCGGATATGGCTGCCGGCGATGCCGGTGTAGACGTTCTTGATCTTGCAATCGGCCATCAGCTCGGCTTCCTCCAGCGCACGCTGGATCGACTCGACCGTCGCCTCGATGTTGACCACCACTCCCTTTTTCAGTCCCTTGGACTCGTGCTGCCCGAGCCCGATGACCTCATGCCTCCCGTTAGGCATTACCTCGGCCACCACCGCCACCACTTTCGAGGTGCCGATGTCGAGGCCGACGATCAGGTTTTTTGCGTCTTTTGTCATGTTTATCGCTTTGCTTTTTTGCTGTCCTGCGCGAACTTGATGCCCGGCGCTTTCAACGCCAAACCATTCGGGTACCGCATATCCACACTTTCAATCTTGTCCTGCAGGCGGCTGACGAGCTGCGGGTAGACCCCGATCAGCCGGTCGACCCGCTCCTTCAAGGTCGCCTTGCTCTGTTCGCGGCCGAGCTCGACCGTCATGCCGTTGTTCAGCTTCACCGTCCATGCATAGCGGCTCGACAGGTTCAGGCTCTCGGGCACCAGGCTGACCGGCTTGAACCATTCGGTCAGTTCGCGGTAGCGCGCGACGATCTCCTTCTCGCTGCCGTCCGGTCCGGCGAACTCGGGCAGCGCGCCGTCTTCTTCCGCCTCGTCCAGGTTGGCGGTGAAAATGTCGCCCTTGACCGAGACCAGCTTGCCTTCATCGCCCCAGGTGGCGAGCGGCCGATGCTCCTCCACCTGCACGATCAGCTTGTTCGGCCATTCGCGGCGGACCGCCGCCTTTCGCACCCAGGGCACCGCTTCGAACGCCTGCCGCACCGCATCGAGGTCGGTGGTGAAGAAGTTGCCCTTGATGCGCGGCACCGCGGCGGTGCGCACCGTGGAGGCATTAACGTGCCGCAGCTGCGTTTCGCCGACACCTTCGACATGAATCGTCTTGAGCGTGAACATCGGCCGATGCGCAACCCACCACAAGCCCGAGCCGAGCAGGCTCAGCACCAGCAGCCCTAGCAGGGTGTTGGTGGTTGCATTGAGCATTCGGACGTCGTGCCACATGGTTTATGCTCTTTTCCTTACGCCGGTTTCCAGTCTTGCGACGGTATCAGGTCGAGGTCCGCGGAACGCAGGATCTCGACGCACAGGTCTTCATAGCTCACGCCCGCCGCCTTCGCCGCCATCGGCACGAGAGAATGTCCGGTCATGCCCGGCGATGTATTGATCTCCAGCAGGAAAGGCTCATTGTCGGCGGCGCGCAGCATGAAATCGACGCGTGCCCAGCCCGAGCTGCCCACCGCATTGAATGCGCGCACCGCCAGCGACTGGATGCGCTTGGTCAGTTCCGCGTCCAGCGGCGCCGGGCACAGGTACTGGGTGTCGTCGCTGAAGTACTTGTGTTCATAGTCGTAATTGCCCTGCGGCGCGCGGATCTCGACGATCGGCAATGCACGCGCGTTGCGGCCGGTGCCCAGTACCGGAACCGTCAGTTCGCGGCCGGTGATGAATTCCTCGGCCAGCACCACGTCGTCGTATTTCGCGCACAGGTCGAAGCCGCTCTGCATCTCGGAATAGCCGATCACCTTGCTGATGCCGATGGTCGAACCTTCGTGCGGCGCCTTCAGCATCAGCGGCAGGCCGAGTTCGTCGGGCACCTTGCGCAGTTCATCATGGGTCGCGTCCTTGGAATCGAGCACGATGAAGCGCGGCGTCGGCAATCCAAGGCTGAGCCAGATGCGCTTGGTCATCACCTTGTCCATGCCGATCGAGGACGCCATCACGCCGGAGCCGGTATAGGGCAGGCCGAGCTGCTCCAGCACGCCCTGCAGCGTGCCGTCCTCGCCGTAGCGGCCGTGCAGCGCGATGAACACGCGGTCGAACTTCTCCGCCGCCAGTTCGGCGATGCTGCGCTCCGCCGGATCAAAGCCGTGCGCATCGATGCCCTTGCTGCGCAGCGCCGCCAGGACGCCCTTGCCGGACATCAGCGATACTTCCCGCTCGGCGGAACGACCGCCGAACAGAACACCGACTTTTCCAAATTCACTTGCCATGTCCAACTCGCTTAAAAATTGTGCTGCCCGTTCCCTTGCCGCCGGTGCGGAAAGGGACGCCTTCTTCAAAACTCAAACCTGCGCCAGCTTGCCCGGCACCCCGCTGATCGAACCCGCGCCCATCGTGATCACCACGTCGCCATCCCTGGCCATGTTCATGATGGTCGACGGCATGTCGGCGATGTCTTCCACGAAAATCGGTTCCACCTTGCCCAGCACGCGCAGCGCATGCGCCAGCGCGCGGCCGTCGGCGGCCACGATGGGCTGCTCGCCCGCCGCATAGACCTCGCCCAGCACCAGCGCATCGGCGCTCGACAGCACCTTGACGAAATCCTCGAACAGGTCGCGCGTGCGGGTATAGCGGTGCGGCTGGAAAGCCAGCACCAGCCGGCGTCCCGGATAGGCGCCGCGCGCCGCCGCCAGCGTGGCCGCGGTTTCCACCGGATGGTGGCCGTAATCGTCGACCAGCGTGAAGGCGCCGCCGTCGGGCAGCTTGATATCGCCGTAGCGTGTGAAGCGCCGGCCGACGCCGTTGAACTCGCGCAGGGCCTTCTGGGTGGCAGTGTCGGCCACGCCGAGCTCGCGCGCGATCGCAATCGCGGCGCAGGCGTTCTGCACATTGTGCATGCCGGGCTGGTTCAGCTGCACCGTCAGCGGCGCATAACCCTGCTGCAGCACGGTGAATTCCATCTTGCCGTCGATTGCCTTCGCGTCCGTCGCGCGCACCTGCGCATCCTGGTGGAAACCGTAGGTCAGGATGGGCTTGGAAATGAAGGGCATGATCTCGCGCACGCTGGCGTCGTCGATGCACAGCATGACCACGCCGTAGAACGGCAGGCGCTGCGTGAATTCGACGAAGGCCTGCTTGAGCTTGGCGAAGCTGTGATCGTAGGTCTCCATGTGGTCGGCATCGATGTTGGTGATGACTTCGATGCACGGCGACAGGTTGAGGAAGGACGCATCCGATTCGTCCGCCTCGGCGACGATGAAATCGCCCGCGCCCAGCTTGGCATTGGCACCGGCGCTGTTGAGGCGGCCGCCGATGACGAAGGTGGGATCGAGCCCGCCCTCGGCCAGCACGCTGGCGACCAGGCTGGTGGTGGTGGTCTTGCCGTGGGTGCCGGCGATGGCGATGCCCTGCTTCAGGCGCATCAGTTCAGCCAGCATGACCGCGCGCGGCACGATGGGAATGTGCTTGGCGCGGGCGGCGAGGACTTCCGGATTGTCGCCCTTGACCGCAGTCGAGGTGACGATGGCGTCGGCATGCTGGACGTTCTCGGCGGCGTGGCCCTGCGTCACCTTGGCGCCGAGTTCGACCAGGCGCTTGGTGGCGGCATTGCTGCCGAGGTCGGAGCCCGATACGGTATAGCCGAGGTTGAGCAGCACTTCCGCGATGCCGCTCATGCCCGAACCGCCGATGCCGACGAAATGAATGTTTTTGACTTTGTGCTTCATGCTCTGTTTGCCAGTTCTTCCAGTACGTTGGCGATGGCTTCATTGGCCTCGCGCCGTCCGATGCGGTAAGCGGCCTGGCCCATGGCCAGGCAGCGCTCGCGCGTCATCGATTGCAGTAGATCCGCCAGTTTCTGGGGCGTCAGTTCGCCTTGCGGCAAATGGATGGCGGCCTGCTGTTTGGCCATCCACTGTGCGTTGTCTCGTTGATGCGACGTGGTCGATGCGACCAGCGGCACCAGCACGCTGGGCACGCCGGCCGCGGTCAGCTCCGACACGGTGATCGCGCCGGCGCGGCAGATCACCAGGTCGGCTTCCGCGTAGCGGCGCGGCATGTCGTCGATGAAGTCGACCACTTCGGCCTGCACCTGCGCGTTTTGGTACGCGGTGCGCAGGACTTCAATATGCAGCTTGCCCGACTGATGGGTGACGACCGGCCGGATGCCTTCCGGGATCATGGCCAGCGCCGCCGGCAGGCAGTCGTTCAGGGCCTTGGCGCCGAGGCTGCCGCCCACCACCAGCAGCTTGAGCGGGCCGGTGCGCGCCGCATAGCGCTGTTCCGGCGCCGGCACGTCGATGATTTCCTGGCGCACCGGGTTGCCGGTGACCAGCGCCTTGGAAGCGGCGCTGCCGAAATCGGCCGGGAAGCCGAACAGCACCCGCTGCGCGGCAGGCGCCAGCGTCTTGTTCGACAGCAGCAGGGCGGCGTCGGCATTGACCAGCGCCAGCGGCACGCCGCGCAGTTTTGCCATCATGCCGCCGGGGACGGTCACGTAGCCGCCCATGCCCAGCACCACGCTCGGCTTGCGCCGGCCGATGATGCTGAAGCAGGAGGCGAAGCCAGCCGCCATCTTGACCACGCCGCGCAGGGTGTGCTTGATGCCCTTGCCGCGCAGTCCCGCGAAATCGATCGAATCCATTGCGATGCGGTGCTTCGGCACGATCTCGCGCTCCATGCCGTGCATGGTGCCGAGCCAGCTGACTTCCCAGCCGCGCGCCTGCATGGTCTGCGCGATGGCGAGGCCGGGGAAGATATGGCCGCCGGTGCCGGCCGCCATGATCATCAGGCGCTTTGCGTGCTGAACTTGTTTCATATGCGCCCTCCCCGCATCAGCACGCGGTTTTCATAATCGATGCGCAGCAGGATCGCGAGTCCGACGCAGTTCAGCACCACGCCCGAGCCGCCGTAGCTCATCAGCGGCAGGGTCAGGCCCTTGGTCGGCAGCAGGCCGAGGTTCACACCCATGTTGATGAAGGTCTGCACGCCGATCCAGATGCCGATGCCCTTGGCGGCGAGTCCGGCGAAGGTCAGGTCCATGGCGATCGCCTGGCGGCCGATTTCGAAGGATCGCTTGACGATCCAGTAGAACATTGCGATCACGACGATGACGCCGACGAAGCCGAGCTCCTCGCCGATCACCGCCAGCAGGAAGTCGGTATGGGCTTCCGGCAGGTAATGCAGCTTTTCCACGCTGCCGCCGAGGCCGACGCCGAACAGCTCGCCACGGCCGAAAGCGATCAGCGAATGCGACAGCTGGTAGGCCTTGCCGAGCGCGTTTTCCTCGGTCCAGGGATTGAGGTAGGCGAAGATGCGCTCGCGCCGCCAGGGCGACAGCACGATCACCATGGTGAAGATGCCGACCAGCGTGGCGCCGATGCCGCCGAACCAGATGCCGTTGATGCCGCCCAAGAACAGGATGCCCATCGCGATGCAGACGATCACGCCGAAGGCACCGAGATCGGGCTCGAGCAGCAGCAGCAGGCCGACGAAACCGATCGCCACCGTCATCGGCAGGAATCCCTTGGTCAGCTTGTGCATGTACTGCTGCTTGCGCACCGTGTAGTCGGCGGCGTACAGCACCACGAACAGCTTCATCATTTCCGACGGCTGCAGGTTGAATATCTTGAGCGACAACCAGCGGCGCGCGCCGTTGACGCCCTTGCCGACGCCGGGCACGAGCACCAGTACCAGCAGCACCATGGTTGCGACGAAAAGATAGGGTGCCAGACGCTGCCAGGTGGCGATGCGTACGCGGAAGGCCAGCAGGCCTGCGATCATCGCTATCGATATGAAACTTGCCTGGCGCATCAGGAAATGCGTGTTCTTGTAGTTGGCATATTTCGGCGAGTCGGGCAAGGCGATCGATGCCGAATAGACCATCACCATGCCAAACAGCATCAGCAGGACCACGACCCAGACCAGCGGCTGGTCGTATTCCATCATCCGCGAACGCTGGACGACGCCCGGGATCGGCGCCTTCTCGGCGGGCGAGGAAAAGGATGGCAGCGCGAACTTCATGCAATCACCTCGCCGCGGGCGAGTCCGATTTCACGGACCGCGTCGATGAATACCTCGGCGCGGTGCGCGTAGTTGCGGAACATGTCGAGGCTGGCGCAGGCCGGCGACAGCAGCACCGAATCGCCTTCGCGGGCAAGCTCGGTCGCCTTCTGCACGGCTTCTTCCAGGGTGGCGCAGTCGATGGCTTCAACGCCTGTGCCAGCAATCGCGGCACGGATCTCGGCGGCATCCTTGCCGATCAGGACGACGGCGCGCACGTATTTCGCAACCGGCTCGGCCAGCGGCGTGAAGTCCTGTCCCTTGCCGTCGCCGCCGGCGATCAGCACCAGGCGCCTGCTGTTCTGGTTGACGCCAAGGCCGACCAGGGCAGCAACGGTGGCGCCGACATTGGTGCCCTTGCTGTCGTCGACATAGTCGATGCCGGCGACGGTGGCGATCAGTTCGACCCGGTGCGGTTCGCCCCGGTATTCGCGCAGGCCGTGCAGCAGCGGCGCCAGCGGCAGGCCGATCGCGCGGCACAGCGCCAGCGCGGCCAGCGCGTTGACGGCATTGTGCTGGCCGCGGATCTTGAGCGCGTCGGCCGGCATCAGGCGGTTGACGATGACCGGCAATTCGACGCTGTCCTTCCTGCGGCGGCGTTTTTCACCCTCTTCCGCTGCAATCGCGGTGGACAGCCATTGCATGCCGTTGTCATCGACCAGCCCGAAACACTCGGCCTGGTCGGGCTCGTCGCTGCCGAAGCTGATGTTGGTCCCCGTCGGCGCGGCCATCTGCATCACGCGCGCATCGTCGCGGTTGAGCACGCGGATGGTATTGGCGCCCTCGGCACCGAAGATGCGTGCCTTGTCGGCGGCGTAGGCGTCCATGTCGCCGTGCCAGTCGAGATGGTCCTGGGTGACGTTGAGCACGGTGGCCACGTCCGCCTGCAGGCTGGTGGTAGTGTGCAGCTGGAAGCTGGACAGTTCCAGCACCCAGGCTTGCGGCAATTCGTCTTTATCGAGTGCTTCGCGCAGCACATCGAGCGCGGCCGGGCTGATGTTGCCGGCGACCTGGGTTTTCAGGCCGGCGCGGCGGCACAGCAGGCCGGTCAGGCTGGTAACCGTGGTCTTGCCGTTGGTGCCGGTGATGGCGATGACTTTCGGCGCATAGGCGCGCTGCTCGCGCAGCGCGGCCAGCGCCTGTGCGAAGAGCTCGATCTCGCCCCACAGCGGAATGTTCTTTTCCTGCGCGGCCGGAATGATATGCGCAAGTTCACGGTTAGGCGCCAGACCTGGGCTGACGGCCACAAAATCGACGCCCTCGACCAGCGCCGCGTTGAAGGGGCCGCTGGCGAACTCGATGTCCGGAACGACCTCGCGCAGCGCCGGCAGGCGGTCCGGTTCGGCGCGGGTGTCGGCGACGCGCAGCGCGGCGCCGCAGCGCGCGAGCCACAATGCCATCGCCAGCCCGGATTCACCGAGCCCGAGCACGAGAACCTTCTTCCCCTGGTAGTTCACGACGTTTTCCACGCAGCCTTCCATTTACCGCAGCTTCAAAGTTGAGAGACCGAACAGCACCAGCATCATCGTGATGATCCAGAAGCGCACCACGACCTTGGTCTCTTTCCATCCCTTTTGTTCAAAGTGGTGATGCAGCGGCGCCATCAGCAAAATGCGGCGCCCGACTCCATACCGCTTCTTCGAATACTTGAAATAGCCCACCTGCAGCATCACCGACAGCGTTTCCACCACGAAGATGCCACCCATGATGAACAGGACGATTTCCTGGCGCACGATGACAGCGACCGTGCCGAGCGCGCCGCCCAGCGCCAGCGCGCCGACGTCGCCCATGAACACCTGCGCCGGATGGGCGTTGAACCACAGGAACGCCAACCCCGCGCCTGCCATCGCGCCACAGAAGATTAACAGCTCGGCGGCGCCGGGAATGTGAGGAATAAAGAGGTATTTCGAGTACATTGCGCTGCCTGTGAGGTAGGCAATGAGTCCGAGCGCCGATCCGACCATCACGGTCGGCATGATGGCGAGGCCGTCGAGGCCGTCGGTCAGGTTCACCGCATTGCTGGTGCCGACGATGACGAAGTAGGTCAGCGCGATGAAGCCCCAGACGCCGAGCGGGTAGCTGATGGTCTTGAAAAAGGGGACGATCAGGTCGGCCTTGGGCGGCAAGGCGAGGTTGAAGCCTGAGCTTACCCACTCCAAGAACAGGTTCAGCACCTGGGTATTGGTCGGCGCCGACACCGAAAACGCGAGATAGATCGCGGCGGCGATGCCGATCAGCGACTGCCAGAAATATTTTTCCTTCGACGACATGCCTTCCGGGTTCTTGTAGACCACCTTGCGGTAGTCGTCGACCCAGCCGATGGCGCCGTAGCCGAGCGTCACCACCAGCACCACCCAGACGAAGCGGTTGCTGAAATCGGACCAGAGAATGGTGGAGATCCCGATGGCGAGCAGGATCAGCGCGCCGCCCATGGTCGGCGTGCCGGTCTTGATCAGGTGCGTCTGCGGGCCGTCGGTGCGCACCGCCTGGCCGACCTTCATGCGGGTCAGCATGCGAATCATGGCGGGACCTGCGATGAGCCCGATGACAAGCGCCGTCAGCGTGGCGAACACCGCGCGGAAGGTGATGAAGTTGAAGACCCGCAGCGTATTTAAGTCTTGTTGAAAGTATTGCGCCAGCCAGAGCAGCATGTCAGTGGGTTCCCTGTCCTTGATCCATTTGATTGACGAGGTGCTGGACCACGCGCTCCATCTTCATGAAACGCGAGCCCTTCACCAGCGCCGTCCTGCCTGAGGAAACCAATGCTTCGGCCGCCTGGTTGATCGATCCGATATCGTCGAAATGCCGCGCATCCGCGCCGAACGCGGCGCTCGCATGCCTGGCCAGTTCGCCCAGCGTCAGCAGATGCTCGATCCCCTGCTCGCGCGCGTAGTTGCCGATCTCGACATGGAACTGCGGGCCTTCGTCGCCCACTTCACCCATGTCGCCCAGCACCAGCACGCGGGGTCCGTTCGTACGCGACAGCACATCGATGGCCGCGCGCACCGAATCCGGATTGGCGTTGTACGTATCGTCGATCACCAGGGCTCCACTCTTCGCCGTCTTGCGCTGCAGCCGTCCGCTAACCGGGGCGAATGCTTCGAGGCCGCGCTTGATCGCTTCCTCGGGCACGCCGATGGCAAGCGCGCAAGCTGTTGCAGCAAGTGCATTGCGGACGTTGTGCATGCCCGCCGCGGAAAGTGTCACCTGGAACTGTTTCCCACAGGCAGTAATGGACAGGTCACTGCCGAAATCGTTCACCTGAAATGTGCAGCTCACATCGGCTTCTTGCCCTTGCTGTGCCTGTTCGGCAAGACCGAATGTCATTGTTTTGCGTTGCCCCGCGTAGCCGCGCCAGAGCGTGGTGTAAGTATCATCGGCCGGGAACACCGCGACGCCGTCATCCGGCAGGCCGAGGATGACGCCGCCGTTTTCCTTCGCGACCGCCTCGACGCTCTCCATGAATTCCTGGTGCTCGCGCTGTGCGTTGTTCACCAGCCCTACCGTGGGCTTAGCGATGCCGGTGATGGCCGCGATCTCGCCCGGGTGGTTCATGCCCAGCTCCACCACCGCCGCCTGGTACGAGGCATTGAGACGGAACACGGTGAGCGGCACGCCGATGTCGTTGTTGAGGTTGCCGCGGGTAGCGAGAATATTGTCGGCGCCGTAGGCGGCCGACAATATCGAAGCGATCATTTCCTTGACGGTGGTCTTGCCATTGCTGCCAGTGACGCCGATGACCGGCAGCGTGAACTGGCGGCGCCAGAACGCGGCGATCTCGCCGAGCGCGATCCGCGTATCCGGGACCACCAGCGCCGGCACGGTCAGGCCGTCCGGCACGCGTTCCACCACGACGGCCGCGACGCCCCTGGCCGCGACGTCGTTCAGGAAATCGTGCGCGTCGAAACGCTCGCCGCGCAATGCGACGAACAGATTGCCGGCGCCGGCCTGGCGGCTATCGGTCAGCACGCCGTCGAATGCGGCGTCCGCCCCGGTGCCGTTGACCACCGACGCACCAGAAATCCATGGCTGCAATGCAGCCAATGACGATTTCATTACATCATCCCCTTCATTGTTGCCCTTGCAGCCAGTGCCAGCGCGGCATGGTCTGCATCCAAAAACGGCAATTTCTTGCCTTTGATTTCCTGGTAAGACTCGTGGCCCTTCCCTGCCAGCAGTACCACGTCATTTTTCGCCGCATGCCTGCCTGCCCACAGAATGGCGGCGGCGCGGTCTTCGATGACATGCAATGCATCCTTGTTCAGCTTCGACCGGTCGATCCCCGCCACGATCTGCGCGAGGATGGCCGAAGGATCCTCGCTGCGCGGATTGTCGCTGGTGACGATGACATGGTCGGCCGCCTGGGCCACTGCGCCCATCTCCGGACGCTTGCCCGGATCACGGTCGCCGCCGCAGCCGAACACGCACCACAGCTGGCCGCCGCGCTGCTGCGCGACCTGGCGCAGGCTGGCGAGCGTCTTTTCCAGCGCATCCGGCGTGTGCGCATAATCGATCACCATCAGCGGCGCATCCTGACCGCCCAGCTGCTCCATGCGGCCCGGCACGGGAGTCAGCCCTTCGACCGCATCAACCGATGCCTTGAAGGCGATGCCCTTGGCGCGCAGCACGCTGAAAATGCCGAGCACGTTGCTGACATTGAACTGGCCGACCAGCTGCGTCCTGACCTGCGCGCTGCCGGCTTCGCTGTCCAGCCTGAACGTGGTGCCGCAGTGCTGCATGCGGATGTCGCCAGCTGACACGACGGCAACTCCCGGCAGGCCGCGCCCGTCCACCGTGTAACCGGTGATGGCAACGCCCGGCCGGCTGGACTGCAGGTGCTGCACCAGCCGGCGTCCCATATCGTCGTCGAGGTTGATCACCGCATGGCGCAGGCCGGGCCAGTCGAACAATGCGCGCTTGGCGGCTTCATAGGCCGCCATGTCGCCGTGGTAATCGAGATGGTCGCGCGTGAAGTTGGTGAACAGCGCGACATCGACATGCATGCCGTTCAGCCGGCCCTGGTCGATGCCGATCGACGATGCCTCGATGGCCAGCGCACGCGCGCCGCGATCGCGCAGCTGCGCCAGCGCGCGCTGCAGGATCACCGCATCCGGCGTGGTGTAGCCGGTGGCATTGAAGCCGGCATGGTTGCCGCGCTGGTACATCCCGACGCCTAGCGTGCCGATCACCGCGGTCGGCTGCCCCAGGCGCGACAGCGCCTTGCCCAGCCATTGGGTGCAGGAGGTCTTGCCGTTGGTGCCCGTGACCGCGACGGTAAACAGGCCGGCATCCGGCTGCTCGTAATAGGCGTTGGCGATCGGCCCGGCGGTTTGTTTCAGCTGCGGCACGGCCAGATGCGCGACGCTCCAGGCGGCATTCCAATCGAAGCCTTCCGCCTCGTAGATGACGGCGCGGGCGCCATTGGCGATCGCCTGTTCGATGTAACGGCGGCCGTCCGACGCGTCGCCCGGATAGGCGAAGAAAACATCCCCGGTCCGTACCGTGCGCGAGTCGGACGACAGCTGGGCCGCTGGCGCCTCGGCATGCAGCCAGGCCAGGGTGGCATCGATGCTCGAACCGGCCGGGCCGTTCAGCGGAGCGGCGACGTTCATCACAGGCTCTCCTTCACGCTATCCGCCGGAATGATGATGTCGGTCACCGAGGAATCCGGTGCGATGTTCAATGCCCGCAGCGCATTGGCGGTGACCGCGGCAAACACCGGAGCCGCAACCTGGCCGCCGTAATGCATGCCGTTGGACGGCTCGTCGACCATGACGGCAACGATGATGCGCGGATTGGAAATCGGAGCGAAACCGACGAACGATGCCACGTACTTGTTGCCGTACTGGCGTCCGATCAGCTTGTGCGCGGTGCCGGTCTTGCCTCCCACGCGGTAGCCGGGGACCTGGGCCTGCGGCGCGGTGCCGGTGGGGCCGGCGGCCAGTTCCAGCATGGCGCGCACGTCGCGCGCCGTCTTTTCGGAAATCACTCGCTGTCCGATCGGATGGTCACTGCTCTTCTGGAAGGTGAGCGGGATCATTTCACCGTCGCGCGCAAAGATCATGTACGAGTGGGCAACCTGGATCAGCGAGGTCGAAATGCCATGACCATAGCTCATGGTGACCTGCTCGATCGGCTTCCACGACTTGTACGGACGAACGCGGCCGGCAACGGCGCCGGGGAATCCGAGCTTGGGCTGCTGGCCGAAGCCGACCGCGGTGAACATTTCCCACATGGTCTGCGGCTGCATCTGCAGCGCGATTTTCGCGGTGCCGACGTTCGACGATTTTTCCAGCACCTGGGAGACGGTCAGCATGCCGTGCGGATGCGCATCGCCGATGGTGGCCCTGCCGATGGTGAGGCGTCCCGGCGCGGTCTGGATGTTGGTGGCGGGCGTGACCAGCTTGTTTTCCAGTCCGAGCGCGATGGTGAAGGGCTTCAGAGTCGACCCCGGCTCGAAAGTATCAGTCAGCACCCGGTTGCGCAGCTGCGCGCCGGTCAGGCCGGAACGGTCGTTCGGGTTGTAGGTCGGCAGGTTGGCCAGCGCCAGCACTTCGCCGGTCTTCACGTCGAGCACGACGATGCCGGCGGCCTTGGCCTTGTGCTTCTCAACCGCTTCCTTCAGATGGGTGAAGGCGATGTGCTGGATCTTGCGGTCGACCGACAGCGGCAGGTCCTTGCCGTCATGCGGCGGCCGCGTAGACTGCAAGTCTTCGACCACGCGGCCGAGACGGTCCTTGATGACCTTGCGGCTGCCCGTCATGCCCGCCAGGTTTTTCTGGTAGGCCAGCTCCATGCCTTCCTGGCCGACGTCCTCGACGTTGGTGAAGCCGACGATATGCGCCATCACTTCGCCGTCGGGATAGTAGCGCTTGTATTCCTTGCGGGTTTCGATGCCGGCAATGCCGAGCTTCAGGATCTTGTCGACGGTTTCCTGCTCGACCTGGCGCTTCAGGTAGACGAAGGTGCGGTCGGAGTTGAGCTTCTTGCGCAGGTCGGCTTCGCTCATGTCGAGCAGCTTGGCCAGCGCGCGCAGCTTCTCGGGCGGCGCTTCGGACACGTCTTCCGGGATTGCCCAGACAGCCCTCACCGGCAGCGAGGACGCGAGCACCTGGCCGTTGCGGTCAATGATCTTGCCGCGCGTGGCGGGAAGTTCGAGCGTGCGCGCATAGCGGACGGCGCCTTGCTTCTGCAGGAATTCGGTCGACAAGCCCTGCAGCCAGAGCGCGCGGCCGGCCAGCGAGGCGAACGCGGCGAACAGCACGAACAGGACCACGCGCGAACGCCAGACGGGAAGCTTGACGGCCAGCACCGGGCTTGCACTGAATTGCACGCCTTTTCCGGCGGCGGTACGGGACGCGGTGCGCATTACTTCGCTCCCGGAATGAGGTATTGAGTGCGGTTCGGCGTCACCGGCACCATGGCCAGGTTGCGGCGCGCGTTTTCTTCGATGCGCGCATGCTTGCCGAGCGTGGACTGGTCGAGCTGCAGCTGCGACCATTCGATCTCAAGCTGGCGTGCGGACGCTTGCGCCCGCTCCAACTCGATGAAGAGGCTGCGATACGTGTACTGTGCGTTGACGACGGACAGGGCGCAGGCGACCAGGGCAATGGTCAAAACGGTATTGATGCGGCCGCTCACGGAGCGCTCCCGGATAGTGCAATCGGCACCGATGTGCGCTCGGCAACCCGCATGATCGCCGATCTGGCGCGCGGGTTGCCGGCGACTTCGGCGTCCGAGGGTTTCATCTTTGCCAGCAGCTTCAGCTGCGGCTGCGGCAAGTCAACCGCACGGATGGGCAGGCGACGGTCGGGCTGGGGCGCGTTGGCTTTGGAAGCCATGAAGCGCTTGACGATGCGATCTTCCAGCGAATGAAAGCTGATCACAGCCAATCTCCCGTCCGAAGCCAGTTTTTCCAGTGCGGCGTCGAGTCCTACTTCGAGTTCTTCAAGCTCTTGATTGATGTAAATCCGGATAGCCTGAAATGTGCGAGTGGCCGGGTCCTTGCCCTTCTCGCGGGTTTTGACGGCGTGTGCCACGATCTCGGCAAGCTGTCGTGTGGTTGAAATTGGGCCGACTGTCCTGCGAGCAGCAATCGCCTTTGCAATCTGAAAAGCAAACCGTTCTTCCCCATAATCTCGTATCACCTTTCCTATCGTCTGTTCAGACTCGGTCGCGAGCCATTCCGCCGCCGACATGCCGCGCGTGGTGTCCATGCGCATGTCGAGCGGGCCATCCAGCCGAAAACTGAATCCCCGCGCCGCTTCGTCCACCTGCGGCGAAGAGATTCCCAGGTCCATCAAAATGCCGTTCACCTGCCCGATGCCGCGCTCGGCAAGCGCCTCGCGCATCGTGGCGAAACTGTCGTGCACGATCTGAAACCGTGCGTCGGCAATCGCCTCCGCGGTCGCAATCGCCTGCGGATCCTTGTCGAAAGCGATCAATCGGCCTTGCGGGCCGAGACGCTCGAGGATCCGGCGGCTGTGACCGCCGCGGCCGAAGGTGCCATCGACATACACGCCATTGACGCGTTCTCCGTCGATGTGCAGCGCATCCACCGCTTCTTCCAGCAGCACCGTACGGTGCTGCAATTCGGGCACCGGATTTTCAGTCATACGGCCCGTCAGAAGGAAAAGTTACTCAATGCGTCCGGCATGCCGCCCGAGACGGCTTCGGCCTCGTTCTCGGCAAGCTTTTCCGCATCCCAGATCTCGAAATGGCTGCCCATGCCCAGCAGCATGACGTCTCGCGTCAGGCCCACGGCACTTCGCAGTTCCGGCGCAATCAGAATGCGGCCGGCGGAATCCATTTCGACATCGGAGGCATTGCCCAGGAAAATACGCTGCCATGCGCGGGCGGACATCGGCCAGGCGGCGATCTGTTCGCGATGGGATTCCCAGACGGGGCGGGGAAAAAAGAGCAGACAGCCGTGAGGATGCTTGGTCAGCGTGACGCGGCCTTCGCACTGAAGCGACAAGGCGTCGCGATGCTTGGCGGGGATGGTCATCCGCCCTTTTGCATCGAGACTCAGTGCTGACGCGCCCTGAAACACCCTGATTCACCCTTGTGGTTGTCGTTTTTTGTCATGTCTGTGAAACAAGTTTTAGGGGCTTTCAAACCACTTTTCACCCACAAAAATACACTATTTCACACTGCCGCCCACTTTAAAGGGAGCCCAATTTGCGGTCAAGTAATATCAGGAAACAAAAATGTGAATTTTTCTAATGAAGTCAATGACTTAGCGCGTTTCATTCAAGAAACGTCTCGATTGAATCTTGAGGAAAATTAAGCACTTACGTCACACTGTGAAGGTGTTGCCTGAGGAACTTACATGTGTTTTGATTCTCGGAAGAAACACAATTGACGCGTTAAGTCCTTGCTGTTCCTCATTTTGAATTTCCACATGGAAAAGGGCTGCGGGCACAAACGCAACGGAAGATGGCAAGGAAAAGTCTTCAGCATTACCGCACGTTAGAGTGGATTGCGGGTAAGTGCAGGGAAGCATGGGTCTGCGTTGGAGTACAGGGCAAGGACGGTGTGATACCCATCCCAAGTTATGGCATGACAGTTGAGATCGATGGATTTTTTCGTCTGGCAAGGCGCGGGAGGAATCCATAGCGGGGCTATGGATGACGAGCGCAACGCCGCCTGGCGGGAAAAGCGCTATCTCATGCCATGGAATGGCATGGCCTGGGATTGGTACAAAGGGGCGAGCGCCTATGCGGAGGCGAAGAACACTGCTTGAGCCGATGGTGCAACGCCACCAGCACGGGCCTTGGCGCCTGCTATGCACAATTGGCCTGCTGAACTTGAGCAGTTTCGTGCGCATGGTCGCCGTGCAGGCACGTTCGAGTTGGATACCATGCAGGGCCAATCGGCTTTTGTTACGGTATTTCTTTTATTTCCAATCGCCCTAATACCGTTTGAAAGAACGTTTCAGAGATACTCCCGGATAGTTGATATAGCTCATCTTGACCATCAATTGCAAAATAGACGTGTTGCGTCTCGCCAGCCGGGGATTGAATCCAATACACATGCAATGAGCCTTTTGATGCGCCCAAATATTTAACCGCTTTCCCCAATCCCTCGACCTTGCGCATAAGCGCGAGCGCACTGTCATTTGTATCAGGCACACGGCCTATCGCTTCAAAAAAATCGCGATTGCTTTTGATCCCATATTGAGAAAAGAAACCCCGCTGGACATATGAAGCAAATCGCTCCTGCCGCTGACTCAGAAAAGTCGCGCTAACAGTAGTCTTGTCAGGCGACAGGTAAAAGACGTGCAGAGGAGACGCCTCGCTATTGACAACCAAAAGATTTTCTATTTCATGAGGAGAAAAATGAAGCTGTAATTTGCCGAACTGAACGTTCACGCACGGCGCGCATTGTGCGACTTCGGGCCAAGGCACTTCCTCCAAGCTAACACCTTCAGCAGTTGCGCCATGTGCAAAGGACATGACAACACAACCCACCGCACTGTAGGTACCCCTCCGCATTCTGGTCATACCCATTTCGTCGTCGAACCTTGATAAGCCAAGCCCATTGACGCCATATCGAGCTCATGCTTCCATTTGTAAATGACACCCTTTGCACACGTAATAGAGACCTTACTCTGAAAGTGTTTGAATAACGCTTTGCCGAAATTCATAGCAAGCCAAAGAATAGAGGCAGGCCCCCCGGGAGGGGCGGGAAGCCACTTAATCGCATTCGAGCATCTAGCAGTCTCGTGGATCATGATTCCGAAAACTTCGGCAACCTTCTCATTCACTTCCCCGTCCCAAGAAGGTGCCACACCAGCGAATTTATATAAAGAATCAATCATCGCCTTAACTTCTTCTTCATGCTGTTTGGATGCCACGGCCATCCCTAATAGTTAACAAAAATGCACGTCATTATAGTGAAGATGTTGTAACAAATGAAATTCTCGTGGCTGAGTTAAACGTCGAGAAAGTCTTATACCAATCCCGAGTCATGACATGACAAATGAAATTGATGGATTTTTTCGGCTGGCGAGGCGCAGCAGGAATCCATAGCGGGGCTATGGATGACGAGTGCAACGCGGCCAGACGGAAAAAGACGCAATTTCACGGCATGTCATGTCATGGCTTGGGGTTGGTATTACGTTGGCTAACTAGTCCAGCGCAGCCCGGGGATTGTAGAAGGCTTCACTGTAGTCAGGAGAACGATGCCGCATTGAGCAGGCTCAAGTTGCATTCGATGACCGACGAAAACACAAATGTCCGGCGACGACCGGAAAAGGAAGATTGAAGCAAGCCGATAGGCCGGATTCTGTTACGGCGCGCAGGTTTGATCCCTTGCGCTATGACAGCCATTCCTCTAGGCCGTGAATTGCTCCACGGCTCAAGCTTTCTACCCGCACGCTCCGCGAGCAGCATCAATGCGTGCCTATTTGAAATTGCTCCAGGTGGAGGTTACCGCGTTTCACCGTAACTTAATACGCTCGTCTCTGTGGCCCTATTCCGCGCCTCGCGGCGGACGGCCGTTAGCCGTCACCCTGCTCTATGGAGTCCGGACCTTCCTCCCGCCATCTTGCGATGACCAGCGGCTGTCTGGCTTGCTTCAGGCGGCATTGTAACGCAGCCGGCGCTGCAGCAGCGGGCGCGAAGCGGTGTTCGAGAATCTTTTCCGAAAAAGCTTGTCCACCCTACCAAGTCAGGCGCAGGCCCGGCATGCGTTCGTCCCTACTCTACCCGGCCATGACGGCCGCTTACAGGCATATGGCACTCGTTTCGATTTCAGAGGCTGCAAAACTTGTTCGAAGGAACCGATCAACGATTTACCGCGATATCGAGCGCGGCAGGCTGAGCAAGACCGTCTCCCAGGACGGGGAAGCCCAGATCGACACTTCGGAGCTGCTGCGCACCTACGGCCGCCTGCATCTCCCGGATGACGATTTCGATGATGCGCAGTCGCGCGAGCAGCTGCGCATCGCCTTGCTGGAGGAGCGCAACCGTTCGCTGGAGCGGGCATTGGCTCTGGAAGCGGAACTGCGCAAGGTGAAGGATCAGGTCACCAATGAATTGCGGGCGCGGATCGCCGACAAGGAAAGCGTCATCAAGGTGCTGGAAAGCAAGGTGCTTTTTCTCGAGTATGACCGGCAGGTCGAATCGCTGAAGCAAAAGGAGGAACAGGAAGCGGCGCCGCAGACCAAGGCAGCGGAGCCGATGCCGGAAAGCGCGCATGCCCGGCCGCTGCAATCCTCCCCGGCACCTGCCGCCACAGCTGCCCCTGCTGCTACAGCTTCCCCTGCTGCTACAGCTTCCCCTGCTGCCACGGCCCCCGACGCATCACACGACGACCGGCCGCAAGCACCGCCCGAGGAGGCAAGGCCGCCCATCGCCACGCCCGCTCCCCGGCACGCCGTTTCTTCTCCGTCATCGATGGAAGACCGGCTCGAGCCCGACCGCTCCCGCATCAAGGTGTTCCACACCGAGATGCCGCGCGAAATGACGCCGCCCCATGTGCCGAAGATGGAAACCATGCCCCCGGCCGAGCCTGCGCCCGCTGCGCCGGCGAAGCAGCGCTGGTGGAAGATGCTGATCGAGAAGAAGAAAAAGCCGCCGCTGCACAAATAGGCGGCAGAACCTGGGATTGGTATTAGCTGCGGTCCAGTCCCAGCAGCTGCACCAGCCGCTTCTTCACCACCGCATAGCATTCGCACGAAGCATCCTCCAGCCCCTTCCTGTTCAGGATGGTCAGGTTGCCGCGCGTGTACTTGATCAGGCCGGCCTGCTGGAAGGCGCCAGCCACCAAGCTGACGCTGGGACGATGAACGCCGAGCATGTCGGCCAGGAATTCCTGGGTGAGATGGAAGTGCTCGCCCTTGACCCGGTCATGCGTCAGCAGCACCCAGCGGGAAAAACGCTCTTCGATGGTGTGCAGGCGGTTGCAGGCAACCGATTGCGATACCTGGCTCAGGAAGGCCTGGAGAAAGCGCTCCGCCAGGCGCCGCATGACGGTGTCGCCGTGGATGGCCTCCTTGAAATCGGCGGCCCGCATGCGCAAGCTGTTCCCGGCCACCTGGCAGATCGTCGTATCGATCGCGGTGTCGGCGCCAATCAGCAGTTCGATGCCGGAAAAACCCTCGTTGCCGACCGTTCCCACCTCTACCGCCGTACCGTTTTGCATGAAAGTCAGGACGGAGAAGACGCTGTCGCAGGGAAAGTATATGTACTCGATAGGATTATCCCGCTTGAACAATACTTCCTTGAAGTCCGTGCGTACCAGCTGCAACAAGGGCGAAATACGCTGGAATTCGTCTTCGGGAAGCAGGGATAGCAAGTGGTTACTGCAAGTACGGACGGGCGTAGGCAAAGCGGGCATTGGCAATAATCACGATGAGGGCGAAAAATGACGCATCAAAAGCTGCTGGCCGGATCAACAAAACAACAAAAGAACAAAAGGCCGGATCCGCTTTTGCATGGTGAAGGTTTGCCATGAACTGGAGGAAGACCGCTTTCGGTCGGCGAAGACATGATTGGCCAGTTGGCTGCAACTCTTTATGTGTGCCCGTTGTTTTAATGCGGCGGATTGTGACAGCTAGGCATGCTCGCAGTCTGTTTGCTCGCTGACATATCTGGCGAATTCGGAACAAGAAGCTGGCCGGTAAGTATCGATGCCTACATATGCATGTTCCGGCTTGCATGGTTTGATGGCGGTTTACTTGCCGCCATATATCAAAGCATCAACTTTTTACGCGTATGTCATTGATCGGACTGAAGCCGCATGCATGAGGGCGCATGATTGTTCGCCATATCATGCCCTTTCACTGACTCCATCATGAAATCGTTCAAAGCAAGCATGCGGCCATGGATGTCCGAGGATCTCGAACCCTTCGGGACTATCACCCTTGATTCCGGGGAAACGGTGGACCGGGTTTATCTCGCCGCCAGGCTCGATCGCTTTCCTTCGCAGCACGGAATGATGAAACATTGATTTCCAGACCGGTCGCGCGGCATCCGGCAAGTGCCGTGCAGCCGCGACCGGTCATGAGAGGATGGTCGCGCCGTTCTCTGCTGCGCGGGCATTCAGGCTCGCCAGGATGGCGCGCGCTATTTTGGCGGCACCGGCACTCGATGGCTCGATCGGATTGGCATAGTCTTCCGGCAGCGTGCATACCAGGCGCAATTCGATCACCTTGAGCTTGTGCTCGACTGCGGATCGCAGGATGGCATCGTTGAAGAGGGCAATGGCGCTCGAAGTGACGATGCGATAGCCGGGGTCCGGAAAATTGCCGTTGTACACGGTGCAGACGGTGAACGGCAGCTTGCGCGCCAGGCAGGCGGCGATCACCTTTCGGTAAGCGGCTTCGAATCGGTGAACGGCATCCGCGAGCACTGTCAACCCTTCAGAGACGGTCGCCGTCCTTGCCTGCAGCAGGTGCTGCTGCATCAATGCGTTGTTGCCACCGACGCTGAGCACCAGATGCGTGGCGTCCGGCGGCAGCCTGTCGATCTGGTCCGGAATGCCTTCGGTCGTGGCGCCGTCCCGCGCCAGCAGCGTGGCCTTCCATTCGGCGGGGAGTATCTTGCGCAACTGGGCAATGACATCCGGCTTGCCTCCGGTGTAGGAGGCATTGTCGAAAATCGAGTCGCCAAGCAGGACGATGTGCGGCGCGGCCCTGCCTGCGGTGCCTGCATCATTCGCGCCGGTGCGGGAGGCGGCGCTCACCAGCCCGGGAGCGGCGAGCGCCGCGAGGGAATATTGAAGAAAGCGCCTGCGGTCTTTTTCATCATTCACGCGATTCCTTTCATGACTTGAACCGGATCGGACCCGATGGGAAAGGATGCAGGCGCGCGCTGCATCGACAAGCTCAGCTCAATGGGCGTGTTCCATCACGCTGGGACGGTAGACGCTCGGTTCGGCCGCCAGCGGAAAAGGCAAGTGCTCGAAAGCCGCTTCCAGTATCTGCAGCATGATTTCCACATTGGTTTCTATGTCTTCGGGACAGCTTCGGCGGGGAAGAATTCCTGCCTCGATCGCCTTCTTGACTGCCGCATCCACCATTTCCTGGGTAATTTCCATGATGACCTTTCTGGATTGAGCATCGATGGCCGTCGCGTCCGGCGGATGGAACTGCCGGTAATGGGCGTACGGGCTTCGACATGAGTTCTATGAAGCGAATGCGGACACGGGCGAATGCTGCGCCGTAACGCATTCAGCGAAAGAAGGACTAACTTATCATTCCGTTATGTCGAGGTCTGTCATGCCTCAAACATAAGGTGGTGATTTGCGCGCATCGGGCATAGCCGGGGGGAAAGACAAGGCTTGATCGAAGGGGAATTGAAGGGGAACTGAGGGGAAATCCGGAACAGGGATGCGCCCGCCCCGCGAGAGAAGGCAGGCGCATCAAACCATCACGATCAGGAAAACTTCGTGAAATCGGGACGACGCTTTTCAAAGAAAGCGGTGAATGCTTCCTTGGCTTCGCCGGCGCCGAGCATCTCGCCGAAATGCTTGTTCTCCTCGAGCATGCGTTGCTGCACGGCTTCCACCTGGGCGCTCTTCATCAGGCGCTTGGTGGTACGCAGCGAGGACGCCGGCAACGCGACCAGCTTCGCGGCCTGCCCCTGTGCGAACGGCAGCAGGTCGGCCAGCGGCAGCACGCGGCTGATCAGGCCGATCTCCAGCGCTTCCTGCGCGGTGAAGGCTTCGCCGAGCAGCAGCTTTTCGGCCGCGCGCTGATAACCGACCAACTGCGGGAACAGCATGCTGGACGCGAATTCCGGGCACAGTCCAAGCTGGGTGAAGGGCATGGAAAACTTGGCGGTCTCGGAAGCATAGACCATGTCGCAATGCATGAGCATGGTGGTGCCGATGCCGATCGCGGAGCCGGACACGGCTGCGATCACCGGCTTGGTCGCGGTGCTGAGATGACGCATGAACTGCGCCACCGGGCGGTCGCCGGTCATCGCCGACGAGTGCTTCATGAAGTCTTCGAGATCATTGCCCGCAGTGAAGATTTCGGGCTTGCCGACGATCAGGATGGCGCGAACCGCCATATCATCCTCGGCATCCTTGAGCGCATCGGCCATGCTCTGGTACATCGCCGATGTGATCGCATTTTTCTTGTCAGGCCGGTTGAATTCGATGGTGAGGATGCCGTTTTCCTTGCTGGTCTGGATGTCCATGTCTTCTCCTGTTAAGTCCGTTGAATCGGTTGTCATGCGGTGCTCATGGCTAAAGATTGCCGAAGATTACCGATGACTGCGGTTAAATCGGTGCGAGCGCTTCAAAGCAAAAAACGCCGCCCGGCTTCCTGGCCAGGCGGCGCCGTGCAGGCATTCAGGCATTGGATGCCCGCCGGCGCAACCACGATTGCCGCCGGCGCCATGCACATCAAACCCGTTCGAAGATGCCGGCCGCGCCCATGCCCGCGCCGACGCACATGGTCACCATGCCGTATTTCAGGTTCTTGTTGCGCATCGCATGGATCGCGGTCGCGGCGCGGATCGCGCCGGTCGCACCCAGCGGATGGCCGAGGGCGATGGCGCCGCCATACGGGTTGACCTTGGCCGGATCAAGGCCGAGATCCTGGATCACGGCCAGCGCCTGCGCGGCGAAGGCTTCGTTCAGTTCGATCCAGTCGAGCTGGTCCTGGGTGATGCCGGCGGCGCGGCAGGCGGCGGGAATCGCTTCCTTCGGACCGATGCCCATGATCTCCGGCGGCACGCCGCGCACCGCGAACGACGAGAACTTGGCCAGCGGTGTCAGGTTGAACTGCTTGAGGATCTTTTCAGAGACCAGGATCAGCGCGCCCGCGCCATCCGAAGTCTGCGAGCTGTTGCCGGCGGTGACCGAACCCTTGGCGGCAAATACCGGTTTCAGCCGGGCCAGCGCCTCGATGCTGGAATCGGCGCGCGCGCCTTCATCCTGGCTGACGGTGCGGGTCTTGATGTCGATCTGGCCGGTTTCCAGGTTGGGGAAGCGCTCGACGATTTCCACCGGCGCGATTTCATTGGTGCGCTCGCCCGGCTGCTGCGCGGCGATGGCGCGGCGGTGCGATTCCAGTGCGAACTGGTCCTGGGCCTCGCGGGTGATCTTCCACTGCTGCGCCACCTTTTCCGCGGTCAGGCCCATGCCGTAGGCGAGGCCGATGTTCTCGTCCTTGAACACGTTCATGTTGATCGCTGGGTGGTGGCCCATCATCGGCACCATCGACATCGACTCGGCGCCGGCCGCGATCATCACATCGGCTTCGCCGACGCGGATGCGGTCGGCCGCCATGGCTACGGCGGTAATGCCGGACGCGCAGTAACGGTTGATGGTGACGCCGCCGACGGTGTTCGGCAGGCCGGCGAGAATCACCGCATTGCGCGCCATGTTCATGCCCTGCTCCGCTTCCGGGAACGAGCAGCCGACGATCGCGTCTTCGATGGTCTTGGGATCGAGTCCGGGCGCCTGCGCCAGCGCCGCCTGGATCGCGCGCACCAGCAAATCGTCCGGACGGACATTCTTGAACATGCCGCGCGGCGCCTTGCCGATCGGGGTGCGGGCGGCGGCGACTACATAGGCTTCTTGCAATTGTTTGGTCATTTGAATTTCTCCTGGTTCATTCAGCCGTCGACGCGGCGGCGAGCCGTGCGATCGTGCCTTGCGCTATCGCGCACAACAGTTCTTTGCCTTCATTGACGACATAAATATCGCAGCGGCAGGCCGCCTGCGACTTGCCCGCATGCACGGCGGCGGCGCGGGCGACGAGTTCCTGTCCGATGGCCGGACGCACGTAATTGATCTTGTACTCGGAAGTGACGACACCAGTGCCGAGCGCTGCCCCGCCGGCGAACGTGAGGGCGTTGTCGGCGAGGTAGCTGACCACGCCGCCATGCACGAAGCCGTGCTGCTGCTTCAGCGACTCCTGGATAGGCACGCGCAGTTCGGTGCCTTCGGCGTCGAAGCGGGTGAGCGCCGTACCGACCAGGCGGCTGAAGGGTTGCGAAGCCAGCGCCTGTTGTCCGAGCTGCAGCATGTCCATGATGTCGTTTCCGTTCTCGGATCGATTAGTTGCGTACCGGTTTGCCGGTCTGCATCATTCCCATGATGCGTTCCTGGGTCTTCGGATTGTTGAGCAGTTCCATGAAGGCCTTGCGCTCCAGATCCAGCAGCCACTGCTCGCTGACCAGGCTGCCCTGCTCGACCTCGCCGCCACAGACAATCTCGGCGATCATCGCGCCCAGCTTGTAGTCATGGGCGGAGATGAAGCCGCCGTCGCGCATGTTGACCAGTTGCGCCATGATGGTGGCCATGCCGGTGCGGCCAACGACCGGGACCAGCTTCTGCAGCTGCGGACGATAGCCGGCGTCGAACATCGCGCGGGCTTCCACCTTGGCCACGTGCAGCAGCTCGTAGGGGTTGAACACGATCACGTCGTTCTGCGACAGGTAGCCCATCTTCTGCGCTTCCAGGGCCGACTTCGACACATTGGCGGTGGCTGCGTTGGTGAAGTAGTTCTTCAGGAACTGCAGGATGTCGGTGCCCTTGGCATCGGCCGCCGCGCGCACCGCAGCCTCCTTCAGGCCGCCGCCCGCCGGCACCAGGCCGACGCCGACTTCGACCAGGCCGATGTAGGACTCGATCGAGGCCACGCGCTTGGCCGCATGCATCATCAATTCGCAGCCGCCGCCCAGCGCAAGGCCGGCGACCGCGGCAACAACCGGCACGTTCGCATACTTGAGCGCCTGGTGCGCCTGCTGCAGCTTGGCAACTTCCGGTTCGATGGCCTTGACGCCGCCCGACATGAAGACCGGCAGCATCGACTGCAGGTCGGCGCCAGCGGAGAAGGCGCCGCCGTCGGCCGCATCCGCGCTCCAGATCACCAGGCCCTTGTAGTTCTGCTCGGCTTCGGCGATGGCCTTGGCAAGGCCGTTGATCACGCCCTGGCCGATCACGTGCATCTTGGTCTTGAGCGACAGGATCAGTACGTCGTCGTTCTGGTGCCAGATGCGCACCGATTCATCCTCGAACACAGTAGTGCCGGCCTTGCCGCCGTCGGGCGCGCTCTCGCCCAGCACCGTGGCGCGGAAGACCTGGCGCTGGTAGACCGGCAGGTCGGAACGCGGCACGTAGGCGCTCTTCGCCGGCGACCAGGAACCTTCCGGCTTGTGCACGCCGTCGCGGCCGTCGAACACCCACTGCGGCAGCGGCGCATTGCACAGCGCCTTGCCGGCGTCGATGTCTTCCTTGATCCAGGTGGCGACCTGCTGCCAGCCGGCGGCCTGCCAGCCTTCGAACGGGCCGTTTTTCTGGCCGAAGCCCCAGCGCATCGCGAAGTCGACGTCGCGCGCATTGTCGGCGATCGATTCCAGGTGCACGGCGATGTAATGGAAGGTGTCGCGGAAGATGGACCACAGGAACTGCGCCTGCGGATTGCCCGACTCGCGCAGCGTCTTCATCTTCTTGGCCGGATCCTTTTCCTTCAGGATGCGCACCACGATGTCGTCGGCCTTGCCGGTGGACGGCACATAGTCGCCCTTCTCGCCGTCGAAGCGCAGGATGTCCTTGCCGACCTTCTTGAAGAAGCCGGCACCGGTCTTCTGGCCGAGCGCGCCGGCGGCGATCAGCTTGGCCAGCAGTTCCGGCGTCTGGTAGACCGGGTAGAAGGGATCGTCCTTCAGGTTGTCCTGCATGGTCTTCATCACGTGGCCCATGGTGTCGAGGCCGACCACGTCCGCGGTGCGGAAGGTGGCCGACTTGGCGCGGCCGAGCTTGGTGCCGGTGAGGTCGTCGACCACGTCGACCGGCAGGCCGAACTTCTGCGCTTCAAACATCGTGGCCATCATGCTGAAGATGCCGACGCGGTTGGCGATGAAGTTGGGCGTGTCCTTGGCGCGCACCACGCCCTTGCCGAGCGCGGTGGTCAGGAAGCCTTCGAGCTGGTCGAGGATTTCCGGGCGGGTGGACACGGTCGGGATCAGTTCGACCAGGTGCATGTAGCGCGGCGGGTTGAAGAAGTGTACGCCGCAGAAGCGCGATTTCAGGTCGGCGTCGAAGCCTTCGGACAGCGCGGTGATCGACAGGCCGGAAGTGTTGGAAGCGAAGATGGTGTTGGCGCCGATGAAGGGAGCGACCTTCTTGTACAGGTCATGCTTCCAGTCCATGCGCTCGGCGATGGCTTCGATGATCAGGTCGCAGCCCTTGAGCACTTCGAGGTTGTCTTCGTAGTTGGCGACCTGGATCAGCGATGCATCATCCTTGTTGCCGAGCGGCGCTGGGCTGAGCTTCTTCAGGTTTTCGATGGCGCGCAGCACGATGCCGTTCTTCGGGCCTTCCTTGGCTGGCAGGTCGAACAGCACGACGGGCACGTTGGCGTTCACGCAGTGGGCCGCGATCTGCGCGCCCATCACGCCGGCGCCGAGGACGGCGACTTTCTTGACGATGAAGTTGGTCATGGGAGGATTCCTTTGAATCTTTGAATTCGTAGCGGAAGTTCCCTCCCCTTCAAGGGGAGGGTTAGGGTGGGGATGGGTTGAATAATGCACTGACTGCCGTCGCAACCCATCCCCCACCAAACCTCCACCTCGCGGCTTGCAAGCCGCTCGGACTTCGCAGGCGCAACGCATGCGTTGCGAAACCCCTGCTACGCCCCCTTGAGGTGGAGGAGTGAAACGATGACGATTTTTGCCTTGCTGCGTTTAATTCTGAAGGTGCGGCTTAGAACAAATCCTCGTCCATCGCCATCAGATTCGCCGCGCCCGAGCGCGCCTGGCGGATCAGCATTGCGGTTTCCGGCTGCAGGCGGCCGAAGTAGAAGCGCGCCGTTGCCAGCTTGGCCTTGTAGAAGCTGTCGCCGGAGTCCTGCTTTTCCAGCGCGATCTTCGCCATCTGCGCGAAGAAGTAGGAGAACACCAGGTGGCCGGCCACGCGCAGGTAAGGCACGGCGGCGGCGCCGACCTCGTCCTGGTTCTGGAAGGCCTTCATGCCGATTTCCATGGTCAGCTTGGTGACCTTCTCGCCCAGATCCGCCAGCGGCGTGATGAATTCCGACATCGCTTCATCGGTGCCGTTCTCTTCGACGAAGGCTTGCACCTTGGCGCCGAACTTGCGCAGCTTGGCGCCGTTGTCCATCAGGATCTTGCGGCCCAGCAGATCGAGCGACTGGATGGTGTTGGTGCCTTCGTAGATCATGTTGATGCGAGCGTCGCGCACATATTGCTCCATGCCCCATTCGGAGATGAAACCGTGGCCGCCGTAGACCTGCATCGCCTCGGAGGTGGCAATCCAGCCGTTGTCGGTGAGGAAGGCCTTGATGATAGGTGTCAGCAGCGCGACTTCATCGGCGGCTTCCTTGCGCACTTCCTCGTCGGGATGGTTCAGTTCGCGGTCGATCTGCAGCGCGACATACGAGCAGAAAGCGCGGCCTCCTTCGGCATAGGCGCGCGCGGTCAGCAGCATGCGGCGCACGTCGGGATGCACGATGATCGGGTCGGCCGGCCTGTCGGGTGCCTTGACGCCGGACAGGCTGCGCATCTGCAGCCTGTCCTTCGCATAGGTGACCGCGTTCTGGTAGGCGACTTCGGTCAGGCCCAGCGACTGCATGCCGACGCCGAGACGGGCTGCATTCATCATCACGAACATCGCGTTCAGGCCCTTGTTCGGCTCGCCGATCAGCCAGCCGCGGGCGCCGTCCAGGTTCATCTGGCAGGTCGAGTTGCCATGGATGCCCATCTTCTCTTCGATCGCGCCGCAGAAGATCGGATTGCGCTCGCCCGGATTGCCGTTCGCATCGGGAATGTACTTCGGCACCAGGAACAGCGAGATGCCCTTGGTGCCCGACGGCGCATCGGGCAGGCGGGCCAGCACCAGGTGAAGGATGTTGGCCGACATTTCATGTTCGCCGGCGGAGATGAAGATCTTGCCGCCGGTGAGCTTGTAGGAGCCGTCGGCCTGCGGATCGGCCTTGGTGCGCAGCAGGCCGAGGTCGGTGCCGCAATGCGGTTCGGTCAGGCACATGGTGCCGGTCCATTCGCCGGACACCAGCTTGGGCAGGTACAGCGCCTTCAGTTCCGGCGTGCCGTGCTCATGCAGTGCCTCGTAGGCGCCGTGCGACAGGCCGGGATACATGGTCCAGGCCTGGTTGGCCGAGTTCAGCATCTCGTAGAAGGAATTGTTGATCACGATCGGCAGGCCCTGGCCGCCGAACTCCGGATCGCAGGACAGTGCCGGCCAGCCGGCTTCCACATACTGCTGATAGGCTTCCTTGAAACCCGTCGGCGTCTGCACCACATGCGTTTCCTTGTCGAGGCGGCAGCCTTCGCGGTCGCCGGAATGATTCAGCGGGAAAATCACCTGGGAGCTGAACTTGCCGCCCTCTTCCAGTACTTGGTTGATGATGTCCCTGTCGATTTCCGCATGCTTCGGCAGTTGCTTGAACTCATCTTCCACTTTCAGCAGCTCATGCAGCACGAACTGCATGTCGCGCAAGGGAGCGACGTATTGACCCATGGTGTTTTCTCCTGAAGTCTGACTAAGCTGTCTACTTGACAGCGGATTTGGGATTCGGTTTTGCAGGCGCGTCCTGTTCGGACGCGGACTGCCGATTTTCATAACTCTTGATCAGTCGTTCGAACCCGACCTCGGCGCGGTTGACGCTGCCGGGCAACTTCAGGAAACGCGCATCGTGATGCAGGGCGAGGATCAGGCCGTACGTCTCGAAGACCAATTGGTCAGGATCGGTATCGGCCGACAGATGCCCCATCTCGATGGTTTGCACGACGCAGCGGCGCAAGGCGTTTTTCCATGCGCGCACCATGCCGGCCAACTCTTCGCGGATCGCACCCGGGCGGTCGTCGTACTCGACGGCGCCGCTGATATAGATGCAGCCGGATGCGATCTCCACCGACACGCGCTTGACCCAGCGGGCGAACATGGCCTGCAGGCGGGGCAAGCCGCGCGGTTCTTTCATGCTGGGATAGAACACTTCCTGTTCGAAGTGGTGGTGATACAGCTTCACGACTTCGATCTGCAGATCCTCACGCGACCCGAAATGCGCGAACACGCCCGACTTGCTCATGTTCATCTTGTCCGCAAGCAAACCGATGGTCAGCCCTTCCAGCCCGTCACGGCTGGCGAGGTCGAGTGCGACGTCGAGAATCGCGGCACGGGTAAGCTCGCCCTTGCGCATCAGTTTGGTTGTCGAGTCAGTCATGTTGGTTGCCACAGTGGTGCCCTATCTAAATAAAAAATCAAAATTCAGCACGGCGCATAACCTGAAGCGAACGCTCGTACTATTATCTACCGTAGTATAAATGTCAAACAGGAACTTAGAGGGAGAATTCTAGTCGTGCGGTGCAGCATGAAACGCCGCGCAGCCCTTGCGCGGCCGGCCCGCTTTCCTCGGAAAAACGTTTCAGAACTTGTCAATCAGGCGCCTGTCGCGCTTGGTCGGACGCCCCTTGATCGACTCTCCCGGCTCCCGGAAAAAGCGCCGCTGTTCCGCCTTTTTCTCGCGTTCTGCAATGCTGCGCGCCGTTTCTTCGTAAAGGGTCTGGGCGATGGCGGCCGAGCCCCGCTTATCCGCGAGATCCCTGACCACGACCTCCCATTCGGTCGAGCCATTGTCGATTTCCAGGGTATCGCCGGGCTTGACGCTGCGCGCCGGCTTGACGCGGTCGCCGTTCAGACGGACCTTGCCGCTGTCGACGGCGTCGGTCGCCAGCGAGCGGGTCTTGAAAAAGCGGGCGGCCCACAGCCACTTATCGATGCGGACGGATTCTGACGTCATGTGTATGTATATGCAGGTAACAAGCCTGCATTCTATAGCGTGGCCGGACTTTTTCCACTTGCGGTGCAATATGAGGCGGACTAGTGTTGCTGGATTCCCATGCCGGCCCGGAACGCGCCTTCCGTTCCCGGGCTGCGCGATACAGCTGTTGCCGCTCATACTATAATCCCAGCTTATTGCCGAAAGGCTTCACTTTTCCCTCGAACCGGACAGACTTTGTCAAACGACGACCTCAATACGCAGCTCAGAAGCCTTCTCGCCGCGGTGGCCCGTCGCGATGCCATTGCCTTCCGTTCACTGTACGACGCTACTTCGGCGAAACTGTTTGGCTTTGCCTTGCGTATATTGATGAAGAGGGAACTAGCCGAAGAAGTCTTGCAGGAAAGTTTCGTCAATATCTGGAACAACGCCGGCAGCTATAACCAAAGCCTGGCTGCGCCGATGACATGGATGACCACGATCGTGCGCAACAAGGCATTCGACATGCTGCGCCGCGTCGACGACACCGTTGAAATCGACGCCGACACCTTCGACAAGGATGTAATGGAAGCACTGGAAAGCACCGCGCCGACGCCGATCGATGCACTGCAGATGAGCGGTGATGCCAAGGCATTGGCGCATTGCCTGTCGCGCCTCGAAGGATTGCACAGGCAGGCCATCGCGCTGGCTTTCTACCATGACCTGTCGCACAGCGAGGTCGCCGAGCAGTTGAAGCTGCCGATCGGCACCGTCAAGACCTGGATCCGCCGCGGCCTTGAACGGCTGCGCACCTGCCTGTCCAGGCTGGAGGGCGCATGAATCTCCGGCACCTTCAAAACAATGAGCCATTGCGCGACATGCTGGCCGCGCAATACGTTCTCGGCACCCTGCGCGGCGGCGCCCGGCGGCGCTTCGAGCGCTGGCTGGAAGACGATGCGACGCTGCGGCAGGCCGTTGCGCAGTGGCAGGGCCGGCTGCATCCGATGGCTGAATTCGCCCCGGCCGCCCAGCCTTCGCCCGCTGTCTGGACAGCGATAGAAAAGCAGCTCGACCTGCGCAGCGCGCCCATCAACCAGTCGCGCAAATCCTTCTGGCTCGGCCTGCGCGAAGATCTCGGCTTCTGGCGCGGTCTCGGCATGGCATCGACGGCGCTGGCCACCATCCTCGCCACCGTCCTGCTGATCCGGGCGCCGGAACTGGCCGCGCCGGCGGCCAACTATGTCGCCACGCTGGCGGATGAAAAGGCGCAAACCGTCATGGTGATCACTGGCGACGCACGCCGCCGCCAGCTGACGGTGAAGGTCGTGACACAGCAGCAGGTAGCTGCCGACAGGAGCCTGGAATTGTGGGCGCTGCCAAAGGAAGGCGCGCCTCGCTCGCTTGGCCTGGTCGCGGCGAACGGCACGGTGACCCTGCCGCTGCCGGAAAACGCGACGCCGGAATCGACGCCGGTGCTGGCCATCAGCCTGGAACCCAAGGGCGGTTCGCCCAACCCGAACGCGCCGAGCGGACCGGTCATCTACAAGGGCACCTGGGTGCGCATCTGAGAATGCGGCCCGGCGTTGCGGCTGGCCGCGGCGGGGCGTTCCTGGCCGCGCTCAGCGCAGCGCCAGGTGCGCGCCCAGCAGCAGCAGTCCGATAAAGAACAGCAGCCGGAAAGTTTCAGCACGTATGCGGCCGCGTACCCACTGGCCGAGGAACATACCGCCCAGCGCGGGGATCAGGGAAGCCAGCGACGCGCCGGCCAGCGACGGCTGGAAATTCCCCTGCGCCATCAATACCGCGGCCAGTCCTATCGTCGATACCGTAAACGACAGGCCGAGCGCCTGCACCAGTTCTTCCTTCTCCAGGTTCAGGGCCTGCAGGTAAGGCACCGCCGGCACCACGAACACGCCGGTCGCCGTGGCGATCAGGCCGGTGACCGCACCGACCAGCGGCGACATCCAGCGCTCCCGGGCGGGAGATACCGAAAAGCGCTTCCTGCTCAGGCCGACCAGCGCATAGGCCACCAGCGCGATGCCCAGCAGTCTTCCCGCCTGCGCGCCGGCATCCGCGCCCAGCGCAAGCGCCGCCGCCCAGGTCCCGATGCCGAATCCCAGCAGCATGGGCCACAGCCGCCGTATCAACGGCAGGAATGTTGGGCCAGCCAGCAATTGCCAGACGTTGGTTACCAGCGAAGGCACCACCAGCAAGGCAACCGCCTGCACCGGCGTCATGAACAGTCCCAGCAATCCGACCGCCACCGTCGGCAGCCCCAGCCCGATCACGCCCTTGACGAATCCGGCGAGCAGGAACACCAGGGCAACGGCCAGGCCCGTCATGGAAATCTCCGCCATCATGATGAGCGTGCCGGCAGGCTAGCGGGCAGCACCGGTTTGGCTGGCGCCGCAGGTTTCAGGCGCGTAACCCCTAGCATTACCAGCGCAAGCCCGGCAAGCTGCAGCAGGGACAGCGATTCAGCCAGCATCGCCCAGGCGGCGAACACGGTCAGCACCGGGCCCAGCGTGCCGACGGCCGCCGCCTGCGCCGCCCCCAGGCGCTGGATGGCGAGCGCCAGCCAGTAGATCGGCAAGGCGGTCGATAGCACGGCCATCAGCGCCGACCAGCCGTAGGCGTCCGCCGGCAGCTGCGCCAGTGCGCGCGGGTGCCCGAACAGCAGGAAGTGGCCGAGCACCAGCACGCAGGAGGCGCTCCCGGCCAGGCCGGCAAGACGCATCGAGCCCATGCGCTTGACCATGTCGCCGGTGCCCAGGTAATACAGCGCATAGGTGACGGCGCTGGCGAACACCCAGGCTGAACCCTTGAGCACGTCGATGCCCTGCCCGGCCTGCCGCAGGTCGTGACTGAAGGCGATGCCCAGCCCGGCATAGCAGACCGCCATCGCCAGCCAGGTGCGCGCAGACGGAGCCTTGCGCGTGCGGCAGGCGTCGAGCAGCAGCACCATGGTCGGATACAGGTACAGGATCAGCCGCTCCAGCCCGGCGCTGATATAGGTGAGGCCGTGGAAATCGAACAGGCTGGACAGGTAATAGCCGAGCAGGGCCAGCATCCAGATCCGTCCGGCATCGCCGCGCGACGGCGGACGGCTGTCCGGTGCACGGCTGTACCAGATCAGCCACAGGAACAGCGGCAGGGCAAAGGCCATGCGCAGCGCGAGCAACGTCAGCGGCTCGACGGGATGCGACTGGTAGGCCAGCTTGACGAAGATGGCCTTCAGCGAAAAGCCGGCGGCGGCAAGAAAGGCATACAGGCGGCCGTCTTGTGTCCAGGCGGGTGCGGCAGATTGCGGGGAATTGACCATCATTGATCCGTTGGTGACTGACAGCCTTATTCTGAAGCGAAGCCAAGCCAGCTAAAATGCGTATTTTCTGTAGCCACCATTCTCGAATGGAGAAGGCATGCATTTCGACCTGACGGATCTGCGCCTGCTGATGGCCATTGCCGACACCGGGAGCCTGAGCCGCGCCGCGGCCGGTTTTCCGATTGCCCTGTCGGCGGCCAGCAACCGGCTGCGGCTGCTGGAGCAGCGCATCGGCCTGCCGCTGTTTCTCCGCCATGCCGACGGCATGACGCCGACTCCGGCCGGCAGGATCGCGCTCGACCATGCGCGCCGCGTCGTGGGCGAATCGCAGCAGCTCGGCGAGGCGCTCAAGGTGCTGGCCGGCCAGCGCCGCATCACGGTACGGGTGGCTGCCAACACGGTGGCCAACAGCACCTTCCTGCCGCCGGCGCTGGGAAGCTTCCTGATCGACTTTCCGGAGGTCGACCTGCAGATCGAGGAAAAGCCGAGTGAACAGGTATTGCAGGCCGTGTTGGCGGACGAAGTCGATCTCGGGGTCTTGGACGGCAATATTTCCCTGGCCGGCATCATGACGCTGCCCTTCCGCCATGACCGGCTGGTGCTGTTCGTGCCGAGCGATCATGCGCTGGCCGGCCAGGGCCATTGCCTGCTGCGCGAGGCGCTAGGCTATCCATTCGTCGGCATGCCGCGCGAGCGTGCGCTGCAGGCTTTCGTGGAAGAAAGGGCCACCCGACTCGGCAGGCCGCTGACCATGCGCGTGCGCATTCCCAGCTTTTCCGCGCTGACGCAACTGGTGGCGCAGGGTGTCGGGCTGGCGGTGCTGCCGGAGGAGGTGGCGCGGCGGCACCAGTCCGGCACCGCCACCGCGATCGTCGCGCTGGACGATCCGTGGGCCACGCGCGAACTCCGACTCGGCGTGCGCGATCTCGACCGGCTGTCGGCGCAGGCGAGGCAGCTGGTCAACTACCTGAGCGAGCCGGTCGGCGCACGGCCGCGATAAATCTCTAGCGGCGATTCAACGGAAATGGCAGGCGCAGGCGCATCTCAATGCAGCGATGAAGACGGATTCATGTCGCTGACGTCATCGATGAGCGCGCCGTCCGATACCGCCTTGCCGATGGTCGCTTCCTCGTACCAGTTCTGCACCTGCATCAGGTGCGCGCGCTCCTCGTCCAGCGCCACGCTGAAATCGCTGATCAGCGCCATCTGTTCCTGATCCTCGGCCAGTGCGATCAGCAGTTCCCAGCCGGCGTTGTCGGTCATCTCGGCCACCAGCAGCGCGTGCAGCGATTGCGCGATCGTGGAAGCCGGATCGGCCAGCACCTGCTTCAACCCCTGGGCTTCGACGCCGACCAGTGCGGCCGACGGTGTGCGCGCCTCCGGGTCGCCGCCGATGCCGGCGATGGCCGCGGCCAGCATGTCGGCATGCCGCGCCTCATCCTGCCGAATCTTCTGCAGGTCCGCGAGCGTCATGCTGGTGGAGCTGTCCTGCGAGGTTTCGAACTTGGCGATGAGCGCATCGTAGAACTGGACGCCGTTGCGCTCGAAGGCAAGCCGCTCGCCGAGCTTGTCGAGCAGCAGTTCCGGTGGTTGGCGAGCGGCGGTGGCTGCGGCGCCGGACGCGCGGCGCCGGCTTTTTTCGGATGGCTGTTTCATGCTGTCCTCATCTGCAATCGTCCACGGTCGCATGGAACGGTTTGAAATTACATGATGACCTTGCGGTTGTCGCCCAGCGCATCGGTATTGCCGGTCATGATGCCCTTGGCCAGGCCATACATGCGCTTGACCGCACTGCCGGGCGCGACCCAGTATTCCGCCTCGGTGATGGCCACCTTCAGCAGCACCAGGTTGGGGTCGTCGAGACCGTTGGGAAACCAGGGCTTGATCCACGGCGTCCATAGCGAACGCATCTTTTCCTTGTCGCGCACCACTTCGACCACGCCCGATACCGACAGGTAATCCTGCTTGTCGGGACGCGCATAGCTCAGGTTGACCTGACGGTGATGCAGCGCCTCGTCGACCTTGGGCGAGTCGAGCCCGGTGAAGAACCAGAGATTGCCGGCGGAATCCATCTGCATGGTCGACATCGGCCGGCTGCGCAGAGTGCCGTCCTCCTCTTCGGTGGTCATCATCGCGAACTTGATTTCCTCCACCAGCTGAGCGACATCCTGCAATTCCTGGTGCGCCTGCTGTTGCACGTCCATAAGCTTCTCCTCTGCAAATCAATTCGGGTAAATCGGGACAGTAGGAAGAACCCGGACCGGGCGATTAAGTTCCTGCGCTAGCGAGGCGCTATGCGGCGGCCGGTTGAGGAGTCAGCATGTTGGCATCGCGCACGATGACCCAGGCATTGTCGGCCTCCTTGCGCAGCACGGTGAGAATGGGCCCCGAGCGCCGCATCGGCAGGCCGTTGCGGCGCGGCGTCACGGTCACGCTGAGCTGGCTCCAGCAATACGCGATCCTGCCATGCACATGCAGCTCCCTGATCTCGCCTTCCGATTCGATGCGGTAATGTTGCATGCCTTCATGGAAAGCGGCCAGGAAGCTTTCCTTGCCGCGCATCGGCGGCTGGCCCGGCGTCAGGAATACCACGTCGTCCGAGATCAGCCGCGCCAGGCGATCTGCGTCGCCATCCTCGGACGCGCTTTGCCACTCCGAGAAAAGATCGCGTATGGACTGTTCATCGGTCGGCATGAATTTCTCCTTGTCAGGGAACGGATGGCCGCTATCGATCAGGCGCCATGGTTGGACCATGCGGCGGAAAGCAGTTCGGGCATCACCTCGCCCGCCTTGCCGCGCAGGATGTACTGGGCAATCTCATCATGGCTGGTGGCTTCCGGATTGATCTGGATCACGGTACGGCCGCAGGAGCGCGCATGCCGCGGCAGGCTGGCGGCAGGTTCGACCAGGCTGGAGGTGCCGATGCAGAAGAACACGTCGGCATCGTCGAGCACTTCCGCGGCACGGCTCCAGGCGTCCGACGGCAGGGACTCGCCGAACCAGACCACGCCCGGGCGCAGCATGCCGCCGCAGTGCCTGCAACGCGGCGGCACCTCGCGATCCGTTGCAGCGACGGCCGCGATGTCGGCCGGCTGGCCGCAGTCGAAACAGCGGGTCTCGAGGATGCTGCCATGCAATTCGATGACGTCGCTGCTGCCGGCGCGCTGATGCAGGCCGTCGACGTTCTGGGTGATGACCGTGACCTTCGGTACCAGCGCCTCGAGCCGCGCGACCGCAAGATGGCCGGGATTGGGCTGGGCCTGCTGCACCAGTTCGCGCCGCCAGGCATACCAGTTCCATACCGTGACCGGATCGCGCAGGAAGGCGTCGGGCGTGGCCAGGTCCTCCGGCCGGTACTTGGCCCACAGGCCGGTATGCGCCTCGCGGAAGGTGGGGATGCCGCTTTCAGCGGACATGCCGGCCCCGGAAAAGATGGCGATATGCCGCGCGTCACGCAGCTTGTCCAGCAGGACGAAGTCGAAGAGCATGGGCGAATGAGAGTGCGGGAAGACGGTCCCAGTATAACTGCATCGCTGCCGCTCCCGTGCCGTCTGGCTTCAGCCCGGTGCCGGCTGTGTCCGTGCAGCGTGCGGCTTGGCGCGCACGCGCATGGCCAGCAGGATCACGGCAGACAGCACCATGGCGCCGCCCAGCAACTGCCCCCCGCTGACCGATTCCGACAGTACGGCGACGCCCAGGCAAAGCGTGATCACCGGCTCCAGCGTGGAAATGATCGACGCCTGAGACGGGCCGACATGCCGGATGCCGACCAGGAAGGTGGCGACGGCAACCGCCGACAGCGCCGCGATGGCGGCAATCGCCAGCCAGGCCGCCGCCGTGGGAGGCAGCGACGATCCATGGGCGAGCGCGAAGCCGCCGTTGCCCAGGGCCGCGATGCTCATGATCACCAGCGTGCCGGCTAACGGATCCACGCCCGGCGTGATACGCCCGCCGAGCAGGATATAGACCGCATAGATGCCGGCGGCGGCAAGGCCGAGCATGATGCCCAGAGGCGTTCCCTGCAGGTCGCCGCCGAGCATGACCGCCATGCCGGCCACGGCCACGATGAGCAGCACCATCGTACGGCGGTCAAGCCTCTCGCTGCCGATGGCGACCGCCAGCATGGTGACCAGCACCGGATAGGTATAGAGCAACAGTCCGACCAGGCCGCTGCTGGCATGCATGAGCGCGGTGAAGTAAGCCTGCGACTGGCCGGTATACAGCAATCCCATCAGCACGAAGCCGGCTAGCGTGCGGCCGCGCGGCAATGCGGCGCGGCGCAGCCAGACCAGCGGCGCCAGCAGGGCCACCGCGATGGCGAAACGCAAGGTCAGCAGCATGCTCGGGCTGACGCCGGCGTCATAGGCGATGCTGGCGAAAAGAGCCATGCTGCCGAAACCGAGGGCAGACAGCAGGATAAGGCTGATGGCGGTATTGCGGGACATGGCTTGCAGGCTTTCAGGGCAAAATGTTTTGAGGGTGGGGACAATCACGCATGCTGCAGTCTAGAAGCTTGCACCCGGTGCCACAAACCAATATTCTTGCTGGTCTGCCCCAATATTTTTGCCCCTTATGCATTATCGCCTTCCTCCTCTGCCCGCCGTGCGCGCCTTCGAGGCGGCCGCCCGCCTCGGCGGATTCCAGGCCGCCGGCGAGGAACTGCATGTCTCTGCCGGCGCGGTCGCGCATCAGGTCAAGCAGCTCGAAGCCTGGCTCGGAGTGCCCCTGTTCCAGCGCCTGGCGCGGGGTGTCGTGCTGACCGGCGCCGGCCGGCAGTATGCGCAGGCGCTGCGCCCGCTGCTCAACGGCCTGGCGGAAGTCTCGGAAGCGGCGCGGCGCCAGGGTGACGAGCGGGTGGTGACTGTGACTTCCGTGCCTTCGCTGGTGTCGCGCTGGCTGCTGCCGCGGCTCGGTCGCCTGCGCGAAAGGCATCCCGAGATAGACATGCGGCTGCTGGCATCGCTGCATCCGGTCGATTTCCTGAATGAAGGCGTGGATGTGGCGATACGCCTGGGCACCGGCCCCTACCCCGGCCTGAAGGCCGATGTGCTGATGGAGGAATGGTTTTCGGCGGTCTGCAGCCCAGCCTTCAAGGCGGCCGCGCCCGACCTGAAGGAGCCGGCCGACCTGCTGCGCTATCCGCTGCTGCATGACGAGCTGGAGCCGCGCATCCCGGATGAAATCCTTTGGCCGCGCTGGCTGCAGCATTTCGGCGTGCGCTATGCCGGCAGCAACCGCCCCAGCTTCTCGCACACCTACCTGACGCTGGAAGCCGCCGCCACCGGTCAGGGCGTGGCCATCGCGGCGGAACCGTTCATCGAGGAAGACCTGCGCAGCGGCCGGCTGGTGCGGCTGCTGCCGCACAGGATGCGCGGGCCCTACCGCTTTCATTTGCTGCGGCTGCCGGAGGCGGAGGCGCGGCCGGCGGTGAAGGCGTTTTGCGACTGGGTGATGGAGGAAGCACGCGGCAGCGAGGCAGAGGGTGTCGCGGGGGCCACGGTGTAGCAGGTAAAGAATTGACGTTTTTGCAAGAATTCTTCTACGATGCGTTTTCCCATGTGCCTGTGATGGCCCTTTCATCCATCAAGGCTTCAACGCAGTCTTAAGGAGAAGCGATGTTTCAATGCAGCTTTGAATTGAACAACCAAGCCATGAGCGCCTTTCGTCTCGGTGCAAGCTCCTATCCGGCATTTTCCGGTCTAGGGCGTCATGCAAATCAACGCGCCGTCGCATGTGTCAAGGGCACAGGCCCAATCCCACCCGGGGCCTACTATATTTTCGACAGGCAGTCCGGGGAGATGCTTGGCCCGATAAGAGATATGATCAATGGGAGAAACGACTGGTTTGCGCTCTATGCTGCAGACAACAGCATTGACGACGAAACGTTTTGCGAGGAGGTCAAGCGAGGCAATTTCAGACTTCACCCCAAGGGAGTTACCGGTCGAAGCGAAGGCTGCGTCGCTATTGACAAAGAGTCCGACTTCATTCAGCTTCGAGCAATTCTCACGAGCGCAAAACCAATCAGCGTGCCCGGCACGAAACTGAAAGCGTATGGCCGTCTGGTGGTCAGATGAATCCGCTGCAACGCATGGCCTTCCTGGTTCTCATCCTGCTATCTTCCATATTTCTCGCACAATGGTGGCTGTCGACCGGCATGTCGGAATCCATCTGGACATGGATCAATGTCCGGATTGAAGATGGACAGAATCCCGGTCTTGCGTCTGATATCGAATTGCTGGCCACACTTGCGGGTGCACTGTGTATTTCGGCGACGGGAGCGATGCTTATCCGCCGACTCTGCGTGCGCATCTGCAATAAGGCAGACGACAGTATTCGCTGACACCTTCCCTGCCTCGCCTTCAGCACCCGCAAATCTTCTCGCTGTCCCCCTGAGACCCCTGCGTGCCCGCCGTCGGATGGCCGTCGCGCTTCCACCAGTCGAGTCCGCCCATCAGTTCCTTGACCCGGAAGCCCAGGCGCGTCATGTTGAGCGCGCCCTTGGTCGAGCCGTTGCAGCCGATACCGTCGCAGTAGCTCACCACCAGCGCCTCGCGGTCGAAGCCGCGGGTACTGTCCTCGGACATGGTCCGGTGCGGCAGGTTGATGGCGCCGGGTATGTGCTCGCGCGCATACAGTTCCGGTGCGCGGGTGTCGATGACGATGAGCCTGTCATTGGCTTTCAGCGCCACGCTGAGATCCCAGGAATCGATCTCGTAGGCGAGCTTGTCAAGGTAGTGCTGGAGTTGTGCTTGTTGCGCTTGCATTGCGGTGCCCTTCCCTGTGCCTGAAGTTGAATCCATGCCATCATGCTACCTGCGATTGGTTTGCCCGGGCAGACCATTTTCAACCAACACCGCAGACCACTTGGAACGTCCCCATGCCTTCATCCGGCCGCAAGCTGAGCGGGGTATTGCTGACCCTGCTTGAGCACAACCACGACACGCAGCCCAATCTGTCCACCCGGCTGTACCGCGCGATCCGCACCGCCATCGTCGATGCGACTCTGCACGCCGGCGACCGCCTGCCGTCGACGCGGGCGCTGGCCTCGGATCTTGGCGTCTCGCGCAGCACCGCCGAAGCGGCCTATGCCCAGCTGGAGGAAGAAGGTTACCTTGAGCGCAGCATCGGCAGCGGCAGCTTCGTCAGCGGCGCCAGCGCGGCGCGCATCCCGGCACGCCGCAAGATCGTCATGTCGCAGACTGTGCCCGAGGCGCAGCTTTCAACGCGCGGCCACCGCATCGCAGCGATGGGCGGCTGCATTGATGCGCTGGAAGTGCGCGCCTTTTCCGCCGGCATGCCGGCGCTGGATTCCTTTCCCGCCGCTATCTGGCAGCGTCTTCTCGCCCGCCATGCGCGGCATGCGCCGCAGCGCTGGATGATGTACGGCGACCGCCAGGGCTTGCCGCAGCTGCGCGAAGTCATCGCGCAATACCTGTCGCTGTCGCGCGGCGTCGATTGCGATGCGGAGCAGGTGCTGGTGCTGACCAGTTCGCAGCAGGCGCTGACGCTGATCGCCATGATGACGCTCGATCCCGGAGACCAGGTCTGGCTGGAGGATCCGGGTTATCGCGGGGCGCAGACCGCGTTCGCCGGCGCTGGCGCCGCACTGGTCCCGGTGCCGGTGGATGACGACGGCATGCGCATCGACGATGCACTGCGCGCCGCGCCGAAGGCGCGGCTGGCCTATGTGACGCCGTCTCACCAGTACCCGCTGGGCATGGCGCTGAGCCTGCAGCGCCGGCTGCGGCTGATCGATTGGGCGCGGCGCGAACAGGCCTGGATCGTGGAAGACGACTACGACAGCGAGTTCCACTACGACAGCCGGCCGCTGGCTGCCATCCACGGCCTCGACCGCCATCAGCGGGTGCTGTACGTCGGCACCTTTTCCAAGGTGCTGTTTCCTGGCATCCGGGTCGCCTACCTGGTGGTGCCGAAACCGCTGGTAACGGCCTTCGTGGCAGGGCGCAGCCAGATCGACGGCCACACCTCTCCGCTGACCCAGGCGGTGCTGGCCGACTTCATGCAGGACGGGCATTTCATGGCGCATGTGCGGCGCATGCGCGAACTGTACCGGGCGCGGCGCGACATCTTTCTCGATGAACTGGAACGCCATCTTGGCAGCCGGCTGCTGCCCGGAGCCGCCGCCGGCGGCCTGCAGATGAGCTGCCTGCTGCCGGACCAGCGCGGCTCCGACCGCAAGCTGTCAGCAATCGCCGAAGGCGTTGGCATCGACCTGCCCATGCTGTCGCGGCTTTATCTCGGCCCGCATGCGCGGCAAGGTTTCGTGATGGGATTCAGCGCGCTCACGCCGGGCCAGATACGCGATGCGACGAAGCGGCTGGCTGCCGTGTGGTCCCGGCTGCGCTGAATGAGCCTTCACTCGGTATAGCGGCCGAGCGTGATGATGCGCAGAATGCTCTTGTAGAGGAAATAGGCGGCGCCATACCAGGCCCGCTGGTGCCAGGGAATATTGGCAAAGTCTTCGGGCCGTATCGTCACGCTTTCTTCCACCGCATCCTGGATATGGCCGCGCAAGGTGCGGGCGAAGTCGTGCTGGCGCACGACGACATTGGCTTCCTGGTTGACGAACAGGCTAAGCCCGTCCCAGTTGCTGGAGCCGACCGTTGCCCATTCATCGTCGATGACGGCGACCTTGCCGTGCAGCTGGGTCTTGCGGTATTCGACCACGCGCACGCCGCTCTTGAGCAGCTTGGGATAGAAGGAATGGGCCACCGCATCCTGGATGCGGAACTGGCCGACGCCGAGCAGCAGCGTGACCTTGACGCCGCGCCTTGCAGCGGCGGCAAGTCCGTCGCGCAGCTTGCGCCCCGGCGCGAAATAGGGATTGGCCAGCCAGGCGCTGTGACGCGCATTGCCCAATGCCTTTAGATAGGTGCGCTGGATGGTGCGCCGGTTGCGCAGGTTGTCGCGCAGCACCAGCGCCGCCATCGCTTCATGGGCTTCATGCTGGACCGCCGTGGCCGACTTGGTCTGGCGCTCGCGGAAGCGTTCCCACCGGTAGCGCAGATTCACGCCGCCCAGCAGCAGCCACTGCGACTGGATGTCGAAATGGATGGTTTCCACCAGCGGGCCGTGGATGCGTACCGCGAAGTCCCAGCGCGGCGCCGGCAGCGGCGTTTCGAATCCGTCGTCGGAGAGGAAGTCGTCATTGATGTTGAGTCCGCCCAGAAAGGCGACTTCGCGGTCGACCACGCAGATCTTGCGATGGGTACGCGCCACGCCCCGGTGGAACCAGCTGTTGAAGATGCGATGATGCACGCCGCCCGCGCGCAGCTGGTTGCGCAGCGCCACCGATTGCCGGTGGCCGGTGCCGAGCCAGTCGGTGATGACGTTGACCGTGACGCCGCGCGCGGCGGCAGCCAGCAGCGCATCCCTGACCCGGATGCCGGTGGCATCGAGGGTGAAGATGTAGGTCTCCAGGTAAATCTCGGTGCGCGCGTGATCGATCGCGGAAATCAGCGCGGGGAAGAATTCGATGCCGCGATGCAGAAGCGCGACATGGTTATGAGCAAGGAATTCGGTGGGACGCATGGCAAGGATGGGAGGCCCGGAACCAGGATCCGACAACGACATTGCAATCGATTCTAACCCGGCGGCGCTATCGAAGCCTATTTCAACGCAAGCGAAGCGACGATGGGCGCATGGTCCGACAGCTTGGCCCATATCGGTCCGCGCAGAACTTGCGCGCTTTCAATCTGCAGGCCGCGCACATAGATGCGGTCAAGGCGCAGCCAGGGCAACGCGGCGGGAAAGGTGCGCGCCGGCATGGCCTTTGGCCCCCGCCCGCTCAGGCTGCGCAGGTAGAGTCCGAAACCGCGCGATGGCAGGTTCTCGTCGAATACCTCGCATACACCGAGACGATTGCGCAGCGAGTCGCTGAGCTGGTTGGTCCAGTCGTTGAAATCGCCGGCGATGATCAGCGGCGCGTCCGGCGGCGACGAGGTGCTGACGGCTTCGATCAGCGCATCGGTCTGGCGCTTGCGGCTGCGCGCAAACAGCCCGAGATGGATCACATAGCAATGCAGCTCGGTCTCGGGCAATTGCACCACGCAGTGCAGGATGCCGCGCGATTCGTAGGCATGGTCGGACACGTCCTGATTGGTCGAGGACAACACCGGAAAGCGGCTGAGCAGCGCATTGCCGTGATGACCGTGGTCGTACACCGCATTCATGCCATACACCGCCTGGTGCGATTCGCCGGCCAGGAAGTGATGCTGCTCCTGCTCTGGCCAGAGCGAGGCATGGCGCATCGCGAACTTGTCGTGCCGGCCCTGCACTTCCTGCAGGAACAGGATGTCGGCTTCCATTGAGGTGAGCGCCTGCTTCAGCGCATGTACGCGAGGCATGCTGCGCAGCGAGCTGACGCCTTTATGGATGTTGTAAGTGGCTATCCGGATTTTCATGTGGGCATTCTGGGTGATGAGCGGCGATGTGCGGGCTTGCGCGCCGCACTCGATTGGTGCATGCCTGGCGCAGCGCTACGCATCAGGCCTTTTCCGGCCGCTGCCGCTGGCTGTATTTCGGCAGCTGCAGGATGGCTTCCGCATTCGATGGAGAAAAGCACTTGTCCGCCGCTTCCCGGTAAGGGAGCCACATCTGGCTGATGTGTTCGCGCGGCGCGAGCACTACCGGGATATCGCGCGGCACCAGCAGTCCGAATACGTGCTCGATGTTGCGCGTCACGCCGGGTGCGTAGCGGTGCCGCCAGACGGGATAGATTTCGTAGACGTTGGAGAGTTGCCAATTGTTCAGATTGCTGATGGACACGCTGTTGGATTGGCCTTCGATGTCCGAAGTTTCATCGATGATGCGGATGCCGGTTTCCTCGAAGACTTCGCGGACGGCGGTCTGCTGCACCGGCTCGTCTTCCGCATCCTTGGAGCCGGTCACCGATTGCCAGAAACCCGGCTTGTCTGCGCGTTCGATCAGGAGGACGTCAAGCTCCGGGCTGTGGATCACGACCAGCACGGATTCCGGGATTTTGTAAGGCTTGTGCATGCGTTGGCGTGGAATGCGCAATGAAGCGGTAGGGAAATGATACCCGAAGGGATGCCATGCCTAATTTTGCACCGCAGGAATGCGAGCACGGCAAGGCGAAAAAAGAAAAAGGCGCAGTTGCCTGCGCCTTTTCTTCAATCGGTTGCCAAGCTCAAGCCTTGACCGCCGGCTCCACGTTGCGCAGGCGGATGTGCAGTTCGCGCAGCTGCTTCTCGTCGACTTCGGACGGCGCCTGGGTCAGCAGGCACTGCGCGCGCTGGGTCTTCGGGAAGGCGATCACGTCGCGGATCGACTCGGCGCCGGTCATCATGGTGACGATGCGGTCGAGGCCGAATGCCAGGCCGCCATGCGGCGGCGCGCCGTACTGCAGCGCGTCGAGCAGGAAGCCGAACTTGAGCTGCGCTTCCTCGGCATCGATCTTGAGCGCGCGGAACACCTTGCTCTGCACGTCGGCGCGGTGGATACGGACCGAACCGCCGCCCAGTTCCCAGCCGTTGAGCACCATGTCGTAGGCCTTCGCCAGCGCCTTGCCGGGATCCGTTTCCAGCAGGTCCTCGTGACCATCCTTCGGCGAGGTGAACGGATGGTGCGCGGCGGCGTAGCGCTGGTTGTCCTCGTCGTACTCGAACATCGGGAAGTCGATGACCCACAGCGGCTTCCAGGCGTCTTCGAACAGGCCGCTCTTCTTGCCGAAATCGCTGTGGCCGATCTTCACGCGCAAGGCGCCGATCGCATCGTTGACCACCTTCGCCTTGTCGGCGCCGAAGAAGATCAGGTCGCCATCCTGGGCGCCGGTCTGCTCGATGATGGCGGTCAGCGCGGCGTCATGGATGTTCTTGACGATCGGCGACTGCAGGCCGTCCCGGCCCTTTGCCTTTTCATTGACCTTGATGTAGGCCAGGCCCTTGGCGCCGTAGATGGCGACGAACTGGGTGTAGGCATCGATCTCGGAACGCGGCATCGCGCCGCCGCCCGGCACGCGCAGGCCGACCACGCGGCCGCCTTCCATGTTGGCGGCGCCGGAGAAGACCTTGAAGTCGACATCCTTCATCACGGCGGTGAGGTCGGTGAACTGCAGCTTGACGCGCATGTCCGGCTTGTCGGAACCGTAGAGGCCCATCGCCTCCGCATACTCCATCACCGGGAAGGGATTCGGCAGGTCGATGTCGAGCGTGTTCTTGAACACGCCGCGGATCATGCCTTCGAACATGTCGCGGATTTCCTGTTCGTTCATGAACGAGGTTTCGCAGTCGATCTGGGTGAATTCCGGCTGGCGATCGGCGCGCAGGTCCTCGTCGCGGAAACACTTGGTGATCTGGTAGTAGCGGTCGAAGTTGGCCACCATCAGCAGCTGCTTGAACAGCTGCGGCGACTGCGGCAGCGCGAAGAAGTTGCCGGCGTTGACGCGCGACGGCACCAGGTAGTCGCGCGCACCTTCCGGCGTGGACTTGGTGAGCATCGGCGTCTCGATGTCGATGAAGCCGTTGGCGTCGAGGAACTTGCGCACTTCCATCGTGACCTTGTAGCGCAGGCGCAGGTTGTTCTGCATCTGCGGACGGCGCAGGTCGAGCACGCGGTGCGTCAGGCGGGTGGTCTCGGACAGGTTGTCGTCGTCGAGCTGGAACGGCGGCGTAACCGAGGCGTTCAGCACTTCCAGGTTGTGCGCAAGCACTTCGATCTTGCCGGACTTGAGGTTGGCGTTGGTGGTGCCTTCCGGACGGTTGCGCACCAGGCCGGTAATGCGCACGCAGAATTCGTTGCGCACCGCTTCGGCGGTCTTGAATACATCTGCGCGATCCGGGTCGCAGACGACCTGCACCAGGCCTTCGCGGTCGCGCAGGTCGATGAAGATCACGCCGCCGTGGTCGCGCCGGCGATGCACCCAGCCGCACAGGCTGACGGTTTGGCCGAGAAGCTCCTCGGTGACGAGGCCGCAATAATGGGTTCGCATAGACATATTCAGTTTCCAGTTCAGATTCTTGGGGATGATCCCGTCGCCGCCATCATGGACCGCCGTTCGGGACCCCGGGAAAAACGCTTGTGTTCGGGTATCAGATCGGCGGCGGAACCGCCTTCAGGTTCTTGGAAGCGGCAACAACGTATTCGGGCGACACCACGCCCATCGACACGATGTACTTCAGGGCTTCATCGACGGTCATGTCCAGCTCGATGGCATCGGAGCGCGGCATCATCAGGAAAAATCCCGAGGTCGGGTTCGGCGTGGTGGGCACATAGACGCTGATATAGTCGCCCACCAGATGGTTCCGCACATCGCCGCCGGGCGTGCCGGTGAGGAAGGCGATGGTCCAGGAACCCTGGCGCGGATACTGCACCAGCACCGCCTTGCGGAAGGCATTGCCGGACGAAGAGAACAGCGTGTCCGACACCTGCTTGACGCTCGAATAGATCGAGTTGACGACGGGAATGCGCGTCAGCAGCAGTTCCCATGCGTACACCAGTTTCTTGCCGATGAAGTTGCGAGTCAGCAGGCCGGTCACGAAGATGATCACCAGCGTCAGCATCGTGCCCATGCCGGGAATATGGAAGCCGATCAGCTGCTTGGGCTGCCAGCGCTCCGGCAGCAGCAGCAGCGACTGGTCCATCGTGCTGATGATCAGGTTCAGCACCCACAATGTGATTGCAAGCGGAACCAGGATCAGCAGGCCGGTGACAAAATATTTACGCATGGTTGTTGTTATCCGTGAGCGTCGCAGGCGCGTGCTTGCGTCAGGTGGCCGATGTCGTCGCAGTTGATCCGGTTGAAACGGTCGAATCGGCCGGGCTTGCGGACGACCCTGATGCCGTGCCGGAATCGGAGCCGGCGGCAGGCTTGTCCGCGGCAGCTGCGGGCGTGCCGGCAGCGGCCGGTGCCGACGTGCCGCCGCTGCCGTTGCGGAAATCGGTCACGTACCAGCCGGTGCCCTTGAGCTGGAAGCCGGCCGCGGTCAATTGTTTCTTGAAGGTGCTTTTGGCGCAGGACGGACAATCCGTCAGCGGCGCGTCGGACACTTTTTGCAATACGTCTTTAGCGAAACCGCAAGATTCGCAGCGATAAGCATAAATTGGCATCGAATAACCCCGCAAAAATCATCCAAAACCCTGAATTATAAAGGCTTTCGGCAAGACGTTGCGGACTGATTTACTTTGGAGCAGCCCTGGACAGTCTGTCATTGACAGGCTGTCCATCAATAAAAAAGCCGCGGAATCCTCCGCGGCTTTTCCATCGGTGCCGGATGGGCATGCGCCCTCCAGGCTTAGTGGGACACCGTTGCCTGGCGCGGCTGCGCCTGGGTCAGCAGCGAGCCGACCAGCATGCCGCCGAGGCTGAACAGGAAGCCGACCAGCTGCGGCGGCCAGTAACCCTCTTCCCCGCTGAAGATTTCCAGCAGCAGCCAGGAGCTCAGGCCGAGGGCGATCGCGGTCAGCGCGCCCTGGCGCGTGGCGCGCTTCCAGTACAGGCCAAAGGCGAGCGGCACGAAGGCAGCGACCAGCGTGACCTTGTAGGCATTTTCGACCATATGGAAGATGCTCGCTTCGGTATTCATCGCGAAGGACGTGACGATGACGGTGAAGATCACCACCACGATGCGCATCGTCAGCAGGAATTGCTTGTCGGTCTGGTTCGGCATCATTCCCTTCAGGATGTTTTCGGTGAAGGTGACCGATGGCGCAAGCAGCGTGGCGCTGGCGCAGCTCTTGATGGCCGACAGCAGCGCGCCGAAGAACATCACCTGGGCGAATACCGGCACCTGGGTCATGATCAGGGTCGGCAGGATCAGCTGCGGATCGACGTCGATCAGTTCCGACACCATCTTGGGATCGATCAGGGTTGCCGAGTAGGCGAGGAACATCGGGATGAAGGCGAAGCAGAAATACAGCACGCCGCCCAGCACCGACGCATTGCCGGCGATCTTTTCATTCTTGGACGAGGCGACCCGCTGGAACACGTCCTGCTGCGGAATGGATCCGAGCATCATGGTGATCCAGGCGGCGATGAACCAGAGGATTTCCCTTCCGGTGGGCTCGGGCCAGAGATTGAGCTTGCCGGCGTCCGAGGCATGCTGAATCACCACGCCGACGCCGCCGGTCATGCCTGACACTTCCCAGCCGATATAGAGCATGCCGATCACGATGATGATCATCTGCAGGAAGTCGGTGATGGCCACCGACCACATGCCGCCCGACACCACGCTGAACACCAGCCCCAGCGCCTTGATCTGCGCCGCGACCCAGCCGAGGTAGGAAACCACGATGCACAGGGTGATCAGCACCTCCACCGTGCGGCCGTACTTGTTGCGGAAGAAGTCGCCGATGGTGAGCAGGTTCATCCGGTACAGCGGACGGGCGAAGAACAGGCCGACCAGCACCAGGCAGAGCGAAGAGCCGAACGGATCGGAAATTACGCCGCGCAGGCCTTCCTTGACAAAAGTGGAAGAAATGCCGAGCACCGTTTCGGAGCCGAACCAGGTGGCGAACACCGTCGCGGTGACCACATACATCGGCAGCGCCCTGCCCGCGACCGCGAAATCCTTGGAGTTCTTGACGCGGCGGGCAGCATAGATGCCGATGCCGACCGAAATTATCCAGTAGAGGACAACAAACCAGAGCAAAGTGTTCATCGGCGATCCTTGGTCAAGAACAGTCGGCAGAAATTGTTTGCCGGCATTATAGCGGCGTGTTCTCCTTAATGAACAGAATCCCGGCGACGATGTGGCTAAGTTCGCGCATAGTTCGTGCCTGGTTCACGCATGGTTCTCCATTCCTTACTTGCGGCGCCATACTTGCCAGCGCTCCTTGCCGGCGAACACCTGCACCGAATCGGTGACGCCGGCATCCTCGATCCGGTCGAAAGACGGCGACAGCAGCGCATGCAAATCGTGTTCCGACGTGCCAAAAGGCGGCCCCTTGGGCGTTTTGTCGAAATAGAAAAATCCAGCAAGAAGCGCGCCGGGCTCCAGAAGTTCCGACCAGCGCCGCGCGACGGCGATCCAGCGCTCCGGCGGCAGCGCGCAGAGGAAGGCGCGTTCATAGATCAGCTGCGGCGGGCGCGCCGGTACGAAAGTGAAAAAGTCGGCGGTCACGATGCGGTCCGCCCATTTGCCGGCGGCGGCGCGGGCGGCATCCACGGCCGCCTCGGAAAAGTCGATGGCGGTCACGCTCCACCCGGCTTCGGCCAGGTAGACGGCTTCATGGCCGGTGCCGCAGCCCGGGATCAGGGTCTCGCGCGGCTCCGGCGAACGTGCCGCGAAATCCCGCAAGGCCTGCGGCACGCCGCCACGGTCCCAGGGCGTGAATTGTTTCTCGAAGCGCTCGGTCCAGAATTCCGGCGCCCGGGGATCGCGGCTGTCGAATTTGGCTGTCATCGGATACTCATCGCATCAATGCAGGAAGTGATACCAGCGCATGGCCAGCTGCGCCACCAGGATGCCGCCGGCCAGTCCGCCGCCGAAATACACCGCGAAGCCGAGCAGCAGGTTGGTGCGCCGCTGTTCTGCGATCAGCTGCCGCAGCAGTTCGGCATTCTCGCGCGGCTCGTCGACCTTGGCGGTCATCAACTGATGCGCCAGGCGCGGCAATTGCGGGATGACCTTGTTGTAATGCGGAGCCTCTTCCTTGAAGCGGGCAATCATGCCGCGCCAGCCGATCTGCTCCTCCATCCAGCGCTCCAGGTAGGGCTTGGCCGTCTTCCACAGGTCGAGATCGGGATCGAGCTGGCGGCCCAGGCCCTCGATGTTGAGCAGGGTCTTCTGTAGCAGCACCAGCTGCGGCTGCACTTCCACATTGAAGCGGCGCGAGGTCTGGAACAGGCGCAGCAGCACCTGCCCGAAGGAGATGTCGCGCAGCGGCCGGTCGAAAATCGGTTCGCAGCAGGCCCGCACCGCCGACTCCAGCTCGTCGACCCGGGTTTCCTTCGGCGCCCAGCCGGACTCGATATGGGCTTCCGCCACCCGCTTGTAGTCGCGGCGGAAAAAGGCAAGGAAATTTTGCGACAGGTAATCCTTGTCGAAGTCGGTCAGCGTGCCGACGATGCCGAAGTCCAGTGCGATGTAGCGGCCGAAGGTTTCCGGCTCGACCGACACCAGGATGTTCCCCGGGTGCATGTCGGCATGGAAGAAGCCGTCGCGGAACACCTGGGTGAAAAAGATTTCAACGCCGTCGCGCGACAGCTTGGACATGTCGACGCCCTCGGCTACCAGCCTGTCGATCTGCGAGATCGGGATGCCGCGCATGCGCTCCATCACGATCACCGAGGTCGAGCAGTAGTCCCAGAACATTTCCGGCACCATCAGCAGGTCGGAGCCGATGAAGTTGCGGCGCAGCTGGCTGGCGTTGGCGGCCTCGCGCATCAGGTCGAGTTCATCGTGCAGGTACTTGTCGAATTCGGCGACTACCTCGCGCGGCTTCAGGCGGCGGCCGTCGGCCCACAGCTTTTCGACCAGGCCGGCGGCGATCTGCATCAGCGCCACGTCTTCATCGATGGAACGCTTCATGCCCGGGCGCAGCACCTTGACCGCGACCTGGGTGCCATCCTTGAGCGTGGCGAAATGCACCTGCGCGATCGAAGCGGAAGCCACCGGCACCGGGTCGAAACTGGCGAACAACTGGTCGGGATGCGCGCCCAGGGCCTTGCGGATCTGGGCGATCGCCAGCTGCGAATCGAAGGGCGGCACCCGGTCCTGCAGCTTGGCCAGCTCATCGACGATGTCCGGCGGCATCAGGTCGCGCCGCGTGGACAGCACCTGGCCGAACTTGACGAAGATCGGTCCCAGTTCCTCAAGCGCCCGGCGCAGCCTGACGCCGCGCGGGGTGGAAATGTCACGCCAGAACACCAGCGCATTGAGCAATCCTGCGATGCGCGGGCTAGTGAGGCCGGACATGGCAATGTTGTCCAGACCATACTTCAGTGCCACGCGGGTAATTTTTGCAAGCCGCAATACCTTGAAAAACATCAGCGGCTTCCCTTCAGGCGTTCAATGCGCTTGGACAGCCGTTCGACATCGTCGCGCAACCGGTTCACGTCGGCGGAAAAGTCGGCGACCGACTGCGGCCTGACCAGCATGGGATTTTCCTCGAGAAAGTATTCGGCAAGGTTTTCGGCCAGTTTCTGCTGCGTCGCCCGGGCGGTACCGATGGCCGCCTTCACCCCCCCCACCACCCGCACCGCCGGCACGTCGCCGATCAGCTTCGCCAGGTCTTCCTCGGCTTCCCAGCGCAGCGACTGGCTGAGCTGGGAAATGGTGTTGGCGAAGTCGGCGTCGCCTTCGATCTGCACGTAGGAGAAGGCCTGTTCGCGGTTGCGGGCGATCAGCGGCAGGTCGGAAAGCCTGGCGCGGATGGTGACGCCGGGCACTTCATCCGGGTCGGCGGCCTGCACCATGCCGTCGCCCGCGATCCTGAGCCGCACCGCGATGACGCCGGCGTCGAACACGGCGACCTTCCCGGCATGGCGCGCCAGCTTGTCGCGCGCCCAGGGCTCGCGGTCGAGGAGATGATTGATCGCGGCCGGAATGGGCGAAAGCAGTGAAGAACGCATGGGGGGAGGCATCGGAAAACGAATCATGATCGCAAAAGAAAACCGCCCGTGATTATCCACGGGCGGTCCCAGTTTACCAGTTTGCCGGTATGCGCTTCGGCAATGTCTTGCAAGTTCTTGTCAGGCGACGTCCGAGAGCTGCTGGATGCCGGCCAGTACCCAGCCGCCCTGTCCCGCGACCGGCTTGCTCAGGTTCCATGCCTCGACGAAGGATTCCGCCGGCGCATTCTGGGCTTCGCGGATCATACCGGAGAAGCGTACAGTGGCCAGGTAGTCGTCGCCGACCTGATCGACCTTCAGCAGCTCCGCATTGAGCGACACCACATCGGTATGGTTGGGCGATGCACCGCGCTCCTGCAACTGGAGGCGCAGTTCGGCGAACATTTCCGGCGTGGTGAATTCGCGGATGTCGTCGATGTCGGCACGGTCCCAGGCTGCCTGCAGACGGATGAAGTAAGTCTTGGCATGGCGCAGGAAGCCGTCGACATCGAAGCCTGCCGGCAGGCTGGACGTGGCGGCCGCGGCGGCCGTTGCTGCTCCCGCCATCGGCTCGGCCTGGAAGGCTGCCGGCCGCGCCTGCGGCTCGATGCGCGAGCCGATTTCCGGCGTGCGCATCATGGGCCCGGAGGAACCGCCCGGGCTATGTGCGGCCGAGTAGGCCGGCTGGCGCTGGCCGCCGCCGTTCCGGTTGCGGATCATGCGGATGATGAACATCACGGCGAAGGCCAGCAGCGCGATCATCAGGATGGTCGCGATGGCGCTGGCGAAGGCGCCGCCGATGCCGAAATGCGACAGCAATGCGCCGAGGCCGAGGCCGAGCAGCGCGCCGCCGAGGATGTTGCGCCATGGGCTGGCCGGCCTGGGCGTGACGCCCGCCGGGGCCGCCGCAGGAGAAGAAGGACTGGCCTGGGTCGCCTGGTTCGGCGCGGCCGGCGGAGTCTGGCGGCTGACACCCTGCGACTGGCGGCCGATGGAACTGCCGCCGCCCATACGCTTGGCTTCCGCGTCGGCGACCACCATGGTGGCCGAACTGAGCGCGATCATCAATGCAATCAGATACTTCTTCATGGCACTCTCCTACGGTTGTCTTGCAGTTGTCCTGCGGTGTGGTCCTACAATTTGGCCCTACAGCTTGATACCGGTATGCAATGCCGCCACGCCGGCGGTCAGGTTGAAGTATTCGACACGTTCCAGCCCGGCGGTTTCCATCATGCTCTTCAGCGTTTCCTGGTCGGGATGCATGCGGATCGATTCGGCGAGGTAGCGATAGCTCTCGGCATCGTTGGCGATCCGCTTGCCCAGCCACGGCAACACGGAGAACGAGTAAAGATCGTACGGCTTTTGCAAGGCCTCGTTGACTTTCGAAAATTCCAGCACCAGCAGCTTGCCGCCCGGCTTGAGCACGCGGCGCATCTCGGCCAGCGCGGCATCCTTGTGCGTCATGTTGCGCAGGCCGAAGGCCACGCTGACGCGGTCGAAATAATTGCTCGGGAACGGCAGCTTCTCCGCATCGCATAACAAGGTGGGGGTCATCAGCCCCTTGTTCAATAGCCGGTCGCGCCCGACGCGCAGCATCGATTCGTTGATGTCGGTCAGCCAGACTTCGCCGGTCGGACCGGCCTGCCTGGCGAAGGCCTTGGACAGGTCGCCGGTGCCGCCGGCGATGTCGAGCACCTTGAAGCCTGGACGCACGCCTGCCTGAGCAATGGTGAATGCCTTCCACACACGGTGCAGGCCGCCGGACATCAGGTCGTTCATCACGTCGTATTTTGCGGCGACGGAATGAAAGACTTCGGCGACTTTGTGTACCTTCTCGTCTTCAGAAACGGTCTGATAACCGAAATGGGTGGTATTGGTCATGGCGTCAGGCTGATTGGTCCAGCGCGCATTATACAAGTGCAGACACGCGCCGCCGCCAAGCGTTCCATGAGGCGCGCGTTATAGCGCACCTGAAGGTGCTTCAGTGTTGATCAGTGGTGATGTCCGCAGGCATGTCCGCCGGCTTCCGGCATTGGCGCATCGCGGCCGCTCTCACGGGTATGCCCCGCAGCTTCCAGGCGCTGCAGGTAGTCTTCCCAGAGCTCTGGCTGGTTGCTGCCCAGCCAGTACAGGTAATCCCAGGAAAAGAGGCCGGAGTTGTGGCCATCCGAGAACTCCGGCTTCACCGCATAGTTGCCGACAGGCTCCATCTGGTTGATCGTGACGTTGCGCTTGCCTGTCTGCAGCACTTCCTGGCCGGCGCCATGCCCGCGTACTTCGGCGGACGGCGAATAGACGCGCAGGAATTCGAAGGGCAGGGAGAATTCCTCGCCCGAATCGAAGGCAATTTCCAGCACCCGGGATTGGCTGCGGACGGTTAGCGAGGTCGGTGCGGGTGCCGCTGTCTTGGTATTGGCCATGGGCTGGGTCGGTGAATGTAAAAGGCTGATCGTGTCGTTGCACTGCCTACAGCAGCGACTCCTCGAAGCGCGCCTGCAGCGCTTCGCGCAGGCGCGGCACCATGGCCTTGCGCTTGGCCAGTTCGCTCGAGACCGGGGTGCGCTTGATCTCGCCCCAGATCGGATTGGGAAAATGCGCGTCGTTCTCGTAGCGCGGGATCACGTGCCAGTGCAGGTGGGGAACGACATTGCCGAGGCTGGCGACGTTGATCTTGTGCGGCTGCATGGTTTCGCGGATCGCTTCCTCGACCTGCCACACGGCGGCGATAAGGATCGCCCGTTCCGCGGTCGACAAGTCGGTCATCTCGGCGGCGTGCGCGTTCCAGATCACGCGGCAAAAGCCGGGATAACGCTCGTCGTCGACCAGCACGATTCGGTAATTGTCATCCCGGTAGATGACTTCGCCACCGGGATGCATGCACAGTTCACACGCTTCTTTAGCCATCTTTTTCCTGTCGACAGGTTGAACGAGCCCGGCCGCCGCTTAGACGAGAACGCGTTCGATACCGCCGCTGTTTGCCCGCGCCACATAGTCGGGCAGCCAGTTCTCGCCGAGCAGATGCCGGGCCATTTCCACCACGATATAGTCCGCGGTGGTACCGGAATCTTCATTGTAGCGGTTCAGGCCCTGCAGGCACGATGGGCAGGAAGTGAGAATCTTCACGTCGCCGCCGAAACCGTCGCCGCGCAGCTTGTCCGCGCCCTTCTTCATTTCGATTTCCTTGCGGAAGCGGACCTGGGTCGAGATGTCGGGCCGGCTTACCGCGAAGGTGCCGGACTCGCCGCAGCAGCGGTCGTTCTTCTCGACCTTGACGCCGTCGCCGGTGGTGATCAGCGCGTTCACCGTCTTCAGCGGATCTTGCTGCTTCATCGGCGTGTGGCAGGGGTCATGGTACATGTATCGGGTGCCCGCCACGCCTTCCAGCTTCACGTTCTTTTCGAGCAGATATTCGTGGATGTCGATGATCCGGCAGCCCGGGAAGATCTTCTCGAATTCGTAGCTCTGCAGCTGATCAAAGCAGGTGCCGCACGACACTACGACTGTCTTGATGTCGAGGTAGTTCAGCGTGTTGGCCATGCGGTGGAACAGCACGCGGTTGTCGGTCATCATTTTCTCGGCCTTGTCGTACTGGCCGGAACCGCGCTGCGGGTAACCGCAGCACAGGTAGCCCGGCGGCAGCACGGTCTGCACGCCGACATGCCAGAGCATCGCCTGCGTGGCCAGGCCGACCTGCGAGAACAGGCGCTCCGAGCCGCAACCCGGAAAGTAGAACACCGCTTCGGTATCGGCGGTGGTCTTCTTCGGATCGCGGATGATCGGCACGATCTTGTCGTCTTCGATGTCGAGCAGCGCGCGCGCGGTCTTCTTCGGCAGATTGCCCGGCATCTTCTTGTTGACGAAGTGAATGACCTGTTCCTTGATCGGCGGCTTGCCGTGGGTGGCCGGCGGCGCCTTGGTCTGCTTCTTCGCAAACTTCTTCAGCATGTCGTTGGCGATGCGCTGGGCCTTGTAGCCGAGGCCGGTCATCGCCGCGCGGGTGGCATTGATGGTGGCCGGATCGGTCGCATTCAGGAAGAACATCGCCGCAGTGGTGCCGGGGTTGAAGGATTTCTTGTCCATCTTGCGCAGCAGGTTGCGCATGTTCATCGAGACGTCGCCGAAGTCGATATCGACCGGGCAAGGTGTCACGCACTTGTGGCAGACGGTGCAATGGTCGGCCACATCCTCGAACTCCTCCCAGTGCTTGATCGACACGCCGCGGCGGGTCTGCTCTTCATACAGGAAGGCTTCGACCAGCAGCGAGGTTGCGAGGATCTTGTTGCGCGGCGAGTACAGCAGGTTGGCGCGCGGCACATGGGTCGAGCAGACCGGCTTGCACTTGCCGCAGCGCAGGCAGTCCTTGACGCTGTTGGCGATGGCGCCGATGTCGCTCTGCTGCATGATCAGCGATTCATGGCCCATCAGGCCGAACGACGGCGTGTAGGCATTGCGCAGGTCGGCCGGCATGGCCGGATCGTTGAGCAGCTTGCCCTTGTTGAAGCGGCCTTCCGGATCGACGCGCAGCTTGTAGTCGCGGAAATCCTGGATCTCCTCTTCGGTCAGGAATTCCAGCTTGGTGATGCCGATGCCATGCTCGCCGGAGATGACGCCGTTGAGCGAACGGGCCAGCACCATGATGCGCTCGACCGCCGCATGCGCATCCTGCAGCATTTCGTAATGATCGGAGTTGACCGGCAGGTTGGTATGCACGTTGCCGTCGCCCGCATGCATGTGCAGGGCCACGAAGACGCGGCCGCGCAGCACGCGCTTGTGGATCGCGCTGCATTCGTCGACGATGAGCTTGAACGCGCCGCCGTTGAAGATCTGGCGCAGCGGCGCGCGCACTTCCGCTTTCCACGATACGCGGATGGTGCGGTCCTGCACCACGTGGAATACCTTGGCGTCGGGCTGGCGCTGCAGGCGCTCGTCGATCCAGGTCATAGATACGCCGCGCGCGGCGAGGTCGTCGCGCGCCTCGACGAGCGGCTTGTCGAGGTTGGCCAGCAGGTAGCCCCAGCGCGCATCGGTGTCGTCGATCAGCTGGCGCGCCTGCGCGACGCGGTCGCCCAGCAGCTCTTCGGCCGGGATGTCGTTGGCTTCCGCGTCCTCGCTCTTGCCCAGCGGCAGATGGCCGGTGGCGAAGAACTTGGCCAGCTGGTCGATCAGCTGAAGCTTGTTGCGGATCGACAGTTCGATGTTGATGCGTTCGATGCCGTCGGTGTACTCGCCCATGCGGTCGAGCGGGATGACCACGTCTTCATTGATCTTGAACGCATTGGTGTGCTTGGCGATCGCCGCGGTGCGGGCGCGGTCGAGCCAGAATTTCTTGCGCGCCTCCGGGCTCACCGCGACGAAGCCTTCGCCGACGCGGGTATTGGCCATGCGAATTACTTCGGAAGCGGCGCGGGCGACGGCTTCCTCGTTGTCGCCGACGATGTCGCCGAACAGCGCCATCTTCGGCAGCACGCCGCGCTTGGACTTGGTGGCATAGCCGACCGCGCGCAGGTAGCGCTCGTCGAGGTGCTCCAGGCCGGCGAGAATCGCCCCGCCCTTCTTCGCTTCCGCATCGAGGAAATCCTTGATCTCGACGATGGACGGAATCGCGTCGCGCGCCTGGCCGAAGAATTCCAGGCAGACGGTGCGGGTGTGCTTGGGCATCTTGTGCAGGATCCAGCGCGCGGACGTGATCAGCCCGTCGCAGCCTTCCTTCTGCACGCCCGGCAGGCCGGAAAGGAATTTATCGGTGACATCCTTGCCCAGCCCTTCCTTGCGGAAGCGGCGGCCTTCGATTTCCAGGTATTCGGTCTTGAACGGCGCGCCGGCCTTGCCGCCGCGCTCGGACGGCTTGGTCCATTCCAGCTTGAATTTCGCTGTCGGCGCGTCGTGGATCTTGCCGAGGTTGTGCCCGATGCGGGTGACTTCCAGCCAGTCGCCGTTCGGATCAACCATGCGCCAGCTCGCCAGATTGTCGAGCGCCGTGCCCCACAGCACGGCCTTCTTGCCGCCGGCATTCATCGCGACGTTGCCGCCGATGCAGGATGCCTCGGCCGAGGTCGGGTCGACCGCGAACACGAAGCCGGCCTTTTCGGCGGCATCGGAAACGCGCTTGGTCACCACGCCGGCGCCGGAATAGATGGTCGCGTACGGACGGTCGACCTCGGGCAGCATGGTCATTTCGACCTCGCCTAGCTGTTCCAGCTTTTCGGTGTTGATCACGGCCGACATCGGCGTCAGCGGAATGGCGCCGCCGGTGTAGCCGGTGCCGCCGCCGCGCGGGATGATGGTCAGGCCGAGCTCGATGCAGGCCTTGACCAGGCCGGCCATCTCGTCCTCGCCGTCCGGCGTCAGCACGACGAACGGATATTCGACCCGCCAGTCGGTGGCGTCGGTCACGTGCGAGACGCGCGACAGGCCGTCGAACTTGATGTTGTCCTTGGCGGTGTAGCGGCCCAGCACGCGGGTGGCGCGCTTGCGCAGGTCGTACATGTTGCGGAATTCTTCGCCGAAGTCGGCCACCGCCTTGCGGGCGGCCTTGACCAGCAGCTCGACATTGGCGCTGCGAAGGCGCGCATGGGCGTCGCCGGCGTCGGCCAGGTCGGTGGTCAGGCGGCGCTTTTCGACTTCGGTGAGGCGGTGGTTGAGCGCATCGATCAGCGACTGGCGGCGCTTCGGATTCGACAGCAGGTCGTCCTGCAGGTAGGGATTGCGGCGCACTACCCAGATGTCGCCGAGCACCTCATACAGCATGCGCGCGGATCGGCCGGTCTGGCGTTCGCCGCGCAACTGGTCGAGGAGCAGCCAAGCTTCGTCGCCGAGCAGGCGCTTGACGATCTCGCGGTCGGAAAACGAAGTGTAGTTGTAGGGAATCTCGCGCACGCGATCTGGAAGTGCATCGCCGGGCGTTTCGGAAAGCAGAACTTGGATTTGAGCTGGGGCGTTCATCAAGAATAGGTAGGACTGAACCCTTAAAGGCGCATTTTAGCTTAATGCAATGCAGCAGTCGGCAACAGCCTTACGATCCGTGCGCCTAAAAGGCGGCAAACATGGCCGATTTGCCATCCGTTGGGCGAAAGTTGGCAGCAGGGCAACGTTTTTCAGAACAAATTGACAAGCCCGCGCCAGAAACCGTCGGGAACGTACAACAGTGCGGCGGTCATGGTCACATAGCGCAGGAATTTGCCGATCGTCATATAGAACACCGATGGCCAGAACGGCAGCTTCAGCCAACCGGCCAGCGCGCACAGCGGATCGCCGATCGCCGGCAGCCAGGCCAGCAGCAAAGTCTTGGCGCCGTAGCGCTGCAGCCAGCCGAACCAGCGGCTTTCGCGCTCCTTGGCCAGCGCCATCTTGGCGCCGTAGCCCATCCAGTAATCGATGATGCCGCCGATGGTATTGCCCGCCGTGGCGACCAGGATGGCTGGCCAGAACAGCGCCGGGTTGGCCTTGGTGACGGCAAACACCGCCGGTTCCGACCCGAGCGGCAGCAGCGTCGCCGACAGGATGCTGATGAGGAAGACGGAGCTCAGCCCGACATCGGGCACGGCAAGGACATTCAACAGCCAGCGGACTGCGGATTCGATCATCGGATTATCAGATTGAGCCCAGCCCCGGTATGCGATGCAATCGGGGGACTGGCAAGGGGCGTCCATTATAATTGCGGGTTCGCATGCCGCATTGGGGAAGGCATGCAGCCAAGCCGAGCCTATGACTACCGACTATCTACAGAAAATCCTGACCGCCCGCGTCTACGATGTTGCCGTTGAATCGCCGCTGGAGTTTGCGCCTACGCTGTCCGAGCGCATGGACAACCAGATTTATCTCAAGCGCGAGGATATTCAGAGCGTGTTCAGCTTCAAGCTGCGCGGCGCCTACAACAAGATGGCGCACCTGACGCCGGCGCAGCTGAAGCGCGGCGTCATCTGCGCCTCGGCCGGCAATCACGCCCAGGGAGTGGCGCTGTCGGCGGCGAAGCTGGGCTGCCGCGCGGTGATCGTGATGCCGACCACCACGCCGCCGGTCAAGATCGATGCGGTCAGGGCACGCGGCGGCGAAGTGGTGCTGTTCGGCGACTCCTACACCGACGCCTACAACCATGCGCTGACGCTGGAAAAGAAGGAGAAGCTGACCTTCGTCCATCCCTTCGACGACCCTTACGTCATTGCCGGCCAGGGCACGATCGCAATGGAAATCCTGCGCCAGCATACCGGCCCGATCGATGCGATCTTCGTGGCCATCGGCGGCGGTGGCCTGATTTCCGGCGTGGCCTCCTACATCAAGGCGGTGCGCCCGGAGATCAAGATCATCGGCGTGCAGACCGTCGATTCCGATGCGATGGCGCGCAGCATCAAGGCCGGACGCCGCGTGGCCTTGCCCGACGTCGGCCTGTTCTCCGACGGCACCGCGGTCAAGCTGGTGGGAGAGGAAACCTTCCGCATCGCCAAGAAGCTGGTCGATGACATCATCATCGTCGACACCGATGCGGTGTGCGCCGCCATCAAGGACGTGTTCCAGGATACCCGCAGCATCCTCGAACCGGCCGGCGCACTGGCGATTGCCGGCGCCAAGGAATACATCGAGCGCGCCAGGGCATCCAAGAAGCCGGTGCGCGGCCAGACGCTGGTGACCATCGCCTGCGGCGCCAACATGAACTTCGACCGGCTGCGCTTCGTTGCCGAGCGGGCGGAGGTGGGCGAAGCTCGGGAAGCGGTATTCGCCGTCACCATCCCGGAAGAGCGCGGCAGCTTCAAGCGCTTCTGCGAACTGGTCGGCCCGCGCAACGTGACGGAATTCGTCTACCGCATCAGCGACGCCAGGGAAGCGCATGTCTTTGTCGGCATGACGATTTCCAGCCGCGACGAACCCGGCCGCATCACCAAGAACTACGAGAAGCACGGCTTCCGCACGCTCGATCTCACGCACGACGAACTGGCGAAGCTGCACGTGCGCCACCTGGTCGGCGGCAAGAGCCCGCTGGCGCAGGACGAGCTGCTGTACCGATTCGAGTTCCCGGAGCGGCCGGGCGCGCTGATGCGCTTCCTCGACAGCATGGCGCCGAACTGGAATATCAGCCTGTTTCATTACCGCAACCAGGGCGGCGATGTGGGCCGGATCCTGGTCGGCATCCAGGTGCCGAAGAAGGAAATGAAACTGTTCCGCCAGTTCCTGTCCGGTCTTGGTTACCGCTACTGGGACGAAAGCGAGAATCCGGCTTACAAACTGTTCTTGTGATCCGGAATCTGCGGTCCCATCTACTCTCCTGCATCACGGCGTCGGCTTGAACCGGTGCCATGACGCAGGGTCGAAATGGCTTTTGACGGCGTTGACAGCAGGTTTTTGACGCTTCTTACCGTATTTTCGTCGCGCATTTCGTTTTTTCAGGCTTGTGGACAGGCGTCGGCAAACACTGATCGGCCCCGTGACGCGCCGTGCCATAAGTGCCCGCTCTGCCCACGTCTCCCCATTCTCACTTCCCGTTGATCATGACCAGCTCCAACCAGCCCGAAGCGTCGCCGCTCGGCAAGCCCACCGCCTACCAGACCCAGTACGATCCATCGCTGCTGTTTCCGATCGCGCGCCAGCAGAAGCGCGAAGAGATCGGCGTCACCGGCACCCTGCCCTTCTTCGGCGTCGATATCTGGAACGCCTATGAACTGTCATGGCTGAACATGCGCGGCAAGCCGCAGGTCGCCATCGCGACGTTCACCGTGCCGGCGGAGTCGCCCAACATCATCGAGTCGAAGTCGTTCAAGCTTTATCTTAACTCCCTGAACCAGACGCGCATCGCCAGCCCTGAGGCGCTGGCCGACATGCTGCGCGCCGACCTGTCCGACGGCTTCGGCGCCTCGGTGTCGGTGAAGCTGACCTTGCCGGAAGACTTTTCCAAGCTCGGCATGGGAGAGCTAGAGGGTCTGCTGCTTGACCGGCTCGATATCGAAGTCGACGGCTACCAGCCGGATGCCTCGCTGCTCAAGGCCAATGCCGAGGAAGCCATCGTCGAGGAAACCCTGGTATCGCATCTCCTCAAGTCGAACTGCCTGGTGACCGGCCAGCCGGACTGGGGCAGCGTGCAGATCCGCTATGTCGGTCCGCAGATAGACCAGGAGGGCCTGCTTCGGTATCTGATTGGTTTCCGCGAGCACAACGAGTTCCATGAGCAGTGCGTAGAACGCATCTTCATGGATATCTTGCGCCAATGCCACCCGCAGAAACTTGCGGTCTACGCGCGCTATACGCGCAGGGGTGGACTCGACATCAATCCCTGGCGCAGCAATTTCACTACCTCGCAGCGTCCGTCGAACCTGCGCAACGGCCGCCAGTAAGCCAGTAAGACTGGTGAAAGCCGGCCCGACTAGGATGGGGGAAGGTGCGGATGCGGTGTGGCATGCAACGCACGCTTTTCCCCAAAAGAAACTATTGGGCATATTTCGGGTCTGTAGCTGGAATTCCTTGGCACGACGAATCGTATGCTGATCAAAATTGAATCATTTGCGTCGGCATTCTGCTTACAGTCAAGAAGCTTTATGTCTACCATCCTATGCTGTGGATTACGTATTCTGGAAACAGGCCTATAATGCGTCTCGACAGCTCATTTTGTGCATTGCACCATAAGCCCGCGTAACATGACCAATCTTGCAAAAATCCTGACATTGGACAATGTCGTTCTTGATCTTGAGGTATCGAGCAAGAAACGCGCATTCGAACAGGCAGGATTGATATTCGAGAACAACTGCGGCATTGCCCGCTCGATGGTCTCGGACAATCTTTTCGCGCGCGAGCGCCTCGGTTCCACCGGCCTGGGTCACAGCGTTGCGGTTCCCCATGGCAGGATCAAGGGTTTGAAGGCGCCGCTGGCGGCTTTTGTCAGGCTCAAGGAAGCGATTCCCTTCGAATCCCCTGACGGACAGCCGGTCAAGCTGCTGATCTTCCTGCTGATCCCGGATCACGTGACGCAGCAGCATCTCGAAATCCTGTCGGAAGTCGCCGAAATGTTCTCCGACGAGAACTTCCGCAACCAGCTGGCAGCCGATCCCGATGCGGCTTCGGTACACGCACGCATCCTCGCGTGGCAACCCAGCATTCACGCCTGACATTTCCGCCATCGCCAAGCATCCGCAATGCCCTCTTCCACGCATCTGACTATCCAGCAATTATTCGACGATACCAGGGAGGCGCTGCAACTCGGCTGGTTCGCCGGCTTCCCGGGCGGCGAGCGGCGCATTTCCGGCGATGCCACTTCCGCCGCCGACCAGGTGGGCCACCTCAACCTGATCCACCCCGGTCGCCTGCAGGTGTTCGGACACCAGGAAATACAGTACTACAACAAGCTGTCGCCGGCGTCGCGCAAATACCAGACGGAAGAACTGGTGGCCGGCGAACCTCCGGCCTTCATCATCGCGCAAGGCCTGGAAACCCCGCCGTATATTCTGGCCATCTGCGACGAGAAGAACATTCCCCTGTTTTCCACGCCGCTGCCTGCTGCGCAGGTCATCGATTACCTGCGTGTCTACCTGTCCAAGGAACTTGCCCAGCGCATCACCATGCACGGGGTTTTCATGGATGTGCTGGGCGTCGGCGTACTCATCACCGGCGAATCCGGACTCGGCAAGAGCGAACTGGGGCTGGAACTGGTGTCCCGCAATCATGGCCTGGTGGCAGACGACGCCGTCGAATTCGCGCGCATCGCGCCCAACATGATCGAAGGCCGCTGCCCGCCCCTGCTGCAAAACCTGCTGGAAGTGCGCGGCCTCGGCCTGCTGGACATCAAGACCATCTTCGGCGAAACCGCAGTGCGCCGCAAAATGCGGCTCAAGCTGATCGTGCATCTGGTCCGGCGCAGCACGCTCGAGGAAAACTACGAGCGCCTGCCCCTGCATTCCCAGACGGAGGAAGTGCTTGGGCTGCCGATCCGCAAGGTCATCATCCCGGTGGAAGCCGGACGCAACCTTGCCGTGTTGCTGGAGGCGGCGGTGCGCAACACTATCCTGCAGCTGCGCGGGATCGACACGCTGAAGGAATTCATGGAACGCCAGCAGAAGGCCATGGGCAACGACTAGCAATGACTAGCTGGAAAGCAACAGTTTCTCACGCTACAAGGCTTCGAACGAGCACATAAAATGCCCGACGCGCGCTTGCGGTATGATTATCGACTATGCGCCTTATCCTTATTACGGGCATATCCGGCTCAGGGAAATCGGTCGGACTCAATGCTCTCGAAGATGCAGGTTACTTCTGCGTCGACAATCTGCCTCCCAAACTGCTGCGACACCTGGTTGAAACCCGCCAGGAAGAGGGCGGCGACAACCTTGCCGTAGCCGTCGACGCGCGCAGTGCCGATTCCCTTGCCGGCCTGCCCGCCGATATCCGTGCGCTCAAGGAGGAAGGCCATGATGTCAAGGTCCTGTTCCTGACCGCGAAGACGGAATCCCTGATCACGCGCTTTTCCGAAACCCGCCGCAGCCATCCGCTGTCGCACCGCGTCCAGCCCGAATCCGGTCCCGGCGGGCAGCCGACCCTGACCGAGTGCATTTTCCGCGAACGGGAAATGATGTCGACGATAGAAGGCATCGGCCATGTCATCGACACCTCCGGCCTGTCCGCGAACAAGCTTCGGGCATGGATCAAGGACCTGGTCGAGACCGACCGCACGCCGCTCACCCTGCTGTTCGAATCCTTCGCATTCAAATTCGGCGTGCCGCTGGACGCCGACCTGGTATTCGATGTCAGGGTACTGCCGAATCCCTATTACGACACGGCGCTGCGCCCGCTTACCGGCCGCGACGAGCCGGTGATTGCCTTTCTCGACACCCAGGCCCATGTTGCCGAACTGCTGGCGGATATCCGCAACTTCGTCGAAAAGTGGCTGCCGGCTTTCAAGAACGACAACCGCAGCTACCTGACCGTGGCCATCGGCTGCACCGGCGGCCAGCATCGTTCGGTGTACATGGTCGAACAGCTGGCTAGGCATTTCCGCGCGAGCGAGCGCGTCCTGCTGCGCCACCGCGAACTGAACTTGCCGAACTGAGCTGCGAACCGAGCTGAGCAGGCTGAACTGAAGGTTACTCCCACCATGCTGCCCAACGACGACTGGATTGCGCTGTTCCCGCTGAAGACGGTGCTCTTCCCCGGCGGCGTGCTGCCGCTGAAGGTGTTCGAGACCCGCTACATCGACATGGTGCGCGATTGCATGAAACGCAACGCGCCGTTCGGCGTGGTGCTGATCAAGTCGGGACAGGAAGTCGGACAGGCGGCCGAGCCCGAATCGACCGGCTGCCTGGCGCGCATCACGGACTGGGACATGGAAAACCTCGGAGTGATGATGCTGCGCACCGAAGGCGGAGAACGCTTTCGCATACTTGAAACGCGGGTGCTCCCCGACCAGCGGCTCGAAGCGCGCACCGCGATGCTGCCCGCCGATTCTTCTCCGCCCGTCAGCGACATGCATGTCGAATGCGCGAAGGCGCTGAAGACGGTTATCGACGATGTCGACCAGAAGGGTCGGCTCGAAGACGGCGAAAAATTCATCAGCCCGTTCGCGCAGCCCATTCGCCTCGACAGCGCCGGCTGGGTCGCCAACCGCTGGTGCGAGATCCTGCCCATCCCCTTGAAGGCAAGGCAAAAGCTGCTCGAACTTGACGATGCGCAGACACGCTTGTCAATTGTTCATCAGTACCTGAAGCAGCACCAGATTCTCTGACCGCTTCGGCGGTGTCCATCCAATTATTGATTCGGCCCGAAAAAAGCTCATTTTTCGAGCCGGATCTATAAGCCCAACCGCATGCACCGACCGGCCGTTCAAACGCTGGTCCGTCCAGCCATGTGTCATTTCCGATAAGCGTATTTCGCGAGGCGGCGCAGGCCTTTCTTTTCTTCCACTCGTTTGTTACCGCGCAAAATCGCGAACTTGCATTCATAGGATAAATGCACAGTCGCCCGCCGTTTCAGCAATCCCTTTCGTAAAGCCAGCAGCCCCGACCCGATTACCTTGAGCGCTAACCCTATGCTTCTGGATGACGCACGCGAACCCATGCGGACAGAATCCATTAACCGCCGCAAGAATATGCCGTCCGTGCGTATTCCGCAGATCTCGCCCATCAGCCTGATCTCGCTGCTGTACGCGCTCAGCCTTTACATCTTCTATCGACAGGGATTCATCAGCGGCGCGACCTTCATCAGCGTGGCCGCCATTGTTCTTGCCGTCGTCGTCCTGTTCTATGGAATTTTCCGATTCGGCCTGAATCAGCGCTTCCGGGAGCCGAGCCTGATGCTGCCGCAGCTGGCGGCATCGCTGCTCATCATGCTGGTGGTCGCCTACGTCGAGCGGACCACACAGATGGCGCTCGTCCCCTTCATGCTGATCGCATTCTCGTTCGGCATCTTCCGCCTGTCGACCGCCTCGCTGATCGGGCTATCCCTCGCCTGCCTTGCTGCCTACCTGAGCATCATCCTGCTGCGCGGCCAGGCGGAAGGCTTCGTCCAGGCTTTCCGCACCGACCTGGTGCAGTGGTGCGTGCTGGCCCTGACCTTGCCGGGCATGATCCTGGTCGGCAAGCAGATTCAGAACATGCGCCAGCTACTGCGCGCGACGCGTTACCAGCTCCAGCACTATGAGGAAAAATCCGCGCGCGACGAACTGACCGGCCTGTACAACCGCCGCCAGTTGCAGACCGAACTGGCGCAGGCCCGGCTGCATGCCGATACGTCGGGAGCGCCGTTTTCGATCTGCCTGATCGACATCGATCATTTCAAGGAAATCAATGACAGGAATGGCCACCTGACCGGCGACACCATCCTGAAGGACTTCTCGAGGACAGCGCGGGAAAGCATCCGCGATACCGATATCCTGGGTCGCTACGGCGGCGACGAATTCCTGCTGATCCTGCCGGACACCGGCATCAAGGGTGCGGTAATGCATGCCGAACGCCTGCGCGTGTATACGCACTTCCTGGACTTCCAGGAGTTGCTCGTCCAGAAAAACATTTCCCTGTCGATCGGCGTAGCCGAGTACCGAAGCGGGGAAAAGATCACAGACCTGATATCGCGCGCCGATTCGGCGCTGTATCAGGCCAAGCAGATGGGACGCAACCGGGTGGAGTGGATAGAAGGCCAATAAGCGCCGCCGTCCTGCCCGTCCTGCCCGTCCTGCCCCTCCTTCCTATCACCGCCTCATGACAGCAGGTCAGGCTCGCCGAATATCGCCAGCAGCAGCTTCTTTACGGGAGCCGGCAACGGCGCATCCGCCAGCCGGGCAACCGGATACCACACGCGATTGCCTTCGCCGGCAAATTCGCGGCGGCTGTCCAGCCGCACGTGGTACGGCCAGACATGCAGCTTGTAATGCGTGAAGACATGGGTGAAGGGCTGCAGCCTGTCGAAAGACCGGGGCAATCCGTAATTGGCGACCGCCGGCGCCAGGCGCTCCTCCCTTCCGGCCGCGTCGACATCGTCGGGGCTCAGCACATCGATCTCCGGAAGCGACAGCAGGCCACCCCAGATGCCGCTGTCCGGCCTCTGCTCGAGCAGGACATGGGACCGGTCGGCGATGACCAGCATCGTCGTGCTCTTTTCCGGCACTGCCTTCTTCGGCTTCGGCGTCGGCAGCAGGTGGGTGCGGCCGGTGGCCCTCGCCACGCACTGCGCGGCCAGCGGACAACGTTCGCAAGCAGGCCTGCCGCGCGTGCAGAGCGTGGCGCCCAGGTCCATCAATCCTTGCGTATAGGCGCCGACGTCCTGCTCGGGCAGCAAGGCGACGGCGCGCAGCCATAGCTGGTCTTCGACCGGCTTCGCCCCAGGAAAACCGTCGATGCCGAACACCCGGCAGAAGACCCGCTTGACATTGCCGTCCAGGATCGCCGCGCGCGTGCCATAAGCGAATGCGCTGATCGCCGCAGCGGTGGAGCGGCCGATGCCCGGCAATTCTGCGAGCAGGCCGGGATCGCGGGGAAAGATGCCGCCATGTTCGGCGACGACGCGCTGCGCGCAGCGATGCAGATTGCGCGCGCGGGTGTAGTAGCCGAGGCCGGCCCAGTGCGCCATCACATCCTCGGACGGTGCCTCGGCCAACGCCTGGACATTGGGAAAGCGATCGAGGAAACGCTGGTAATAGGGGATCACCGCCGCGACCTGGGTCTGCTGGAGCATGATCTCCGACAGCCAGATGCGATAGGCGTCATGGGTATTTTGCCAGGGCAGGGAATGCCGTCCATGCTGTCTCTGCCAGCGGATGACCGCTTCGGAAAACCCCGGGTCGGCATAGTCGACGGAATGGTTGACGGCGGGGCGCGCGGCCCGCGGGCGGGCCTTCTTCGCGCCGGACGCTGCACGGTCCGGCGCTTCGACGACTTGCTTCATCCTATGCTGCGGCCTTCAGTGCCGCCAGTTCCATGATGATGGCATTCCTCAGTTCGGATTCCAGCAGCGACAGGGTCTTCTTGCGGGCATCCAGGTCGGCTTGCATCTGCTCCAGCGCTTCGACTTTCTCTTCCAGGCTTTCGGTCGCCATGTGGATGCGCTCGATCGACTGCCTGCGCTTCTTCAACTGCGCCTTGTGCTCCCAGATCTGCGCTTCGAGCGGCGCCATCACGACCTTGAGCCAGGCTTCGACATCACGGTTCGCCTGCAGAAAGCTTTGCTTGACGCGTGACGCGATCGAATCGAAGAACTTGGTCATCAGCACGACCTGCGGCGTGGTGAGGATGACCGCAGTGCCGAACTGCTTGTGATACACGCCTTCGATCAGTTCGATCTCCTTGAGGTACTTGTCCAGCGAAAAAGGCATGGGCGCGGACAAAGCCAGACCATGTTCCGTTGAAAACTTGCGGTACATGATCGTCATCATTTCGGTGATTTCCTCGGTCTTGCGGCCCGATACGACGAGATTGTTGCGGATGCGCGCAAAGAAATCCTTGACCGCAGCGCGCAGGCCGGTGGAGAACCTGCTCTTTTCCATGTCCTCGCGGGTGAGCGCGATGTCTTCCTTCAGGATATCCATGCCAAGGCTGGTGAACACTTCGGTGGAAAGGCGGGTGAAGACCGCGCGCGTGCCCTGCAGCTTCAGCAGGCTGCTGTCGAAGTCCTTCTTCTCCAGGTCGACCCGCTTCATCATGTGTTCGATGATGTTCTGGTTCTTGCCGCGCAGGCTCTTGAGCTCGACCAGCTGTTCAACCACGTTGCGGGACCGCGATGCCAGCAGCGCCTGCTTGGCGGCCGCCATTTCGTTCAGGTCGGCCAGCAGCTGTTCGCGCACGATCTCCTGCTTGCTGGGGATCAGTTCCGCGGACAAGGCCGATTCCAGCAGCGGCAGGCGGCTTTTCGCCAGCAGAGCCGGATCGTGATTCACCTTGCCTACCAATCCCTTCTGGGCGGAGATCGGGAACACCTGGTCGCTGGCAAGACCGAGCGTCTGGGCCACGGTGTCGACCTGACGCGAGATCTGCTGCTCGACTTCGGCCGCGCTGCGCAGTTCATCCCACATGCTGTCGATCTTGTTGAGCACGACCATGCGCGCCGGCCCGGAGCCGATATGATTGCGCCAGACGTCGATGTCGCTCTTGGTGACGCCGGTGTCGGCGGCGAGAATGAACAGTACCGCATGCGCATTCGGAATCAGGTTCAGCGTCAGCTCGGGCTCGGTGCCGATGGCGTTGAGGCCCGGAGTGTCGATGATGACCAGGCCCTGCTTGAGCAGCGGATGCGGAAAATTGACGATGGCATGGCGCCATTGCGAAATCTCGACCAGTCCGTTCTGGTCCACCGACAGCATGGCATCGGGATCGTCTTCCTGGTAAAGACCGTAGCGCTTGGCCTCCTCGATGCTGACGCGCTTGGTGAGGCTGACCTGCTTGAAGGCTTCGAGCATGCCTTCGCCCGATGAAATATCGAGCGGCAGCACCGTCCAGACATGGCTCTGTTCCTTGAAATCGCTGGTGGAAGCCGCTTCCGCCCGGGTTTCGATCGGCAGCAGGCGGATCGAAGGAGGAAAGGTTTCGTCGTACAGCAGTTCGGTCGGACACATGGTCGTGCGCCCCGCCGACGATGGCAGGATGCGCTGGCCGTAATCGGCGAAGAAGATCGCGTTGATCAGTTCCGACTTGCCCCGGGAAAATTCGGCGACGAAGGCGATCGACAGCTTGTCGTCGACCAGCCGCGCCTGCAGCCGAGCGAAGCGCTGGTCGCTGGCGGCATCCGCCAGATCCGATGCGCCGACGCATGCGCGATAGCGTTCCAAGGACGCCAGCACTCCGTTGCGCCAGCTGCTGTACTCTTGGAAGCGTTGTACCAGTTCACTCACAGTTTCCCCAATTCATCTGAGTTGTAGCCAAGAATCTAGCACCCGTCACACCTTTTGACAATTTGGACAGTAGAAAGTGGAGCGCTGGCCCTGTTTCAGTTGGCGAATTTCGACACTGCATTGTCGGCAAGGCTGCCCGGTCCTGTCATAGACGAAGTAGCTTTGCTGGAAATAACCGGGTTGTCCGTCGGCTGCCATGAAGTCGCGCAGCGTGCTGCCGCCCTTCTCTATCGCGGCTGCCAGCGTTTCGCGTATGGCGATGGCCAGCTTTTCATAGCGGACCAGGCCGATCCGGTTGGCCGGCGTTCTGGGATTGATGCCGGCCCTGAACAAACTTTCGGACGCATAAATATTGCCCACCCCGACCACGATGTCTCCTGCCAGCAACACTTGCTTGATCGGCGCGGTGCGCTTGCGGGTCTGACGATACAGCATCAATGCGGAAAAGGCATCGTCCAGCGGTTCCACGCCCAAGCTGCGCAACAAGACATGTTCGTCCACCTCGCCCTCATCATGCGCATGCCAGAGCACAGCGCCGAAACGCCGCGGGTCGGTCATGCGCAGTAGCTGGTCGCCGACCAGCAGGTCGAAATGGTCATGCTTTTGCGGCGGCTCGCCGGCTTGCAAAATCCGCAGGTGCCCGGACATGCCGAGGTGGACGATTAGCGTTCCATGTTCGAAAACGATAAGCAGGTATTTCCCGCGGCGACCGGTGCCAAGAATTTTCCTGCCCTGCAGCATTTGCTCGAGGCCTTCCGGAAAAGGCCAGCGCAACCCGGTATGGCGTAGGGTTACACCCGTTACCGTGCGGCCTTCCAAATGCGGGGCGACGCCGCGCCGCGTGACCTCGACTTCGGGTAATTCAGGCATGGTTGGAAAGACTCTTTGTAGAAAGACAAATTTGATGGGGAACAAGCATGTTATGACTGGACTCAGTTCCTAATTGGGGGCGATGCCGCCGAATGGAAGCATGTTCGGGCCCGGTTTCACGCAGCGGGCAAAGCATGCAGGCTTAGGCGTAGAATTGGAATCTGCTAGATTAGCCGGGAATATCCCTTGAAAAACACTCTTCCTATTGTAACGCTGTCGATTGCGCTGTCGGCCTGCGCCACCGGCGGCATGAATGCGCCCGCAGCATCGGGTGCCGTCCCGGCTGCGTCCGCGGCGACACCGGCCGTCCAGACGGCTGACGCTGCGATGCGCAGACCGGTTTCCGCAGTACGCAGGACAGGCGCCGGCCCGGCGGAGCAGAACGAGGATGAAGGCCTGCCCACGGTGCAGTTGACCGACGAACTGCTCTACAAGCTGCTCGCATCGGAATTCGCCTTCCAGCGCGGAGACTGGCAGAGCGCTTATGTCACTACCCTGGGCACGGCGCAGCAGACGCGCGACCCGCGCCTGGCCAAGCGGGCCGCCGAAATCGCCCTGAGCGCCAAGCAGGTGGACGAAGCGATGAATGCGGTGCGGCTGTGGCGCAGCCTGGCGCCCAACTCCGACGAAGCGGCGCAGTATTACCTGAGCTTCATCATCCTCGGCGACAATCTTGCCGAAGCCAAGCCGATTCTCGAGCAGAGGTTGAGGGAGGCCCGTCCGCAGACGCGCGGACTGCTGGCATTCCAGATGCAGCGGCTGCTGGCCCGCGCAAAAGACAAGGCGGCGGCGCTGGCCTTGCTCGACGAAGTCCTCGCTCCTTACCTCGACATGCCGGAGGCGCACCTCGCGCTTGCGCAAGGCGCCTTCGCCGCGGGCGACAGCCAGCGGGCTCGCAGGGAAGCGCAACTGGCCCTCACGGCCAAGCCCGATTCGGAGATCGCCGTGCTGGCGCTGGCGCAGGTCACCCCGGACAAGACCGAGGCCGGGAAAATCCTGCAGGACTTCATTGCAAAGAACCCCAAGACGCGGGAAGTGCGCCTGGCCTATGCCCGCATGCTGGTTGAGCAGAAGGAGTATGCGAAGGCGCGCGCCCAGTTCGAAGCATTGCTCAAGGAACAGCCGCAGGATCTGACCTCGCTCTACGCGCTCGGCGTGCTGGAAGTGCAGGCCAATGATCTCAATGCGGCCGAACAGCACCTGACCACCTACCTGAAGGTACTGGCCGCCAATCCCGATGAGGAACGGGATCCATCCCAGGCGCTGCTCCTGCTCGCGCAAATCGCCGAAGAGCGCAAGGATACTGAAGGCGTTCTCAAATGGCTGTCGCAGATCGAGCCGGGCGAAGCCTATCTCAATGCGCAGCTGAAACGTGCCCAGGTAATCGCCAAGCGAGACCTTCCAGCGGCGCGCAAACTGTTGCATGAAATCACCGTTAGCGGAGAGCGCGAACAGGGGCAGGTCATACTGGCCGAGGCGCAGCTGTTGCGGGACGCCAATCAGGTGCCGGAAGCAATGAAAGTATTGCAGGAAGGGATCAGGCAATCTCCGGACAATACCGATCTGCTGTACGACTATGCGATGCTTGCGGAAAAAAGCAGCCAGTGGGACACGATGGAAGCCTCGCTGCGCAAGATCATGCAGCTGGCACCGGCCAACCACCATGCCTACAACGCGCTGGGCTACTCGCTGGCCGAGCGCAATATCCGGCTTGAGGAAGCCTACACGCTGATCGACAAGGCGCTCAAGCTCGCACCGGACGATCCTTTCATCATGGACAGCATGGGCTGGGTGCAATTCAGGCTCGGAAGGCTGAAGGAAGCCGAAGCCCTGCTGCGGCGCGCGTATGAAATACGCCCGGATGTCGAAATTGCCGCCCACCTCGGCGAAGTTCTCTGGGTCAAGGGACAGCGCGCCGACGCCGAAAAGCTCTGGCGCGATGCCCGGAACAAGGACCCGCAGAACGACACGCTCAAGAATACGCTGGCGCGGCTTAACGTAAATCTATGAAATCACTGCCCAACTGGCGGCGCACGCTGAGCGTGGCGCTGCTGCTGCCGCTTGCCGCCTGCAGCACTCTTGTTCCGCCGACCACTTCGACAACGCCGACGCCCTCTGCATCCACCGCTGCCGAGCGCCGCCTTGCCGAGGACATCGAGGTGGCCGGACGCCTGTCGCTACGCTACCAGGGTACGCAGAGGGAAGAAGCCGTGCATGGCAGCTTCACCTGGATGCAGACGCCTTCGCAAACCCGGATCACCCTGCTTTCCCCGCTCGGGCAAACCATCGCGCTCATCGAAGCGTCGCCGCAAGGTGCCAGCCTCAGCCAGGCGGGACAGCCGGTGCGGCGTGCCGCCGATGTCGATGCGCTGACCGCGCAGACGCTCGGCTGGCCCTTGCCGGTTTCCGGACTGCGGGAATGGCTGCAAGGCATTGCGCTTACGTCTTCCGGACAGCGTTTCATTGCCACGCCGCAGGACAGCGAAGTGACCACCCAAGACGGCTGGCGTATCCGCTATGCGAACTGGCAGCCGGATACCGTGTCGCCGCAGGCAAGGCCCAGACGCATCGATCTCGTCCGCAATACGCAGCAGGCTGGCGAGGTTTCCATCCGTATTGCAATCGACACATGGCAAGAACACTGAACAACTGCCCGGCTCCCGCGAAAATCAATCTTTTTCTGCATGTCATCGGGCGCCGGGCGGATGGCTATCATTTGCTGCAGACCGCATTCCAGCTGCTGGACCGGGGCGACACCCTGCATTTCTCCGTGCGCGGCGACGGCACGATCCGGCGCACCACCGAGGTGGCGGGCGTGGCCGAGGCTGAAGATCTGGTGGTGCGCGCCGCGCGCCTGCTGCAATCGGCGACGGGCACTTCCCTGGGCGCCGATATCGGCATCGACAAGATATTGCCGATGGGCGGAGGCCTGGGCGGCGGATCGTCCGACGCCGCCACCACCCTGATCGCGCTGAATCACTTGTGGGAAACCGGACTGGACCGCCGGGCGCTGATGGGGCTCGGCGTGAAACTCGGCGCCGACGTGCCGTTTTTCATCTTCGGCACCAATGCGTTTGCGGAAGGCATCGGAGAGGAATTGACCGCTCTGAGCACACCCAAACTTTGGTACATTGTCATTGAACCCGGCATCGCTGCGCCGACGGCTGCGATATTTTCCGATCCGGAATTGACAAGAGATACGAAAGCCGTCAGAATAACGGACTTTCCTGAAGCGACAAATCAATTCGGGAAAAACGACCTGCAAGTCGTGGCGACCAAGCTGTATCCGCCGATTGACGAAGCACTGCAATGGCTACGACAATATGGCGACGCAAGAATGACTGGTTCCGGCGCATGTGTGTTTTGCGCCTTTTCGCAAGAAAATGAGGCAGATGAGGCGCTTCAAGCTGCGAGAAAAACCGGGCGTTCGAGCTGGAAAGCATGGAAGGCCCAGGCGATCGAGCATCACCCGCTCTCGCATTTGTTAGGTCGGTAGCAAGTCAAGGATTCGTTCAGTGTTGCCGGTGTATCGGCAAGATTGAGCACCAGGTTGCGTAGGGGAGTCGCCAAGTTGGTCAAGGCACCGGATTTTGATTCCGGCATTCGAAGGTTCGAATCCTTCCTCCTCTGCCATTAAATACAGAAGAAACCAAAAGCCGCCAACGCAAGACGACACGTCAAAGCCTTGGCGGCTTTTCAAATTTTTAACCCTATCTTTCACCTAGGTGTTCCATGGCGCTTGAAAACCTGATGGTCTTTACCGGCAACGCAAACCCGGAGCTGGCCGCGGGAGTGGCCAAGCAGCTTGGCATCCCGCTTGGCAAGGCCGTCGTTTCCAAGTTCTCCGACGGTGAAGTGATGGTGGAAATCAACGAAAACGTCCGCGGCAAGGATGTGTTCGTCCTGCAGTCGACCTGCGCACCCACCAATGACAGCCTGATGGAAATCATGCTGATGGTCGATGCTCTCAAGCGCGCATCGGCAGGCCGCATCACCGCTGCCATTCCCTATTTCGGTTATGCGCGCCAGGATCGCCGCCCGCGTTCCGCACGTGTCGCCATTTCCGCGAAGGTCGTTGCCAACATGCTGCAGCAGGCCGGCGTCGAGCGCGTCCTGATCATGGACCTGCATGCCGACCAGATCCAGGGCTTCTTCGATATCCCGGTCGACAACATCTATGCGTCCCCCATCCTTTTGTCCGACCTGGTGGCAAAGAGCTACGACGACCTGCTGGTCGTGTCGCCGGACGTCGGCGGCGTGGTCCGCGCCCGCGCGCTGGCAAAGCGCCTGAACTGCGACCTCGCCATCATCGACAAACGCCGTCCGAAGGCCAATGTCTCCGAGGTGATGCACATCATCGGCGAAGTCGAAGGCCGCAACTGCGTGATCATGGATGACATGGTTGATACCGCCGGCACGCTGACCAAGGCGGCCGAAGTGCTGAAGGAGCGCGGCGCGAAGAAGGTGGTGGCCTACTGTACCCACCCGGTGCTGTCGGGCCCCGCGATCGAGCGCATCGCCTCTTCCCCGCTCGATGAACTGGTCGTCACCGACACCATCCCGCTGACCGCCGCCGCCCGGGCATGCCCGAAGATCCGCCAGCTGACCGCCGCGGAACTGCTGGCCGAGACATTCAAGCGCATCACCAAGGGCGACTCGGTCAGCTCGCTCTTCATCGACTAAGCAATCAGAATTTCCCTGCGGCCCCGAAAGGCCGCAGGTTTTTTCGTCTCCTGGTCGCGGGGGACGACAACGCGAGGCTTTGCCTTGCCATTACTGGAGTATGAAAATGAAAGTTGTTGCATTCCCACGCAAAGAGCAGGGGTCCGGAGCGAGCCGCCGCCTGCGCAATGCTGGCCAGACACCGGGCATCATCTACGGTGGCACGGCTGCGCCGGTCGCTATCGCTCTCGATCACAATGCGCTGTTCCACGCGCTGAAGAAAGAGGCATTCCACTCGTCGATCCTCGACATGGAAATCGAAGGCAAGACAGAAAAGGTTCTGCTGCGCGACTTCCAGATGCACGCGTTCAAGCAACTGGTGCTGCACGCTGACTTCCAGCGCGTCGACCAGAACCAGAAGATCCACGTCAAGGTGCCCCTGCACTTCGTGAACGCCGAGATCTCCCCGGCCGTCAAGCTGAGCAGCGCTGTGATCAGCCACGTGATGAACGAGCTGGACGTCAGCTGCCTGCCGGGCGACCTGCCTGAGTTCGTCGAAGTCGACCTGTCCAAGGTCGAAGCAGGCGCATCGGTTCACCTGTCCGACATCACGCTGCCGAAGGGCGTGACCGCAGTGCTGCATGGCCAGGACAACCCGACCATCGCCACCGCAAGCATCCCCGCCGGACAGGTTTCGGCTGACGGCGCTGCCGAAGGCGAAGCCGACAAGAAGTAATCTTCGATTACCATTGCCGCATCCTGAAAACCCTGCCCTGGCGGCAGGGTTTTTTGTTTCCGTCGCCCTCCATTCACGGGGAAATTGGACGCAAGCCGCCCGTTTCCCCGATAATCGCAGTCTTTTACTTCTCGCCTGGCTGCCGCCGACCTGCACGGCCGCGGGCGATTTCAAGCATGCCTATCCGCCTGATCGTTGGCCTCGGAAACCCGGGCCCGGAATATGAACAGACCCGCCACAACGCCGGCTTCTGGCTGGTCGACCAGCTGGCGGGACATCGTCTGGTGCGCGAATCGCGCTATAACGCGCTGGCCGCGAAAACCAGCATCGCGGGCCAGGAAGTCTGGCTGCTTGAACCGCAGACCTACATGAACCGCTCCGGACAGTCCGTCGGCGCATTGGCGCGCTTCTACAAAATACCCGCCGATGACATCCTCGTGGTGCACGACGAGCTCGACCTGCCGCCCGGCGCGGCAAAGATCAAGAAAGGCGGCTCCTCCGGCGGACACAACGGATTGAAGGACATCACCGCAGCGCTAGGCACGCAGGACTATTGGCGCCTGCGCATCGGCATCGGCCATCCGCGTACGCTCAACCTGCAGCAGCCGGTGGTTGACTTCGTGCTGCACCGCCCGCGCAAGGAGGAACAGCCGCTGATCGATGAGGCCATCGGCAAGAGCATCGATATCATTCCCATGCTTTGCGAAGGCAAATTCGAAGCGGCGATGATGAAACTGCATTCCTCTAAATGAACCCGCTTGTCATCCATGCGGGGGCAAAGGCGCGTTCGCATCTGCGTACGCACGGGCTGCGCGCGCAGGACGTGGCCATCGTTCCGGGTGCCGCCGGCGGCCCCAAGGGGCTGATCCTGCAGAAACTCGACCAGTGGCTGTTCGGCAGCTGGCTGCCATCGGCGCCGCGCGAGCGCACCCTGATCGGCGCTTCCATCGGCGCCTGGCGGATGGCTGCCGCCTGCCATCCGGAGCCGGTTGCGGCATTCGAACGCCTGGGAGACCTGTACTGCGAGCAAACGTATCCGCGACGTCCATCGGCAGCATATGTGACGCAAACCTGCAATACCGTACTCGGCGGACTTCTCGGCGGCAGGGAGCATGACGCGGCGGCGCATCCCTGGCACCGGATGCAGATCCTCGTCTCGCGCGGACGCGGCCTGCTGAAGACGCCCGGCCGCAGGCTGGGCATCGGCGCCGGTTTCGGCCTCGCCATCCTCGGCAACCTGACATCGCGCTCGGAACTCGCGCGCCACCTTGCGCGCGTGGTGGTCGGCGACCAGCGCGACCCGGCGTTCTGGCTCAAGGCGAAATTCGACGCCTTCGACACCCAGTTCGCTCCCCTCACGGCGGAAAACCTGCAGTGCGCGCTGCTGGCGTCCGGCACCCTGCCATTCACCATGGAACCGGTATGCGATATCCCGATGGCACCCGCAGGCACCTACTGGGACGGCGGCCTGATCGATTACCATCTCGCGCTGCCCTACTCCCGGATCGCGCACAATCCCGACGGCGGCCTGGTGCTCTATCCGCATTTCACCGACCATATCGTGCCGGGCTGGCTGGATAAATCGTTGCCATGGCGGCGCGCCCATCGGGGGCCGAACCGCGACTGGCTGGAAAATGTCATTCTGGTATCGCCGTCGCAATCCTTCCTGCAGACTCTGCCTCTGGGCAAGCTTCCCGACCGCAATGACTTTCATTATTACGGCCTGAACCATGCGGCCCGCATACGAAACTGGAAACTCGCCATCAGCGAAGGCGAACGCCTGCGAGACGCGCTGGCAAGCTTTATCGAAAAGCCGGACACCGCCGTCGTGCAGCCGATCTGATCAGCGGCGGCTACGGTAAAATACCGGGTTAATTCATATACTTAGCGAAGTACACACCATGAGTCTCAAATGCGGCATCGTCGGCCTGCCTAACGTCGGCAAATCCACCCTCTTCAATGCGCTGACCAAAGCGGGCATCGCTGCGGAAAATTATCCGTTCTGCACCATCGAGCCCAATGTCGGCATCGTCGAGGTGCCCGATCCGCGCCTCAAGCAGCTGGCGGAGATCGTCAAGCCCGAGCGCATCGTTCCGGCCGTGGTCGAGTTCGTCGACATCGCCGGCCTGGTGGCAGGCGCGTCCAAGGGTGAAGGTCTGGGCAACCAGTTCCTTGCCCACATCCGCGAGACCGACGCCATCGTCAACGTCGTGCGCTGCTTCGAGGATCCGAATGTCGTACACGTGGCCGGCAAGGTCAGCCCGCTCGACGACATCGCCGTGATCCAGACCGAGCTGGCGCTGGCCGACATGGGCACCGTCGAGAAAGCGATACATCGTGAAAACAAGAAAGCCAAGTCGGGCGACAAGGACGCGGTCAAGCTGGTGGCATTGCTCGAGCGTATCCTGCCGCAGCTGAACGATGCCAAGCCGGTACGGGCCTTGGGCCTCGATGCCGAGGAAATGGAGCTAATCAAGCCGCTCTGCCTGATCACCGCCAAGCCGGCCATGTATGTCGCCAACGTCTCCGATACTGGCTTCAAGGACAATCCCCTGCTCGACCAGCTGAGCGCCTATGCCAAGGAGCAGAACGCGCCCATCGTCGCCATCTGCGCTGCCATCGAGGCCGAGATCGCCGACCTGGAAGACGAGGACAAGGGCGCCTTCCTGGCCGACATGGGCATGGAAGAACCCGGCCTGGACCGCCTGATCCGCGCCGGCTTCAAGCTGCTCGGCCTGCAGACCTACTTCACCGCAGGCGTCAAGGAAGTGCGCGCCTGGACGGTCCCCGTCGGTGCCACCGCACCGCAGGCGGCCGGCGTGATCCACACCGACTTCGAACGCGGCTTCATCCGCGCTCAAACCATTTCCTTCGAGGACTTCATCGCCTTCAAGGGCGAGCAAGGCGCCAAGGAGGCCGGCAAGATGCGCGCCGAAGGCAAGGAGTATGTCGTCAAGGATGGCGATGTGCTGAACTTCCTGTTCAACGTCTAACTTCATCGCGCCCTCCGGCAGGCTGGACCGCGGCCTGCCGGAAAAGGCCTCATCTCGCTCCAGGAACGTCCCTGTCCATGCCTATCCTCACCGAACTCAACCTGTACCCCGTCAAGTCCTGCGCCGCCGTCTCGTTGCGCGAAGCCACCCTCACCGCAGCAGGCTTGATGAGCGAGCACATCTATGACCGCGAATGGATGGTTGTCGACGCGCAGGGTCATTACATGACACAGCGCGACTTTCCCCGGATGGCACTGATCACCCCGCGCATCAAGGCCGATACGCTGGAACTGCGCGCGCCCGGCATGCTGCGCCTGGAGGTGCCGCTGGGCTTGCCCGATCCGGAGGATGAAAAGACGCTGACGGTGACGATATGGGATGAATCGCTGCAGGCCTACGACTGCGACGAAGTGACCGCCACCTGGTTTTCGAAATTCCTCGGCGTGCCGTGCCGGCTGGTGCGTTTCCATGCCGAAGCCAAGCGCCTTGCGAGCGCCAAATGGACCGCCGGCGTCGAGGCGCCCACGCTGTTCTCGGACGGCTACCCGGTATTGCTCATATCGCAGGCGTCGCTCGACGACCTGAACGGCAAGCTGCAGGCACAGGGACGTTCCGCATTGCCGATGAACCGCTTTCGCCCCAACATCGTCATCGGCGGCGTCGAGGCTTTCGACGAGGATGTCGCCGAATCGCTCACGATCGGCGAGGCCGTGCTCAAGCCGGTCAAGCCGTGCGCGCGCTGCCCCATGCCTTCGATCGACCAAGCGACCGGGGAATTCGGACCGGACCCGATCGACATCCTGCGGACCTATCGCGCCAATCCCAGGCTCGACGGCGGCATCAGCTTCGGCATGAATGCCATCCTGCTCAAGGGTGAAGGCCAGCTGTTGAAAATCGGACAAGACATCGACCTCACGCTTGCCTTCTGAACATTCGCTGCGCCGCTCCAGGCCCGGTGAGCCTTGTGAGCTGAGGTACGACACGGTACTATGCGGAAACATTCGGGCGCATAGGCCGTTTCAAGCCCCAAGCCACTAGTCCTAGTCCCACAAGTCCTGAGAGCGAGCTTCGCCAATGACGCAAGATCTGGTCGCTGAGAACCGGAGGCTGCGCGAGCAGCTGGCGCAGCTATTGGCGCAGGCGCAGCAGAACCAGGCCATCCTGCAGCGGCACCAGGCCTTCGACCTGCAGTTCATCTCGGCCGACAGCTTCCGTGAACTGCTCCATACGGTTTTCCATACCTTTGCCACCTCCGCCGGCCTCGACGTGGTTACCCTGTGCCTGCTGGACCCCGACTACGACATCCGCCGCATCCTGGTCGACCTCAATATCCGCCTGACCGAATTGCCGCATCTGCTCTTCATGCAGGAGGAAGCCGAGTTCGGCGAACTGGCGGAACGACTTGCCAAGCCGGTGCTCGGCACTTATGCCGAGCAGCTGCACGGCCGCATGTTTCCGGAACCGATCACGCCGCCGGCCAGCGTGGCGGTGCTGCCGCTGATACGGCATGGCCGGCTGATCGGCTGCATGAACCTAGGCAGCGCCGACGGTGCGCGCTTTGCGCCGAACCTGAGCACGGAATTCATCGAACATCTCGCCTCCATCGTGGCGATCTGCGTCGAGAACGTCATCAACACCGAGCGCCTCAAGCACATCGGCCTGACCGATCCGCTCACCGGCGTGAACAACCGCCGCTATATCGAACGGCGGATGCTGGAGGAAATCGGACGCTCCCGCCGGCAGGGCTACGCGCTGACCTGCATGTATATCGACATCGATCATTTCAAGCAGATCAATGACCGCATCGGCCATCAGGCCGGCGATGAAGTGCTGCGCGGCGTGGCGGCGCGAATCAAGGCCGAGCTGCGCCTGAGCGATGCGCTCGGCCGTTTCGGTGGCGAGGAATTTATCGTGCTGCTGATCGATACCGAACAGGCCGATGCCATCAACGTGGCTGAACGCATCCGGCTCGGGATCGCGGAACATCCGGTCATGCTGATCAACGGCGACAAGCTCGATGTGACGGTATCGCTGGGCGTGGCCGCGCTGGAATCGCCGGTGGACGGCGGAGCGGTGGAGAGCGTCGCGCAGGCGCTGGTTGCCCGCGCCGACCAGGCGCTATACAAGGCCAAGCAGGCGGGGCGCAACCGCGTGATCGCGGCCTAGGCTTGGTCGGTGCTGTTGTCGGCGACGGCGCTAGCCTTGGCATCCGCCTCGGCCTGCAGGCGCTCGTATTTCGCCAGCAGCTGCTCCGGCGTTTCCCGCCACGCCGGATTGAAGGGAATGCACTCGACCGGACATATCTGCTGACACTGGGGCACATCGAAGTGCCCGACGCACTCGGTGCACTTGTTCGGATCGATCTCGTAAATTTCCGGACCCATGTAGATCGCGTCGTTCGGGCACTCGGGCTCGCATACGTCGCAATTGATGCACTCGTCCGTGATCATTAATGCCATGACAACCTCTATGGTCGCTGCAGGATCGCAAGCGCTCCGGCCTTGCCTTGCCCGGTTTAGCCTTGCTTGCCGCCCGCAGCCATCTTGTCCTTCAGCCACTTCTCGACCGAAGGGAAAACGAATTTGGAGACATCGCCGCCCAGGGTGGCGATTTCGCGCACGATGGTGCCGGAGATGAACTGGTACTGGTCCGACGGCGTCAGGAACAGGGTTTCGACGTCCGGCAGCAGGTAGCGGTTCATGCCCGCCATCTGGAATTCGTATTCGAAATCGGATACCGCCCGCAGGCCGCGCACGATCACGCGCGCATCGTTGGCGCGCACGAAGTCCTTGAGCAGGCCGGAAAAGCTTTCCACCTGCACGTTGGGATAATGGCCAAGCACTTCATTGGCGATCGACAGCCGCTCATCGAGCGAAAAGAACGGACGCTTGTTCTTGCTGTCGGCAACGCCGACGACCAGCTTGTCGAACAGCCCCGATGCGCGCCGGACCAGATCCTCGTGGCCGCGTGTAAGTGGATCGAACGTGCCCGGATAAACTGCTGTGACCATCTTGGCTCCCTGTCCAGTAACGAAACAAAATCGGAACGCGCATTATGCCTCAATTTCGGGCGCGCTATTGCGATGCAGCAAGTGGTAATACACCATGCCCGCCTTGTCCGCCCGCGCCACCGACCAGCCCTGCAGCCAATCCGGTGCATCCTCGCCATCCAGAGGTATTTCAGCTTCAGCATATACCAAGCCGCCATCGGCCAATAGGCGGCGGCACAGGGGCAGTATTTTTACCAGCCAGTCCTGGTGATAGGGCGGATCCAGGAATATCAGCCGGAAGCGCTGTCCGCGGGCGGCCAGCGCCTGGGCGGCCGCCAGGGCGTCGCCGCGTCGGATATTCAGTTGCCCGGCGCCGACCTTGAGCTTTGCCGCATTGGCTTCCAGCTGCCTGACGGCGGCGGCATTCTCTTCGATCATGGTTACCGACGCGGCGCCGCGGCTGGCCGCCTCGAAACCGAGCGCGCCGGTGCCGGCAAACAGGTCGAGGCAGTCGACCGAGCTCCATGCGCCGTCGAACAGATGATTCAGCCAGTTGAACACTGTCTCGCGCACCCGGTCCGGCGTCGGCCGCAGGCCTTCGGCGTCGAGCACCGGCAGCGGCGTGCGCTTCCACTGGCCGCCGATGATGCGTACCTGGCGCGCCGGGCCGCCGCCTCGCTTTGGCGGCGCAGGCGCCGGCCTGGATGCCGCTCTCATGGACTCTCTCATGGGCTTACTGGCCATTGCCGACCACCACGGTTGACATCTTGTCCAGCGCCAGATTCCGGTTGAATGCCGCCTTGATGTCTGCCGCGCTGACCTTGGCGACATTGGCGGTCCAGGTGTCGAGGTAATTCAGCGGCAAGTTGTAGAAACCGATGGCGGCGACGTTGTCGAGAATCTTCCTGTTGTTGTCGATGCGCAGCGCGAAGCCGCCGGTCAGGTTGTCCTTCGCCGCCTTGAGTTCCTGCTCGGTCGGTCCGTCGCGCAGGAAGGTGGAGATGGTGTCGCGCACCACGTTGAGCGCATTGCCGGCCTGGTCCTTCTGCGTCTGCAGGCCTGCCTGGAACGGGCCCGGCTGCGCCATTGGGTTGAAATAGCTGTAGACGCTGTAGGACAGGCCGCGCTTTTCCCGCACTTCGCGCGTCAGCCGCGATACGAATCCGCCGCCGCCGAGCGTGTAATTGCCGACCAGCAGAGGGAAGTAATCCGGGTCGCCGCGCGCGATCGCCGGCATGCCCAGCAGGATATGCGCCTGCGAGGCGGGATGCGCGATGCTTTCATTGCGCGCCGGCGGCGATTCCACCGGGGGCAGCGCGGGCAGCGGCGCGCCCTGGGGCAGGCGCGCGGTCAGCTGCTGGGCGATGGCATCGGCTTCGGCGCGGCTGATGTCGCCGATGATGGAAACGATGGCCCGGTTGGCGACATAGTGGGTATTGTGGAACGCCACCAGGTCGTCGCGCGTGATCGATTCCACCGAGGCCACCGTCTGCTGCAGGCCGTAAGGATGGCTGGGGTACATCAGCCGCCAGAATGCCTTGCTCGCGATGGCTTCCGGCTTGGTGTCCTCTTCCCGGATGGCGGCGGTGATGCGCGCCTTGTCGCGCGCCAGCAGATTCTCCGGGAAACTCGGATGCGCGAGCAGGCGCGCCAGCAGCCTGACGGCCGTATCGCGCTCGGGCTGGGAGACCAGCGTGCGCAGCGAAGCGCCGGCACGGTCCGCGCCCGCTCCGCCGCCGCGCTGCGCGGCGGTATCGGCGAGGGTGTCGGAGATCTGCGCCTCGCTCATCGCCGGCTCCGCGCCTGATGCAGCCGATGCAGACGATGCAGACGATGCGGCACCTGCGTCAGCCTCGCGCAAGCCGCGGGCAAGCATCGCATTGGTCAGTTCGGCGACGCCGGGCTTGCCTTGCGGATCGCGCCGTGAGCCGGCATCGAATTCCACGCTGAGGTCGAGTACGGGAATGGAATGGCTTTCGACGAACAGGACGCGGGCGCCGTTGGACAGGGTCCAGGACTGGATCTGGAGCGCTGCGCGCGCCGGCGCGATGCCGATGAACGCCAGGCTCAATGCCAGGCTCAGTACTAGGAAAAATCGCTTCATCATGTTGGATTCCGGCATTAGTGACGCAAGCCTTTCGGCGGCGGGGCTGCTTTCTTTTCGGACAGCGGCAGGGGCACCAGGGTGGCGACCGTCAGGGCTTCATCGCCGAAGTACTTCTGGGCGACGGCCTGCACCTGCTCGGCGGTGACAGCCCTGAGTTTTTCGATCACGCGGTCGATCTTGGTATGCGACAGGCCGCTCATTTCCATCACGCCGATCTCCATCGCCTGGCCGAAGATGGAATCGCGCTTGTAGATCTGCCCGGCGACCAGCTGCGCCTTCACCCGCTTGAGCTCCTGTTCGGACACGCCTTCCTTCGCAATCCGCTCGACTTCGGCGCGCAGCAGCTTTTCAAGCTGTTCGGTGGTGGTGCCGTTGGCCGGCGTGCCGTCGAGCAGGAAAGTGACCGGCCCGCGAGCCACGTTCGAATAGCCGGCCCCGACCGAGTTGGCCACCTTGTCGGTGCGTACCAGCTTGGCGTTCAGGCGGGCATTGTCATAGCCGTCGAGGATCGCCGCCAGCACGTCAAGCGCATGCGACTCGTCGTCCTTCTCGACATCGCGCAACGCCGGCACCTTGAATGCCAGTACTACATACGGGTTTTCCGCAGGCGCCTTGACGACCACCCGGCGCATGCCGCGCTGCTCCGGTTCTTCCTGCGGCCGGGTAGTGGGCACTGCCTTGCGGGGAATCTTGCCGAAATGCTTTTGCGCAAGCTTGAACACCTGCTTCGCATCCACATCGCCGGTCACCACCATGACCGCGTTGTTGGGCGCATACCAGCGGTCATACCAGTTCTTGGCATCCTGCACGGTCATGCTCTGCAGATCGGCCATCCAGCCCACGATCGGATGGTGATAGGGATGGGCAATGAAGGCCGTCGCGTTCAGGAGTTCATACACTTGCGGGATGGGCTGGTCCTCGGTGCGCCAGCGGCGTTCTTCCATGACGACCCGGATTTCCCGGGCGAACTCGTCCTTGTCGAACTTCAAGTTAACCATGCGCTCGGCTTCCAGCGACATCACGCTTTCCAGCTTGGATTTTTCGATCTGCTGGAAATAGGCGGTGTAGTCCTTGCTGGTGAAGGCATTCTCGCGGCCGCCGAGTGCCGCGACGCGCTGGCTGAACTCGCCCGGCTTGAGCGTTTTGGTTCCCTTGAACATCATGTGCTCAAGCGCATGCGCCAGGCCGGTGGTGCCGTTCTGCTCGTCCATCGATCCGGCCTTGTACCAGATCATGTGAGCCACGGTAGGCGCCCGGCGGTCTTCCCTGACGATGATTTTCATGCCGTTGTTCAGCATGAACTCCTGTGCAGTCCTGGTCTCTGCGGCAACTGCGGAACCCTGGAAGCAGCAGAGGGCCCACGCCGCCAGCATTGAGGCGATCCGGAATTTCATATTGTGTGCTCTGATAAAATACGGAATTGTTTGATGCTGCGACACGCATTCTGTTGCATTTGCGGCGTCGCGCATAAAGATGTGGTTCCGATTGTATCTTCTTTCGGCGACGCGGCTCTCCGCATGCCGGCCGCCCATCCTTCCCAGTGCTTCCCTTTGCCGATGTTTAGTTTCTTCAAGAAAAAATCGAAAGACAATCCCGCTCCTCAGGATGCAGCGCCCCAGGAGGACGCGAAGGAGCTGCCCGCACTGACCGGCACCGAGACTGATATCAACGCCGAGGCCAAGTCGCAGGACGCGGGCGAGACGGAGCAGAAATCCTGGTTCGGCCTGTTCAGGCGCGACGTCGCGCCGCCGGTCGAGCCCTCCGTTGCCGACGCGACACCGGTCGCCGAACCGAGCGTTGCCGGCACGCCGGCCGAAGATGAAGAAGGCGACGAAGGCGAGATCGTCCCCGCACCGGCCGCCGCACCCGGGGAAAAGCAGTCATGGATGCAGCGCCTGAAGGCTGGCCTGTCGAAGACATCGACCAGCCTGACCACGCTGTTCGTCGGCGCCAAGATCGACGACGACCTGTATGAGGAACTCGAATCCGCGCTGCTGATGTCGGATGCCGGCGTTGAAGCCACCCAGTACATCCTCGATGCGCTGAAGAAGAAGGTCAAAAGCGAGAAGCTGACCGATGCCGCGCAGGTCAAGGCCGCGCTGCGCGTCCTGCTGGTCGACCTGCTGACGCCGCTGCAGAAGCCGCTGGTGCTGGGGCGCCATCAGCCGCTGGTGATGATGATCGCCGGCGTCAACGGGGCCGGCAAGACCACCACCATCGGCAAGCTTGCGATGCACCTGCAGTCGCATGGCCAGTCGGTGCTGCTCGCCGCGGGCGACACATTCAGGGCGGCGGCGCGGGAGCAGCTCGCGGTCTGGGGCCAGCGCAACAATGTTTCCGTGATCGCGCAGGAATCCGGCGACCCGGCGGCGGTGTCTTTCGATGCGGTGCAGTCGGCCCGCGCGCGCGGCACCAATATCGTGATGATCGATACCGCTGGCCGCCTGCCGACCCAGCTGCACCTGATGGAAGAATTGAAAAAGGTGCGACGGGTGATCGGCAAGGGCATGGAATCGGCCCCCCATGAAGTGCTGCTGGTGATCGATGGCAACACCGGCCAGAATGCGCTGGCGCAAGTCAAGGCTTTCGATGACGCGCTGACCCTGACCGGGCTGGTCGTGACCAAGCTTGACGGCACCGCCAAGGGCGGAATCCTGGCAGCCATCGCGAAGACGCGCCCGGTTCCGGTGTACTTCATCGGCGTGGGCGAAAAGATCGAGGATCTGCAGCCGTTCAATGCAGAAGAATTCGTCGACGCGCTGCTGACATGATCGAGTTTCGCCAGGTGTCGAAGCAGTATGGTAGCCGTGGCGATAGCGCCGGCGGCAGCGCCGCGCTGTCCGAAGTCAGCCTGTCCATCGAAACAGGGGAACTGGTCTACCTGTCCGGGCCTTCCGGCGCCGGCAAGTCGACCCTGCTGAAAATGATCGCCGCCATGGAGCGCCCCAGCAGCGGCACGATCTCCGTCAACGGCCAGGATATCGGCCGCCTGGGCGCGTCCGGCATTCCTTATCTGCGCCGCAAGCTCGGCTTGATGTTCCAGCCCGCCGATCTCCTGAACGACCGCAGCGTGCTGGCCAATGTCATGCTGCCGCTGCTGGTGACCGGGGCGAGCCGGGCCGACGCCGACAAGCGGGCGCGTGCCGCGCTTGCCAGGGTAGGGCTGGAAGACAAGGCCCCGGCGGCACCTCTTGCGCTGTCCGGCGGCGAGCAGCAGCGCGTGGCGATTGCCCGCGCCATCGTCAACCGTCCGCAGATCATTCTTGCCGACGAGCCGACGGCCAACCTGGACCGCGGCACGGCGGACAAGGTCATGGATGCGCTCAGGGCCTTCCATGAAGCGGGCGTCACCTGCCTGATCGCCACTCATGACGAGTCCATCCTCCAGGGCGCCAGGCGAGTGATACGCCTTGAGAAAGGACGGGTCGTATCCGGCGCAGAACTCAGCATCGGCACCGGCCTCGCGGGAGCCATGTCATGAACTGGATTGCCGAACATGCCGCCGCCTTTACCGATGCCCTGCGCCATGTCGTTTCGTCGACCGGCAGTTTCATCCTTAACGTCCTGGTGGTGGCCATTGCCCTAGCCCTGCCCTTCGCGGGATTGACCCTGCTGGAAAACGTGAGGCCGGTGTCCGAGCAGCTGGCGGTGGAGCCCGAAATCAGCATTTTCATGTCGATGGACACGCCTCGCGAACGCTCGACGGCACTGGCGGCGCAGATCCGCAATGTGGTCCAGGCATCCGAGAGCGCCGGCAGACTGGAATTCATCCCGCGCGAAAGGGCACTGGTCCTGCTCAAGGATAAAACCGGCTTGTCGGACACCATCACCGCGCTCGGCGAAAATCCCCTGCCCGATGCCTATGTATTGAAACTGTCCGGCGTGCAAAATGCTGCCGATGCAACCCGCGTGGAAATGCTTGCCTCAAAGCTCAAGGCGCTGCCCGGCGTCGAATATGTGCAGATCGATTCCGCCTGGGTAAAGCGGCTGGCGGCATTGATGCAGGTATTGCGCCTGGCATTGCTGTTTCTTGCGGTGACGCTCGGCGTGGTGGTGGTTGCCGTAGTGTTCAATACCATCCGCCTGCAAGTCATGACGCAGCGCGAAGAGATTGCCGTCTCCCGCATGTTCGGCGCCACTAATGCCTTCATCTGCCGCCCTTTCTATTATTCGGGCGGCTTGCTGGGACTGCTGGCGGGCGCCGTTGCCCTGTGCGCGGTCGCCCTGGCGCTGGGGCCGCTGAACAATGCGATCACGGAATTTGCAAGACTCTACGCATCGGAATTCCGCCTCGTCCCGCTGGCGCCACTAACGCAACTGGGCCTGCTGTCGCTAAGCGCAGGACTGGGCCTCATCGGCGCCCTGCTTTGCGTTCGCCGGCATCTCGCCAGACTGCCATGAACAAGTTTCCGCGCTTCACATTTTTTGCGCTTTCCCGCTTTTTTCTTTGATACCTCGCAACTTCCCGTCCAGCCTGTGGCCTAAAGTCTCCTTGCTGGATTATTCCATTCTTGCAATAGACTGGTCCTATGAGGAATGTTGAGAACCACGATTAGCACTCTTCATTTGGGAGTGCTAATATGTTGTTCAAACAGCGAATCGCCCGCTTTTGGGCGGTTTCGCGTTAAGGAAGGAGAAACGATGAAAGCATCTGCACAGTCTGCACTGGTTCCGATGAGCAATAACAGCGCGCTTGCGCTGGGCTTTTCCGGCAACCTTGGCAACATCGAGGCTTACATCTCTGCAGTCAACCGCATCCCCATGCTCACGCAAGAGGAAGAATCCCGGTACGCGCGTGAATTCCGCGAGCAAAACGATCTTGGCGCGGCACAGAAGCTGGTGCTGTCGCACCTGCGCCTGGTGGTGTCAATCGCCCGGGGTTACCTGGGTTACGGATTGCCGCATGCCGACCTGATCCAGGAAGGCAATATCGGCCTGATGAAGGCTGTCAAGCGTTTCGATCCGGACCAAGGCGTGCGTCTCGTGTCCTATGCGATGCACTGGATCAAGGCGGAAATGCATGAGTACATCCTGAAAAACTGGCGGCTGGTCAAGGTAGCGACCACGAAGGCGCAGCGCAAGCTGTTCTTCAACCTGCGCAGCCACAAGGAAGGCCTCGATGCGATGACACCGGCACAGGTGGAAGATCTGGCCAAGTCTCTGAACGTCAAGCGCGAGGAAGTAATTGAAATGGAAACCCGCATGTCGGGCCATGATATCGCTCTCGATGCGCCCAGCGACGACGAGGACGACAAGTTCGCGCCGATCGCCTATCTGTCTTCGGAAGCCCAGGAGCCGACACGTGCCCTGGAAGCCCAGCAGTATGACCGCCTGCAAACGGAAGGTCTGGAAACGGCATTGGGCAAGCTGGACCCGCGTTCCCGCCGTATCGTGGAAGCGCGCTGGCTTGCCAACGATGACGGTTCGGGCGCCACGCTGCATGAGCTGGCCGACGAGTTCGGCGTATCGGCCGAGCGCATTCGCCAGATCGAAAGCGCGGCACTGAAGAAGATGAAGGGCACGCTGGCGGCATATGCATGAACATGCCTGAAGCAGGATGGTTGGCCGAGACGGCTTGCCGAACTTGATGCAGCAAACAAAAAGGCGCTCTCCGGAGCGCCTTTTATTTTTTACCGCCTTTTCTTTTACCGCCTTTTCTTTTGCTGCCTTTACTGATGCTTTCTTATTGCGCCCCGATCAGCCGAAGCATCAGGACAGCAATTGTTTCAAGTCATGCACGATGGGCTCGGTGCCTTGTCCGTGACGGATGAACAGCCTGATGCGGCCTTGCGGATCGAACACGTAGCTGCCGGCGGTATGGTCCATCGTATAGCTGCCCGGCTCCTTCCCCGGCACCTTCTGGAAGAACACCTTGAAGTCCTTGGCGACCTTTTCGGTCGCGGCCTTGTCACCGACCAGTCCGATGAAACGCTCATCGAATGCGGGCACATACTTGGAAAGCAGTTCCGGCGTATCGCGCTCCGGGTCGACCGTAACGAAAATGACCTGCACCTTGTCGGCCTGCGGTCCGAGCTGCTTCATCACGTTGGCCATTTCCACCATGGTGGTCGGACAGACATCCGGGCACTGGGTATAGCCGAAGAAGACGACCACCGCCTTGCCCTTGAAATCTGCCAGCGTACGTGTCTTGCCGTTGAAGTCGGGCAGGGAGAAATCCTTGGCGTACTCCAGTCCTGTCACGTCGGTATTCTTGAAGCTCGACTGCACCGGGGACAGCAGCATCTGGCCGCCTTCGCTCTGCCTGTCGCAAGCCGAGAGCAAAAGACCGAGGCTGGCCAGGACAAGTGCTGCGGCACGTTGCGGAATTCGATATCGCATATGTCAGATTTTGAAGTAGTGGTCGACCAGCAGAGCAACAAACAGCAGCGACAGGTAGATGATGGAATAGGCAAAGGTCTTGCGGGCGATCAGATCGGTGTAGTGGCGGTAGATCTGCCATGCATACCAGAGGAAGATGGCGCCCAGCACGACCGCACTCGCGAGATAGATCAGGCCGCTCATCTGCACCGCATACGGCAGCATGGTGGTGGCGACCAGCGCAATCGTGTACAGCCAGATATGGAATTGCGTGAATTTCAAGCCATGGGTCACCGGCAGCATCGGCAGGCCGGATTTCGCATAATCGTCGCGCCGGTACAGGGCCAGTGCCCAGAAATGCGGCGGCGTCCAAACAAAGATGATCAGTACCAGGATCCAGGCCTGCATCGGCACGTCGTTGGCGACCGCCGCCCACCCGAGCGCCGGCGGCATGGCGCCCGACAGCCCGCCGATCACGATATTCTGGGGTGTCGCCGGCTTGAGCAGCATGGTGTAGATCACCGCGTAGCCGACGAAGGTGGCGAAGGTCAGCCACATGGTCAGGGGATTGACGAAATTGAACAGGATCCACATGCCGGCGCCGCCGATCACGCCGGAAAACACCAGCGTCTGCCCTACCGTGATTTCGCCGCGGGCCATCGGACGGCGCGCGGTGCGCGCCATGCGCGAATCGATCTCGCGCTCGACCAGGCAGTTCACCGCGAATGCGGCACCCGCCAGCAGCCAGATGCCGATCGTGGCGGCAACGACGATACGCCAGTCCGGCAGCCCGGGCACGGCCAGGAACATCCCGATGACCGCGCAGAACACGGCGAGTTGGGTGACGCGCGGCTTGGTCAGGGCCCAGTACTGGGCCAGGCGGTTGGTTTGTACGGTCAGGGTAGTCACTTGAGTGTCATGCGGCCGAAAGTTGCGCTGCGCTGCGGCTCGCAGCGGCCTGATGGGGAATCTTAGCCCGATAGTTTAGCATGGTCAGCAGCAGCACAAGGACCGCCGCGCCACCGTTGTGCACCACCGCCAACGCCAGCGGCCACTTCAGGAAAATCGTTGACATGCCGGTAAGGAATTGAAATGCCAAGGCCAGCAGCAGCCACTTTCCCAGGTTGCGCAGGCCTTCCGTGCGCAATGCCTTGTACCCGGCCCAGGCAACGGCCAGGATCACGACAAAGGCAAAGTTGCGGTGTACCCAGTGAATTGCGGTGAGTGCCGGAAACGGCAAATAGTCGCCTTCGGCGGTCATGCCAAGGTGGCGCCAGAGCGTGAATCCGTTGGCGAAATCCATGTCGGGAAGCAGTTTGCCGTGGCACAGGGGGAAGTCGGTGCAGGCAAGCGCCGCATAATTGGTACTGACCCATCCTCCCAGAGCGATCTGAACGAACAGCAGCACGAGCGCGACAGTCGCCGGTACGCGCAGGCGGGCAGCCTCGGGCGATACGGCGGCATGGACGTTCTCGCGCTCCCCCAGCCAGGCAAGGAGCAGCAGCAGCAGCAGGCCGAGCAGCAGATGGATTGTGACGATCACGGGCTGCAGCTTGAGCGTGACCGTCCAGGCGCCGAACGCGCCCTGCAGGCAGACGAAACCGAACAGGAAAGTCGGCAGCCACGGCGCGAAGCGCGGATTGGATCGGCGCGATTTGATCCATCCGCGCCAGGCGATTGCCATGATGGCAATGATCAGCACCCCGACCGCCATCGCGAAATAGCGGTGGGTCATTTCGATCCAGGCCTTGGCCACGGTCACGGGTCCCGTCGGCATGGCGGCTTCGGCGGCGCGGATCTGTTCATGCGCCTGCAGCGGATTGGCGTGGCCATAGCAGCCCGGCCAGTCGGGGCAACCCAGCCCGGAGTCGGTCAGGCGGGTGAAGGCGCCGAACATGATCAGGTCGAAGGTCAGGAAGACGGTGACCCAGACCAGCTTGCGGTACTTGTTGGCATCGCCGGACACCCAGACGATCGCCAGCGGCAGCAATGCCGCAAGCAGGCCCATCAATCCAAGTTGAATCAGCATGTGCGCACCTAGCCTATCCGTGAAGCCTTGAGCAGCTTGGAAAGATCTTTCTTGATCTTGTTAGGGTCGGCGTCCTTCGGGAAGCGCATCATCAGGTTGCCGAGCGGATCGATCATGTAGATATGGTCGGTAAAGGCGGCGGGCGGCTCGCTCGGCAGCCAGGTCTTCAGCATTGCCGGGTCGGAGCGCAGCATGTGGGTGCCGTCGTACTCGCGCATCAGCACGGTATCGAGCGGCTGCTTGTCGGTCACCAGCCAGACCCGTTCGATGCGGTCCCTTTCCTTGCCCTGGGCCAGCCTCAGCTGCCGCATGTCATGCAGGCGCTTGCGGCATGATTCGGAGCACTCGCCGCCATCCGCGAACATCATGATCCACTTGCCCTTGAACTGCTGCAGGCCGGCAGGCTTGCCGTCAAGCGCGGTCGTGTTGAGCGAAGGCATCGGATGGGCGCGCGGGTCGATCAGAGAGCCGTAATTGGTACGCCCCTCGGGCTTGATCACGTAATAGGTCAGGTAGGAGGCAATGAGCGGCGATGCACACACGGCCAGCACCGCGAACAGCTTCCAGCGGCCGGAGTTTTTACGTTGAGCTTCTTCCACGTCGGAATCCTGTGACAACAAAAAATAAAAGGGCAGTGGCTGCCAGCGCATACCACTGGAAAGCATAGCCGCGGTGCTTGTCCGCGCCGGACGACGGGCGCGGCCAGTCGCGAATCAATCCGTCTGCCGCGTCCGATGTCTGTTCGATCACGAAGGGCTGCAGTTCAATGCCGGCGGCGCGACCGATGTCCGTTATGCCGGCATTTTGCACGATCGCGTTCGGCTTCAGAGGCTCCGCCGTCCCCAACTGGAGAACATGGCCGGTGCCGGCGCGCGCGATGCCGCCGATCTCGACCTGTCCCCTCGGGGTTGCGATTGGCGGCAACCGGGTGCGGTCGGCGACATCCCGCCTGATCCACCCTCGCACTACCAGGATATGCGTGCCGGACCCCGCGATTTTCAACGGGGTGAGCACATAAAATCCCGGGACGCCCTGGTGCGGCCGGTTCTCCAGATAGATGTTCCAGTTGTCGACGAAATTTCCCGTGACGCTGACGCGGCGGTATTCCATATCGCCGGGATGTTTCGGCTTGGCGTCGACAACAACAGTCGGTGCCTGCGCGCGCTCGAGCAGCTTCGCTTCGATGGCTTCCTTCTCATGGGCGCGGCGCGTCTGCCAATTGCCGAGCATCAGACCGATCGCGGCGACTGTCACCGCGGCAATGAAGGGAATCCAGCGAAAGCGGAAGGTCAATGGCATTACAATGTCTTTTTAACCGGACCGGGGAAGCGCCGACGATGCGACGTGGCACCGGTCATTCGTCCCGCATACGTTGATGAAAATATTTGTTGCCATTGCCTTTGTCCTCATTCTTGCCAGTCTCGGCTCCGCACTGCTCTTTCTGATGAAGGACAAGGGCAAGAGCGATCGTACCGTGAAAGCGCTGGCGTTCCGCGTGGGCTTTTCGATCATGCTGTTCCTCCTGATCCTGGTTGCGCACAGCCAGGGCTGGATCCAGCCGACCGGGATACGGTAAGGTCACTGTGCACAGTAAAACTGCAAGAACAATGGCAATTCGTTCAGCCGGAGCAGTAAAAAAGCCGCACCGAAGTGCGGCTTTTTCTTTGGTGCAAATCTGTTACAGCCAGTACACGACGACGTAGAGGCCGAGCCAGACGACGTCGACGAAGTGCCAGTACCATGCGGCGCCTTCAAAACCGAAATGATTGTCGGGCGTGAAGTGACCCTTCATCAGGCGGTACAGCACGACGGCCAGCATGATGGCACCCAGCGTCACGTGGAAGCCGTGGAAGCCGGTCAGCATGTAGAAGGTCGAGCCGTAGATGCCGGAAGTGAGCTTCAGGTTCAGGTCGCTGTAGGCATGCATGTATTCATAGACCTGGAAGCCCATGAAGATGGCACCCAGGACGATAGTGGCCAGCAGCCAGAAGGCGGTCTTGCCGCGCTCGCCGGCGCGCAGTGCATGATGGGAAATCGTCAGCGTCACGCCGGAAAGCAGCAGCAGCGCGGTATTGATGGTCGGGATCGGAAACGGGCCCATCTTGGTGAACGGGTCGATCGTTCCCGCCGGCGTATTGCCCCACTGCGCGGAAAAATCGGGCCAGAGCAGCTTGTGGTCGATGTCGGCCAGCCAGGGTATGGTCACGCTGCGCGCATAGAACAGGGCGCCGAAGAAGCCCGCGAAGAACATCACTTCGGAGAAGATGAACCAGCTCATGCTCCAGCGGAAGGACACGTCGATACGGGCGCTGTAGAGGCCGCTCTCCGACTCCGCGAATGCCTCGCCGAACCACTTCAGCAACACGATCACCGTTGCAATGATGCCGATGATGTTGGCTGCCGGCCCCCAGTTGTAGCCGTTGATCCATGCCGATGCGCCTGCCATCGTCAGGAGCAGCGAAGCACCTCCCAGAACCGGCCACTTGGAAGGACCGGGCACGAAATAGTACGGTGCCTTGCCTGCTGCGTGCTGAGAACTCATTTCCATCTCCCAATACAAATTTTAGATAATGACTTTGGATTACTTGAATTACTGTGCCACGACGCTCTTCACGATGAGCAGGAGCGTCACGACGAATATGATTGCGGCAATGATCCCGGCAATGATCACATGCACGGGATTCAACTGCTGTGCATCCCTCTCGTAGTCACTTTTCTTCCTGACGCCGAAGAAGGACCAGAGCACCGCCTTGACCGTCGCGCCGAACGATGCCTTGCGCTGCGTCGGCTTGTCCATGTCATCCATGCTCAACTGGCCTTTTTGCCAAGTCCGCCGATTTCAAAGAAGGTATAGGACAAGGTTATCGTCTTTACATCCTTTGGCAAGGCCGGATCGATGTAAAACACGACCGGCATCTGCTTCGCCTCATTCGGGCCCAGCGTCTGCTGCTTGAAGCAGAAACATTCCATTTTCTTGAAATGGCCGGATGCCTGCTGCGGCGCATAGCTTGGAATTGCCTGCGCATCCACGCTGCGGGACTGGGTATTCACGACTTCATAAACGACCTGCGCCATCTCGCCCGGATGCACCTGCATGCTCGATACCGTCGGACGGAAACGCCACGGCCCTTGCACGTTGGCATCGAATTCGATAGTGATCGTGCGAGTCTTGTCGACTTGCGTATTCTTGATGTCGCCGACCATCGAATCCTTCGGCGTCAGCAGGTTGATGCCGGTGATTTCACAGATCTTCTTGTAGATCGGCACCAGTGCATAGCCGAATCCGAACATCATGACCGCCACCACGAGCAACTTGCCAAGCATCTGCCTGTTCAGTTTGCTGCCATGATGCCCGTTTGGGTTTGGCTGGTGCTGTTCCATATCAGGTGAACCAGATGCGCTTGATGAAGATACCGATGAAAAATGCCGCGGCGATCGAGGCAATAATCAGCGCGGTCTTCAGGTTTTTGGGTTTGTTCGAATCCGGCATATGTGCGTTGGGGCAGGAGTTGCATCCTGCCCCTCGACCTCATCTTACTTGACGGTTGGCGGCACTTCAAAGGTATGGAACGGCGCCGGGCTCGGCACGGTCCACTCGAGGCCTTCCGCGCCATCCCACGGCTTGGCTTCCGCCGGCTTGCCGCCCTTGATCGACGGAATCACCACGGCGAACAGGAAGTACACCTGCATCAGTCCGAAGCCGAACGCGCCGATCGTGGCGATCATGTTGAAGTCGGTGAACTGCGCCGGGTAGTCGGCATAGCGACGCGGCATGCCGGCCAGACCCAGGAAGTGCATCGGGAAGAAGGTGATGTTGAAGGTGATGATCGAACCCCAGAAATGGAACTTGCCACGGCCTTCGTTGTACATGAAGCCAGTCCACTTCGGCCCCCAGTAATAGAAGCCGGCGAACAGGGCAAACAGGGAACCGGCCACCAGCACGTAGTGGAAGTGCGCCACCACGTAATAGGTATCCTGCATCTGGATGTCGATCGGCGTGACCGCGAGGATCAGGCCCGTGAAGCCGCCCATCGTGAACACGAAGATGAAGCCGACCGCGAACAGCATGGGCGTCTCGAAGGTCATCGAGCCTTTCCACATGGTGGCGATCCAGTTGAACACCTTCACGCCGGTCGGCACCGAGATCAGCATGGTGGCGTACATGAAGAACAGCTGCGCGGTCACCGGCATGCCGGTGGTGAACATGTGGTGCGCCCAGACGATGAACGACAGGATCGCGATCGAAGCGGTTGCATAGACCATCGACGCATAGCCGAACAGCTGCTTGCGGGCAAAGGCCGGGATGATCTGCGACACGATGCCGAACGCCGGCAGAATCATGATGTAGACCTCGGGGTGGCCGAAGAACCAGAAGATGTGCTGGTACATCACCGGGTCACCGCCGCCAGCGGCGTTGAAGAACGATGTGCCGAAGTGGCGGTCAGTCAGCGTCATGGTGATGGCGCCGGCCAGAACAGGCATCACGGCGATCAGCAGATAGGCGGTGATCAGCCAGGTCCAGCAGAACATCGGCATCTTCATCAGCGTCATGCCGGGAGCGCGCATGTTGAGGATGGTGACGATGATGTTGATCGAACCCATGATCGACGATGCGCCCATGATGTGCATCGCGAAGATGCCCATGTCCATGCCGATGCCCATCTGGGTCGACAGCGGCGCATACAGCGTCCAGCCGGCAGCCGTCGCGCCGCCGGGCGCGAGGAAGGATGCGGCCAGCAGGATCGCCGCCGGCGGCAGCAGCCAGAACGAGAAGTTGTTCATGCGGGCGAACGCCATGTCGGAGGCGCCGATCTGCAGCGGAATCATCCAGTTGGCGAAGCCGACGAAGGCCGGCATGATCGCGCCGAACACCATGATCAGGCCGTGCATGGTGGTCAGCTGGTTGAAGAACTCCGGCTGGACCAGTTGCAGGCCGGGCTGGAACAGCTCGGCGCGGATCCCCAGCGCGAGCACGCCGCCGGACAGCAGCATGATGAAGGAGAACCACAGGTACAGCGAACCGATGTCCTTGTGGTTGGTTGCGTACAACCAGCGCCGCCAGCCGTGAGGATGGTCGTGCGCGTGGTCGTGAGAGTGATCGTGGGCGTGATCAACTGCGGTGGTGCTCATCTCAATCTCCTAATTCTCTATTACTTGCGCGCAGCCAGCACTTCAGCCGGTTGAACAATGTTTTCCTTGGCCTTATTGCCCCAGGAGTTGCGTGTGTAGGTGATCACGGCGGCGATATCGGTATCGTTCAGCACACCCTTCCACGGCGGCATCGCGCCCTTGCCGTTGAGCAGGATGTCGATCTGCGGGCCCTTGGGACCGATGACATTCTGCGAGCCGTCGAGCGCGGGGAATGCACCCGGCACACCCTTGCCGTTGGCCTGGTGGCAAGCCACGCAATTGGCTGCGTAAACCTTTTCGCCGCGCTGCTTCAGCTCGTCGACGGTATAGGTCTTGTTGGGATCGTCGGCCTGGGCCGCGCTTTCCTTCTTCTTGCCGTCGACCCACTTCTTGTATTCATCTTCGGTCACGACATTGACCACGATAGGCATGAACGCATGTTCCTTGCCGCACAGCTCGACGCACTGGCCGCGGTAGACACCGGTCTTTTCGGCGCGGAACCAGGTATCGCGGACGAAGCCGGGAATCGCATCCTGCTTGACGCCGAATGCCGGGATCGTCCAGCCGTGGATGACGTCGTTGGCGGTGGTGACGATGCGGATCTTCTTGTTGACCGGGACCACGACGGGGTTGTCCACTTCAATCAGGTAATTGTCGCTCTTGACCTTGGTGGCGTCGACCACCTGCTCGCGCGGCGTGGACAGTGCGGACAGGAAGGAAATGCCCTCACCCTCGCCCTTCAGGTAGTCATAGCCCCACTTCCACTGCATGCCGGTGGCCTTGATGGTGATGTCGGCATTGGAAGTGTCCTTCATTGCCACCACGGTCTTGGTCGCGGGCAAAGCCATGCCGATGACGATCAGGAAGGGAACGACCGTCCATGCGATCTCGACGGCGGTGCTTTCGTGGAAAGTGGCAGGCTTGTGGCCGAGTGACTTGCGATGCTTGAGGATGGAATAGAACATGACGCCGAACACGCCGACGAAGATCGCCAGGCAGATGACCAGCATCAGGTTGTGCAGCGAATAGATCTCTTCGGCGATTTTCGTAACCGGCTGCTGGAAATTCAACTGACGCACGGCAGGACCGCCCTGACTGTCCACCACCGCCCATGCTGGCATACCGGCCATCAGGAGCGACGCACCGAGCATCAGTGATTGGAGGCGCTTCGCAAGTTTCATATTTTCCTCAAAAACCTAAAATTGGATTCCTGTATTTTTTCTCGACGCCAGCTCGCTCCGCAATTCCCGGGCAAGCTCCCGTCTCTTCCATTCTGTCAAGAAGCGGCCGACTTCCACCCTGCCATTCCGTGCTTCCAGCGAAATTAGCGCATGTCTCGATTCGGGCGATGCAACGCGCGTGCTGCGCGGATCGAGCCTGAATTGTCGTATGCGCTCCACCTGGATCAGCTCGACGAGGAGGCAGTCGTCTGCCAGTTCGATTCGCTCCCGGTCATTGGCATGGCGAGCATACAGGAAAAAGGCAGTTCCAACCGCCAACATTTCCAGCATGGCAAAGCCGAGGATGTACCAGGCACCGCGCACTGCAAACACCATCGCAATGAGCAGCGAGGTCATGCACAGCGCTGTATAAACAGTAATCAGCTGCCGCGGTGAAATCGAACAATTGCGCCTCAAGATCCACTCGCGCGACGCCATAAGAAAATCCTAACTTGCGGGCTACGGACTAAGGGACACAATCACTACGCAAAACCACGGAAGTATAAAGCTAGACTTAGCCGCTTATCAAGCGGAAAAAAACCACTTTGGCTCCCGCTGCCATCTCGATGCGAGTGCGCCGCGTCCTCGCATCCGCCTGCTTCGAGCGTCCTTGTTCGACGGCCGGCATTGATGTTTTGGCCACATTTCGATTCGCCCGCCGGTCGCGGGTATATATCAGGATCTTCGTTGCGGATCGAAGCGGATGATCGCCTCCCCGCTCGACGTGGTGCGGGGCGCGGGGCGAAAGGCGTGCCCGTAGACCACCTCGAAGGTCAGCGGGATTTTGCCTTCGGCGTTGCGCCGGCTTTCCAGCGCCTCGCACATCCTGGCATGCGCGCCGCGGCCGAGCAGGCCCCGGCGACGCGTCAGCAAGGGGTTGCCACCCCAGGCGCGCACGTCGGCCAGCAGCTTCGCGGTCGTGTCATAGGTCACCGTGATTTTTTCCATATCCATTACCGGCGTGGAAAAGCCGGCGTTGACCAGCATGTCGCCGAAATCATGCATGTCGACGAAAGAAAAGGCGTGGGCCGCCTCATCGACTCCGGCAAAGGCCTCCCGGATTTCCCGAAACGTATCCGGTCCAAAGCAGGAAAACATGAGCAGACCGTCAACACGCAGGACCCGGCGCCATTCAGCGAACACCAGGTCGGGTTGCGGATGCCAGTGCAGCGCGAGGTTGGACCATACCAGGTCGGCCGAGCCCGCCCCAAGCGCCAGCCGGGCGAAGTCGCCGCAGATAATGTGCGCCGCGTCGCCGGCGCCGCCTTTGCCGGGAAGCCACTTAGCAAAGAGCCGCTGCACGGACGAGCTGGCTTGCGCGCGCTGCCGGCGGGCCTCTTCAAGCAAGGGAAGAGATGCGTCGATGCCGATGATGCGCGACTGCGGGTATTGCGCTTGCAGCCCGCCCAGGTCGGCACCCTCGCCGCAGCCCAGGTCCAGCACTGCGCGGGGCTGCAGCTTGATCAGCGACAGGCGCTCCTGCATGCGGTGCGCGATCTCGCGACGGAGAAAATTCGATTCCCGGATTCGCGCGGGCTCTGAAAAAAGCCGGCGCACTACCCGCAGGTCGATCGGCCCGCTGGAAGCGGCGCTATCGGAAGAATGTGATGATGCCAAGGAAAAATCCGGTCTAGCAATGAGATAATGCGGCCAGTTTACACGTTTGAACATCCATCTGCTCCATGCTTTCCAGCCTGCGCCACTTGTCCCGCTCCGCCCTGGCAGGACTGCCCTTGCTCCTCCCGGCTTCCTGCGCGCTGTGCGGTGCATCAGCGCGCGACAATCTGTGCGGCGCGTGCAAGAGCAGGTTTTTCGGGATGCATGCGCCGCGCTGCCGCAGCTGCGCAATGGCACTGCCCCAGGCGGCCGGCAAACATGAGATCTGCGGTCAATGCCTGCGAAAGACACCTTCCTTTGATGCGACTGTCGTCGCCTGCAACTATACCGCTCCGCATGACCGGCTGGCGCTTGGATTGAAATTCGGTGGATCGTTGCAATTTGCGCCGCTCATGGCCGCTGTAATACGCGACGCCATGCTGCAGCAGGACAAGCTCGAGTTGCCGCAATTGCTCGCAGTGGTCCCGTTGGGAAATGCTCGACTTGCGGAGCGCGGCTTCAATCAGGCGCTGGAAATCGCCCGTCCCCTGTCGCGGATGCTTGGCGTGCCGTTGCAGGCGCAACTGCTTCTGCGGCAGCGCGAGACCCGCGCCCAGTCGCTGCTGCACCCCGACGAGCGGCAAAAGAACGTGCGCGGTGCATTCGTAGTATCCGCGCAATCCATCGACCTGGTTCGCGGACGCCATGTCGGCATGGTCGATGACGTCATGACAACCGGCGATACGCTGAATGAAGTCGCAGCGACACTCAAGCGCTTTGGTGCCGCGCGGGTGACGAACTTCGTCTTTGCCCGCACACCGCAACATTGATCAACTAGCAAGGAGGCCGTCTTGTTTCATGTGGTTCTGGTCGAGCCCGAAATACCGCCCAACACGGGCAATGTCATTCGCCTGTGCGCCAATACCGGCGCACAGCTGCACCTGGTGGAGCCGCTCGGTTTCCCGCTCGATGACGCAAAGATGCGGCGTGCGGGCCTCGATTATCATGATTACGCGACAATGAAAGTGCATGCAAATTGGGATGCCTTTCTCGCCGCGCAGTCGCCCGACCCACAGCGCATGTTTGCGATGACGACCCATGGTTCTACGCCGTTCGCAAGCGTTGCCTTTCGTCCCGGCGACATCTTCGTGTTCGGTTCGGAAACGCGCGGCCTGGCGCCGGAACTGCGCAATGCATTCGCGCCTGCTCAGCGCATCCGGCTGCCGATGCGGCCCGACAATCGCAGCCTCAACCTGTCCAATACGGTTGCCGTAGTCGTTTACGAAGCCTGGCGGCAAAATGGCTTCGCCGGCGGAAGTTAAGCTTATTCATCTTTTTATCAGGATTTTTCATGAAGCTGCATCACGTTCCCTCGCTCGCGCTCGCCTTGCTGCTCACCAGTCTGTCGCATGCCCACGAATACACCGTGAAAGAATTGCAGATCGGTCATCCCTATGCGCGCCCCACCATCGCGCACCAGCCCAGCGGAGCGGCTTACCTGAGCATTGAAAACCGGGGCGGCACTGCCGACAAGCTGATCGGCGTGGCGACGCCGGCGGCGAAGTCGGCCGAGATCCACACCATGTCGATGGACGGCAACGTGATGAGGATGCGCGAAGCCGGCGAAATCAGCCTGCCATCCGGCGCAAAGGTCGAGATGAAGCCGGGCAACGGCTATCACATCATGCTGATGGGGCTGAGCCGGCCGCTGAAGGCCGGCGACAAGATTCCCCTGACGCTCAGCTTTGAAAAGGCGGGCAAGGCCGAAGTATCGGTCGTGGTGGAAGAAACCGCCAAGCCGGCCGGCCAGGTCGATTCCGCCACAAAGCCAGCGGCTTCTCACCATCACCATTGATTGCTGGACGGCGTGCAGCGAGCATTAAGCAATAAGCGGCGCTCGCCGGCCGCCAGCAGTATCAAGCGCCGTAATGCCGGTAGACGGCATGCTTGCCATCCTGCCTGATCAGGATGACATCGAAGGGATCCTTGCGGTCGCCTTCCATTCCCGGCGAGCCCATGGGCATGCGCGGCACTGCCAGGCCATGAGCCTTGGGCCGCTCGGCGAGCAGTCGCTTGATGTCGGCTGCCGGCACGTGGCCCTCCAGCGCATAGCCGGCCACCACGCCGGTATGGCAGGAAGCCAATTCGTTCGGCACCTTGTATTTGCTGCGATACGGCGACGTGTCTTCCACGTCGGTCGCTTTTACCGCGAAGCCATTGGCGCGCAAATGGTCCACCCAGGCATGGCAGCATCCGCAAGTCGGCGTCTTGTAAACCTGGATGACAGGCGCGGCGGCGCGGGCGGATGCAGGCACCAGCAGCGCGGCCAGCGACGCCTTCAATATGGTTCTTCTGTCCATCATAATCCTCTTCAATGTTTGGCAAGGGAGAAAACCGCGCGCAGATCGCCGGTATGCATTCCCCTGAAGTTGTCGATTTGCGGATTGGCCCAGGGAGCCAGCGGCGTATTTTCGACCGCGCCGAGGGCACCGATCTGCTTCAGCGCGGTAATGGCGGCGGGAACGAGCGCGCGCGTGTTGCCGTCGGCGATCTTGATGGCGATGCCGATGCCCATCGAGCGGATGCCGATCGCCTGCACTGCCTCGGCCCCGATCTTGGCGACCCAGTCGCCCGGCACGGTGCGCATGAACGCAAGATCGCTGCGGCCGGTGCCGGACACCAGTTCCGGATGCATGGTCATTGCCTGGAACAATTCTTCCATCAGGCTGCCGTAGACCGGGTCGCGCCCACCTTGCGCCAGCCGGGCATAGGACAGCGCAAGGCGTGACAGCGGCAGCGCGAAATTCGGCGCTGAACAGCCATCGATGCCCGTCGGCATGGCATCCGGCGCCAGGCCGGCCACCTCGGCGAGGCTTTGCCTTACCGCCTGCTGCAGCGGATGGGCTGGCTCCACGTAGCTGTCCAGCGGCGCGCCGTGCTGGATGCACCACGCAAGAAAGCCGGCATGCTTGCCGCTGCAATTGTTGTGCAGCTGATTGAAGCTCGTTCCCGCCTCGGGCATCTTGTCGTGCGTCGGATAGAAGATGGGGACATGGCAGCCGCAGCGCAAGTGATGCTCATCGCAGCCCGCCTTGCGCAGCATGCGTTCCACGGTTTCGGTATGCATGGCTTCGCCGGAATGGCTGGCGCATAGCAGCGCCAGTTCGCGAGCATCGAAGCCGAACCGTTCATGTCCGCCGCCCTGCAGCAAGGGCAGGGACTGGAAAGGCTTGATGGTCGAACGGGTGAAGGTCGGGAAATCGGCATCGCCGGCGTGATACAGCAGCTTGCCGCGCGCATTGACGACCGCGACCGCGCCGTAGTGGATCGATTCCGTATGCCCGCCGCGGGTCGCTTCAACCAGGGGTACGATGGGAGCCAGCGCCATTGCGTTTTCCTTTAAGACTGCCGCACCTTGGACAGCAGCTTGGTGGTGGAACGGTCATGCTCGAAATCGATGGCCACCGCCCGGCCGCCGTACGCGGATACGGCACGTCCTTCAGGAATGGCGTTCATGTCATAGTCGCCGCCCTTGGCATAGATGTCCGGCCGCGCCTCCTGCACCACTTCCAGCGCGGTATCGTCGTCGAAAGGCACCACCATGCTGACCGATTCCAGCGCCGCCAGGATGGCCATGCGGTCCTCGCAGGAATTGACTGGACGGTCGCTGCCCTTCCCGAGACGCCTGACCGAAGCGTCGGTATTGACGGCAACGACCAGCGACCCACCGAGGGCACGGGCCTGCGCGAGATAGGTGACATGGCCGCGATGCAGAATGTCGAAGACGCCGTTGGTCAGCACCACCGGCTTGGGAAGACGGGCGGTGCGCTCGGCGAGTTCTTCGCGGGCACAGAGTTTCTTTTCAAATTCGGGCATGGAACAACAATCACCTGGTATCAAAAGGAAAGGGCCGCGGCATACTGCCTGCGGCCCTCGGGTTCGGGTATAACGCCATGCAGCCTTGCGGTCGCCGGCGATCAGCTTGCGGGCTTCAGCTGCCCGGGCTGCAGGCGCGCGGTGACTTCCTTGCGGTAGCGGTTCAGGTCCTGCACCGATTCGAAGGTGCGCTCGAACAGCAGCGACATGTTGTGCAGGATGCGGTCGACGACCTTCTTTTCCCACTCGCCATCGAACTTGATCTGGCCGTCGAGCCAGCGTTCCAGCCAGTTCGGATCCGGCAGGCGGCTCTGGACGGTGTCGTTGGGAAACAGCGACTGGTTGACGTGCAGGTTGGTCGGATGCAGCGGCTTTTCGGTGCGGCGCGCGGAGGCCATCAGTACGCCGATCTTCGCGAATGCGGCACGCGCGGAATCGCCGACTTCGCCCAGCGCCTTCTTCATGTAGCGCAGATAGGCTCCGCCATGACGGGCCTCATCCTGGCTGATGATCTTGTAGATCGCCTTGATGACCGGTTCGGTATGCCAGTCGGAGGCGCAGCGGTACCAGTGATTCAGGCGGATTTCACCGCAGAAGTGCAGCATCAGGGTTTCAAGCGGCGGCGCCGGATCGAACTCGAAACGCACATTGTGCAGTTCCTCTTCGGTCGGAACCAGTTCCGGGCGGAAGCGGCGCAGATATTCCATCAGTACGAGCGAATGCTTCTGCTCTTCGAAGAACCAGACAGACATGAACGCGGAGAAATCGCTGTCACCGCGGTTATCGCGCAAGAACATTTCGGTGGCAGGCAATGCAGACCATTCGGTGATCGCATTCATCCTGATGGTCTGAGCTTGCTCGTCTGACAATTTGGATGCATCAAACTGGTCCCATGGAATGTCTTTTTCCATGTTCCAGCGGACTTGTTCGAGCGATTTGAATAATTCTGGGTACAGCATCACGCACCTTCGAGGTTAGTTAACTGATTGATTCTACCAAAGAAAAGCACGGTAACCTGCATCCGGTCATGTTTGACGGGACCGATCGCCGAGCAGTCCTCCAAGGAATGTCTTCAATCGAATACCTCTGCAATCGTGTCTGTCCAAGCTGCAAACATGTCCGGCGGCGAAGATTTTCCGGCGCGCCTGAAGCATGACAACCGCCATCCGAAGTGCCCCGTGCCAATGAAAACCGGGCTTTTTTCCGGCATTACCCAGTATGACCACAACAATCGCCCCGAGTGCCGGAAATGCATGCCATTTCGGCATGTTAGATCAGCAAGCACTCATTGCGGGTTGCGGCGTCGGTGCCATCCATCAAGCTGCCCCGCCAGATCATGCAGGTCGAGCACGATGACGTCCGGCGGCGGGCGGCGGGCCAGCAATGCGCAGCCGCCGCCAATCCAGATTTCGGTATCCGCCGGCAGGCTCGCGCGCAGATTGCGCAATCCCTCGAGTGCCTGGTTGCCATTCATCGCCGAAGAGAACGAGAGCGCAACGATATCCGCATGCTGCGTTTGCGCAGCCCTGACAATCTCGGTGATCGGTGTCTGCACGCCGAGTGAAATGCAGTTGGCGCCTTCCAGCGCAAAGATGGCTTCGGCCATCAGCAAGCCGAGGCCGTGCTGTTCCTGGGGAAATGTCGTCAGCAAAACGCGCGGCTGCCCGCCCGCGCCGTGGTGCCGGGGAATGGCGGCAATCGCATTGCGCAGCACGACCTGGACCGATTCGGTATAAAGATGCTCTTCGAACACGGCAAGGCTGCCATTGGCCCAGTGCCGGCCCACCATGTGGTTGAGTGGCGCAATGATGTTAACCACGCAGCCGAACAGTCCCATGCGCAGCAGGTCCTGCGCGAGGGCCCGGCGAAAATCCTCGAAGCGGTGTGTCTTGCAAAGTTCAAGGTAATGCTGCAGTTCTTCCCGTTCGCCGTCCTCGTTCTGCAGCGGCAACGCAGTCCGGGGAATGCCTTGCGCGAGCGCCTGCAATTCCTCGACATTGCGATCAACGATCTTTCCCGGTCGATGGCCGATGTCGATCAGCCGCTTGAGCAACTGAAGCTTGCGCACATCTTCCAGTGCGTAGACACGTTCTCCGAAAGCATCGCGCCCAGGCTGGGGGAAGCCGTAACGCCGCTCCCAGATGCGCAGCGTGTCCTTGGACAAACCGGTTTCGCGCTCCACCGAGCCGATGCTGAGCGGACTGGTGTCAAATGTCATCGCAAGAAATCATATGAATAGGCGTACGAGAGTTGAGCAATGCGTGCGCAGTGCGAGAGATGCCAACATTGTATGCGAAGCGTTCTGTCATGGACAATGAATTGACAGAAGCTTTTTTCGCGTCATGTCCGCTTCCTGCCCGCGCGCAAGTTCGCGGCTTTCGGATTTCCGGTATTGAAGTTTTTTCAATGCAACTATCGCCGCCAAGTGCTGTCAATTCCTCGCGGAATTTTCAGGCGCATTGATGTCGATGCGCGATGCACGATGCCTGACGCCGGAAGCGGGAGCGGAGGAGCCGGATGCTTTTTCAATTTTTTAATCGCACTGGTTTGCATGCCGGCCTAGGCATGCTGGCCTTGTCGAGCCATGCGATGGGAGCCGGGATGAATTCGACACCGGTCGATGTTTTAGAACAACTGCCCGACCTGCAGGAAGGCATGCATGCACCCGGTTATTTCGGCCTCGCCCGCGACCGCGCGATGATCGGTTATGCCAGCCGGCAGGAGAAATGGGACGCCAGGCTGGAGCAGTACACGGTCGCTCCGGCACTGACCGTGGACTATGGCCGCGCGCTGTCGCGGCGCTTTGGCGCCGGCGGCACCCTCACCCACCGGGAAGCGCAATCCGAGCTAGTGGTCAACGGCATCTTCGCGCCGAAGAACAATGTGCGCTTCCGCATCGCCGGATCGCAGCTGCGCAGCGACGCTGCCGGCATGCCGGGAGTCGATTCGGTACAGCAGCAGGGGTATCTGCTGGGCGCGAAAAAATACTGGGACAGTTACCAATACCTGTCCGATCTCGGCATTTCGGCCTATTCGGTCGAAGCCAGTGCCGCGGCCTCTTCGGCGGTATCGACGCTCACCGACCCGGACACCCTGGATGCGGGCGTGGCCGGCATGCAGCTGCCCTCTTCCGGACGCACCGACGGCTATCAGCTCAGCCTCAATCTGCGGCCCTCGTCCGAATCGAAACTCGAACTCAAGCATGACCTGAGCCAGGCCAGCGTGTTCACCGACGCCACGGCAATCCGCAGCGACTCGCAATCCTCGAGCCGGATCCGCTATTCCCATTTCTTCGGGAACTGCCTGCAGCTGCATGGCGGCTTTACCAGCACAACCAGCGCCGAACGCTTCGACCTGACGCTTACCCGCGACAAATGGAATCTGCATTTCATTCGCGAGCAGAATGGCGCCAGCGACAGCACCAGCATGCGTATCGGCTATGTCCTGCCTCTCGGCCGTCAGCCCAATGTCAAGCGCCAATGCGGCTCCGTGGGTGCGCCCCGCTTCGATTCGATCGTCAATGCCACCACGAAGCGGCCTGCGCAGCTGCCGGCCGAGCCTATCGCCATTGGCACTTTCCGCTGAGCTGACAGACTTCTCCGATCACAGTGCCGAATCGTCAAGCCTTTATCGGAGGAAAACTTTCATGCCAAATCTTCACTGAACCGGCATGAGGTCGGCATCGATTGACGCAAATCCGCCGTTAAATGTCGTAAATCAGCCGGTTTCCACATAAAAACAGATGCCTGCAGGATACGGCTCGGGCTATCATGACCCACATCCCGAATGCTGATGCAGGCACGCCTTCCAGGTACGCTGCGCGCTGATCTGGGTGCGCCGGGACGACATGGGGTCAGCCGGCCAAATTCAAGCCGGATAAAACCACAACATGGAATCACAGTACGAGCCGTGGCTCGTCATGCTTTCGATTGCCATCGCAGTCTTTGCATCCTTTGTCGCCTTCAACCTGACCAGCCGCGTCGCAGCGGCAAGGACCAGGCGAATCGCCGCCTGCTGGCTTGCGGGCAGCGCGGTGTGCATGGGAACCGGAATCTGGGCGATGCATTTCATCGGCATGCTCGCCCTTACGCTGGCGATTCCAGTCGCCTATGGCATCGGCATGACGGTCCTGTCCCTGCTGATCGCCATCGGCACCAGCGGCTACTCGCTGCACATCCTCAATCGCGCATCCAGCCGGGCGCCGCAGCTGATTGTCGCCGGCGCCGTGATGGCCGGCGGTATCGTCGCCATGCACTATGTCGGCATGGAAGCGCTGACATTCAATCCCGCTGTTCGCTACGATCCCTGGCTGGTGCTGGCTTCCATCCTGATTGCCGCCGCCGCTTCCACCGGCGCGCTGTGGATCAACCGCCGCGTGCGCAGCGACAGGCTTGCCGCAAGCCTGCCGCTGAAGCTGCTTGGCGCGCTGATCATGGGCCTGTCGATCTCCGGCATGCATTACACCGGCATGGCGGCCGCGCACATTCCCGCCGGCGCCGTCTGCATCACGGACAACGGGGTATTCAATGCCTGGTGGCTGGCCGGGGCGGTGGGCGGCGTTGCTTTCCTGCTCCTTGCGACCAGCTTCCATCTTTCCATGGTCGATTCCTACCTGGCCGCGCGCTCCGGCCAGCACAATCTGGAGCTGGAAAAGATGAATGCCGAGCTCGAACGCAATACCGCGGACCTCATGCAGGCCAACAGCCAGCTGCGCCAGGAAATCGACGAGCGTATCCGCTCCGAACAGAAGGTGGCGTATCTTGCCTACCATGACACGCTCACCTCCCTGCCCAACCGGCGCATGCTCAGCAGCCACCTGCTGCATGCGGTGAACCAGGCGCAGAGGCAAGGCAAGACGCTCGCCCTGCTGCTCATCGACCTCGACCGCTTCAAGACCGTCAACGATACGATGGGACATGAGGCCGGCGACCAGCTGCTGCTGGAAGTCGCCACCCGCATCCGCCACTGCCTGCGCGAAAGCGACATCATCGCGCGGCTGGGCGGCGATGAATTCGTGGTGATGCTGGAGGATGTGGATACGCCGGCGGCGATCGCCGTGGTCGCGGAAAAGATACTGGCGGTGGCGCGCTGGCCCTTCGTCATCAGCGAACAGGAGTTCTACGTGACGGCCAGCATCGGCATCAGCCTGTTTCCCCAGGATGGCCAGAATGAACAATCGCTGCTGCGCTGCGCGGATATCGCCATGTACAAGGCCAAGGATGACGGCAAGAATGCTTTCCGCTTCTTTTGCAATGAGCTCAATGAGCATGCGATAGAAAAGCTGACGCTGGAAACCTACCTGCGCACGGCCATCGAACGCCAGGAAATCTCGATGCATTACCAGCCCAAGGTCGGGCTGCAAAGCGGCCGCATCGTCGGCGTCGAGGCGCTGATGCGATGGACCCATCCCAAGCTGGGCATCGTGCCGCCCAGCCGCTTCATTCCGCTGGCAGAGGAAACCCGCATCATTCGCCAGCTCGGCCGCTGGGCCATCGAAGAGTCCTGCCGCCAGGCCGTTGCCTGGCGCGAACAGGGCCTGGGGGATCTGAACATCGCGGTCAACCTGTCGGTTTCCCAGTTCGGAGACGAGGGACTGCATCGCGACATCGCCGCGATCCTGCAATCGACCGGCATGGACCCGACGCGGCTGGAACTCGAGATCACGGAGAGCATGTTCATGGACCGCTTCGAGGAAAGCCTCAGGACGATCCAGCGGCTCAAGGAAGCGGGCGTGCGCATCGCGGTCGACGACTTCGGCACCGGCTTCTCTTCGTTGTCCACGCTGAAGAACCTGCCGATCGATACGCTCAAGATCGACGGCGCGTTCGTGCGCGGGCTGCCCGCCGACGCAAAGGACGCCGGCATTACACGAGCCATCGTCGCCATGGGCAAGACGTTGAACGTGACGGTGGTGGCCGAAGCGGTGGAAACCGAAGCGCAGCGCGACTTCCTGCACGCTGCCTCGTGCGACCAGGTGCAGGGCTACTACTACAGCAAGCCGGTGACGGCGGCCCGGCTATCCGAGATGCTGGCAGCGCCGTCGTTTGCGTAATGCGCGAACCGGTCCTAGAGCGGATTGCGAATGGGTGTACGGTCGCTTCGGCCTGCCTTGGGCCCACTTCACCATGGCAGCGTTGTTCGTCGCTTGTGTCGCCCGCCACACAGCGCCCCTTTCGCCTTGCCCTGCATCCCAGGACAAACCGATTCTTCCCTACATCCTCCCGCAATCCGCTCTAGCCGATCACGAAATCTTCACGGAAACGGCGCACCGCCTCGTTGACCATGCCTTCGGTGCTGCCGAATTGCGCGCGCCTGTCGCGCAGGTAGCTGGCATCGCTGCCGGCCTGTGCGGTTTGCCGTATGTGGTCCAGTGCCTGCTGGCTGCCCAGCGCCGCGGCGAAGGGCTCGATGCGATCCAGCGTTGCCGCAATGTCTTCGCGCAGCGTCTTTGCCTCGTGCGTCTGCGGATGGACCACCGTACCGTCGAGACCGAAGCGGCATGCCTGGAAGCGGTTGTAGTTGTAGACCAGGTAATCCTCTTCGCGGGGAGCGGCTTCCATGCCTTCGAGCAGGTAGCAGCAAAGCGCCTGCAGGTAACAGGCCAGCGCCGCGGCGCGCTCCACCGTCAGCGGCGTGTCGCAGACGCGCAGTTCGATCGTGCCAAATTCCGGCTTGGGACGGATATCCCAATAAAAGTCCTTCATGCTCTTGACGATGCCAGTGCTTTCCATCTTGGCGAAGTACTCGGTCTGAAATTCCTCCCAGGTCAGCAGGAAGGGCGCGCGGCCGCTCAGCGGAAAGGCGAACACCGAATTCAGGCGCGCGGAATTGAACAGGGTATCCCTGCCCTGCACATACGGCGACGATGCCGAGAGCGCGATGAAATGCGGCACGTAGCGGTTGAGGCTGTGCAGCAGGCGCAGCGCCACGTCGCCGGAGCTGCAGCCGATATGCACGTGCTGGCCGAAGATGGTGAACTGCTTGGCCAGGTAGCCGTACAACGTGGAGACTTCCTTGAAGCGCGGCTTGGAGAATATCTTGCGCTCCGACCAGTTCTGGAAAGGATGCGTGCCGCCGCCGCAGACGCCGACATTGAGCATGTCGCCGGCACGCACCAGGGTATCGCGGATCTCGCGCAGCTGCGCCAGCAGCTCCGCATGATTGGTGTGCACGTCGGTTGAAATTTCAATCATGCTTTCCGTGATTTCCGGCACCACGTTGCCGGGAAACTTGCGGCGCGCCAGCAGGGCCAGCATGTCGGGGCTGGCGTCGACGAGATCGAAGTCGCTCAGACTCACCAGCTGGAGTTCGAGTTCGACGCCCAGCGTCAGGGGTTTGGATACGCCAAAGGATTCGAGCGGCATGTCATTTCTCCTGGGGTTCGGAAGTTTCGCCGGCGAACTTCAATGCGAGCTGGGTCAGCACCGGACCGAAGATTGCGAGCAGTAGCGTGGCAGTGGCCAATGGCGCGAGCTGGTCCATCAGATCGATGCCCATGGACCGGGTCTGCACCATCAGCCCGATCACCAGCACCGACATCGGCGACATCGCGACGCCAGTCAGAAGGCCCTTGCGCCAGGTGGTGCCGCTGAAGCGCGCGAACAGCGTGGCGCCGGCCAGCTTGGAAAGAAAGCGCGCGCCGAGCAGGGCCAATGCGATATCCGCACCGGCCACGATGCTCGGCCATGCGAGGCTGGCGCCGATGAAGACGAACAGCAGCACGGTGAGCAGGTCGCCGAGCGCACCGAAATTGCGCTGCGCCGGGCTGAGCGCTTCGCGCCGGTGGCGTACCATCAGGCCGAAGCCGAGCGTGGCCAGGATGGGCGAAATCTTGAAAGCCTGGGCCAGCGCGGCCAGCAGAATGACGGCGATCGAAAATGCCAGGGTTGCGTCCTGCGCGAGAATGCCGAGCTTGCGCAGCAGCACCGGCACCGCATAACCGAAGGCAACCCCCAGCGCGCCCGATGCGGCGAGCACCAGCAGGCTGTTCGATACCGCGCTCCAGACGCTGCCGGAATGCTGGAACGACCACAGGCCGACGATGAGGTTGAAGATGAAGACCGCGAACAGGCAGTTGAGCGCCGCCAGGTGCAGCACGCGTTCCGTCACCTGGCCCGAACTGCGCTGCTCGTTCACGACGCGCAATACTTCAGCCGGCGAGGTGGATACCGCCAGGGCCGCAATCAGCAGGCCCGGCAGCCCGGTAATGCCGAACATTCCCACCACAATGTACACCAGCACGAAGGTGGCGACTGACTCCGCCAGGCCGCTGGCGGCCAGCCACCAGTTCAACCTGAGCCAGCGCAGGTTGATGCGATAGGCGAATTCAAAAAGAATCAGGCCGAAGGCCATGTTGGCGATCAGCGTGATTTCGCCTTCGCTGGGACGCGGCAGCATGCCGGTCTGCGCATAGGAGAGCACCACGCCAGTCAGGCTGTAGACGCTGATGCGCGGCAGGTTGGTCGAGCGGTGCACGATTTCACCGAGCACCCAGGCAATCGCCACGGCAAGCGGCCAGACGAAGCCGGTACTGATAGGTAGAAATTCTGTCATCTGTTTCCTGGCAAGTTGGCAAGCCGGCATGGCACTGCATGCGATACCGGATTGCTGCACGGCGCATGTCGGACCGACGATGGGCACGGAAGTGCGCGGGATCGCACCACCGCTTCCCGAGGCCCGGAGCCAGCGCATCCTCGCATGCGGCTGGTGTCCGCATGTCGACATGCGACAAGCTTTTACGCTATGCGTTGAGGGGATCGTTCCGAGCGTCGCCGCCCTGCGCCGCGGCGCTGGACGCTACCGCATCGCGACCTACGCCATGCGATGCATGGCATACGACGTACAGAACGCGCCTGTGCACGCATCCGCGTGCTATTGAAGTTGAACAAATACAGCCGGCATGGCGGGAATGCCGCCATGGCATCGGCGGCAGGCCTGCTTCCGCTGCAGCATTGCTGGGGCGCTTTCGGCCTGGCGGTGCTGGGCAAAACAGTGTTGCCTCAGTCACGAACGGCTTCATGTTGCACGACTATGCTTAGGGGAAACTTAAATGGAGGGAAAGAACTTTCATTGTTCCTGGCTTGGCGGCCGACCATTTTCAAACGAACAAAAATGATGCAGAATCTGGCTGCAGTTAAAAAAATCCATTCTCAGGAGTTGAGGAGAGACATGAAAGCCCGCTTCCACAAGGAGCGGGCTTTTGCATTCCAGGAGCGGCGGCCTGCCTCGGCGGCCATAAAAAAAATGGCTCGGCGGTCCAGAGACCTGCCGAGCCAAAAGGGAACCTTCAATGCCACCTGCTGAGTGACAGTACGGCTTCATCATGCCCGAATTAGCTTAGGGGAAGCTTAAGACTTTACCGACTACACCGCTTCGGCGACCGGTTCCGGCCTGCGTACCGTCTGGTGCAACGGGAACTCCACCGCGACCTTGAGTCCACCCAGCGCAGAGCGGCCGAGTTCCACGCTGCCGTGGTGCCGATCGACGATCGCCTTGACGATCGCAAGTCCCAGCCCGCTGCCGCCCGCACTGGTGCCTGGCACGCGGTAGAAGCGGTCGAACACGCGTGTCCTGTTGTCTTCGGAAATGCCAGGCCCGGAATCCTCGACGGTCAGGCAAGCCTTGTCATTGGCGCTGGAAATGGCGACGGCGACGCTGCCATCGTTGGGCGTGTAGCGAACGGCGTTGTCGAGCAGGTTGCGCGTCATCATGCGCAGGGCTTCGGCATCGCCTTCCACGCTGGCGCGCAGGGCCGCGTCGAGCCGGATTTCCACGTTCTTGGAAGAAGCAAGCGGCGCCACGTCGGCGGCCGCGTATTCGATGCAGGCCTGCAGGTCTACCACGGTATCGCTTGCGGGCACCGACATCGGATCCTGCCGAGCCAGCACCAGGAGCTGCTCGACCAGCCGCGATGCGCGGTCCACGCCGCCCTGCAGCCGGGCGACTGCCTGCGCGCGCGCCATGTCATCCTTGGCCCGGGTCAGGGTCTGCAGTTGCAGCTTGAGCGCAGTCAGCGGTGAGCGAAGTTCATGGGCGGCATCGGCGACGAAATTGCGCTGCGACTGCAGCGCGCTGCCCATGCGCGTCAGCAGCAGGTTGAGTTCGGCCACCAGCAGCGACACTTCCTGCGGCACGCCCTCATCCGATACGGGCTCCGTGGAATCGGTATTGCGGTGCGCCAGGTCATGCCCGATGCGGTTGAGCGGACTTAATGCGGAAGTCACTACCCACCACGCGGCGGCGAACAGCATCAGCGACACCGGAATAATCGGCCACAGCGAATGCATGGCCAGCGATATCGCCCGATCGCGCCGGGTCTCCATCTTTTGCGCGACCTGGATGCGCTTGGACTGGTTCTCGATGGCAAACACGCGCCAGTCGCCGTTGTTCAGAGAGACCGTGGAAAAGCCCAGCGCCCCCTGCTGCGGCAGGAACAGATACGGCCGCCGCTGGAATACGCGCACGCCATCATCACCCCAGATCTGGATGACAAAATCGAAATTGGTGCTCGGCTTGGACGAGGTGTACCACTCGGTATCGTCGAGCGCGGTGTCGCGCAAGGCGAAAGCCATCTGCTTCATGTGATAGTCGAACAGCTTGTTGGCTTCCTGCATGGCCTCGCGCAGCGAGACGGTGAATTGCAGCGCCGCCGCGCCGAGAATGGCCACGCCGAGCAGCAGGATCAGGCGGATTCGCAGCGAACGCATCATGGCTTGCCCACCATATAGCCGAGGCCGCGTACCGTGATCACGAACTGCTGTCCAAGCTTCTTGCGCAAGCCGTGCACGTACACTTCGATGGCATTGCTCTCGACGTCGCCAGACCAGCCGTACAAGCGCTCCTCCAGCTGGCCGCGCGACAAAATCGCGCCTGGCCGTGCGATCAACGCATCGAGGATGGACCATTCGCGCGACGAAAGAATGACTTGGCTGCCGTCCACCATGACCTGCCGGGTTTCGACATTGATTTCGATGTTGCCATGTCGATAGCTGCTCTCCGTCATGCCGCGCGATCTGCGGACCAGCGCATGCAGGCGGGCGAGCAGTTCCTCGACATCGAAGGGCTTGACGAGATAGTCGTCGGCACCGGTTTTCAGACCGAGCACGCGCTCGGGAACCGAGTCACGCGCGGTGACAATCAGCACCGGCGTGCTGTTGGCGCGTGCGCGCAGGCTGCGAAGCAATTCCATGCCGTCCTTTCCCGGCAGGCCGAGATCGAGCAGCATGGCATCATAGTTATGGGTTGCCAACGCAATATCGGCGGCTTCGCCGTCCTTGACCCAATCGACGGCAATATCCTCGCCTTCCAATGCAATTTGGATGTTTTCGCCGATCATTGCATCGTCTTCAACTAGCAGAATTTTCATGTGGTGCCGAGCTTGCCGTTCCTGTGCGGGAAAGCTTCGATTCTAGAACCATTTAGGAATTCACGGCCGCCTCTGTGCATGCAGGTTTGTTCTGCGGCTGGCAAATCAGGCAGGAATCGCGCAGGGCGGCACGATGCCAGTGCCGTGGATAGTATCTGAAAGGAGAACGGAAAACGAGGATGCCGGCGCTGTTCTGCCGGCTCTTTGGCAAGCGATTCAATAGAACAGGCGCCTGCATTAATGCAGCACAGTTACCTGTTTGAGATCGTTGTTGATGCGGACGAAGAGACAGGCGGATCAGCGGCGGCCGAAGCGGCCGAAACGATCGCGCCGCTCCAGTTCGATGCGCTGCACCCGGCTACCGCGTGTCGCCAGCGCAGGGGTCTTCTGGCCGGTTTTCACTGCGGGCGAAATGGAATTGCGGGAAGATGCTGCGCTGACATTGGCAATTGCAATTTGTGTGGTCATAGGCCCTCAATGATGAGTCAGGTATGTCGAACCGGCGCTCCGGCGCTCCGTTGATTACGCAGTCCATGCATCGACTATGGCGCCATGCATGCTGTATGGCAGCAGTGTGGCACGGGAAGCTTAAGCCAACCTTAGACGCCCCGGGTTATGCGCACTTCCGACGGGTTTCGAGGACCGTATCTGGAAATTGTCAATTTGTTGTAGTGAAGACATCCACATTCATTGCATGAGAGAAAATCCTCATCGGTGAATCTACGTTCGCCATTAAGCTAGTGGACTTTGTGGACTTAGCGCAGCGCGAGCAGTGAAAAAGTCTGCAGTATGCATATCGGCGTATGTCGCCAGAGCTGCTTCGGAGCTGACAATGGAATGGAGCCGCGCACTATAACGCCATAGTTCAGGGAGTCCTCATGGGGAAAGTAGTTTTCCTGGATGGAGACGATGTCCTTGAAGCCTTTCCTGAAGTAATAGCGCAGCTGTGGATCGAGCGGTTCATTTACGCGAAGGCCGCGCCGCGCGTGCGCATACTGCCATACCTGCAGGCCGGGATTTTGCGCGCGCGCTTTCCTGAAGCCGGGAATGGGCGAGCCGAGGTAGATGTCGCGCCAACCAGCCTTCAGCGCGCGTGGATGGAAGAAACGGAATATCTGCGTAACCGCCTTGCTGTCGAGGCTGCTGAGGCTGATGCCGAACAGCGCATCGCCGGCATCCGGTGCGCCGTGATGCAGGCGCACATCGGCGGCGTTTTCCCAGCGCGTCGGCGCGACGAAGGCTTGCGCGCTCACTGGACGCATGAACAACGACGCCAGCGCCCTGCCGGAATCCGCACAAAAGCTGCCGATGCAAAGCTGCGGAAAGGTTTCGATACGCAGCATCAGGCTTGCGGCATCCGCAGCCTGATGCGATTCCCATTTTGCCCGCTCCAGCACCAGCAGCGCGGGAATATCTTCCGGACGAAGATAACGTGAAATTATTTTCATGACACACCCGTGTATTCACGATGCATCAATTGAGGCGGCGATGCCGGCTTCGGCGATCGATGCGGCATGCGCCGGGCCGCTTGCCGATTGCGCCAGCTGGGATACCAGGCCGGTCAGGTAGCCATGCGCAAGCACGGCGTGCCTGCGATAGTAATCATCGGTCCGCAGCACCTCGTGCAAGGACGCGAGGCGATGGAAAGGCACCGAGGGGTACAGGTGATGCTCCGCATGGTAGTTGACGCCGTAAGGACAAATGAACAGGCGTCCGATCCAGTTGCTTAGTACGGTGCGCGATCCGGCGATACCTTGCGACGGCATTCCGAAATGTTCGCCCAGGTCACGCACATACAGAATGCCCATCAGGAAGGTGGCCATCGGGACAAGCCAGTAGAGCAGCACGGTCCACCATAGATCGAAGACCGCAAGCAGCGCAAGAACGAGCGCCGCATAGACCATTCGAAAGCGGCTGCTCGCGGGAGACAGGTTGGTGGCCATGCCGGCATCGACGGTGTAGCGGTTGAGTTCTTCCAATGTGTACCGGCCCAGCGCATGCTTGACCATTTCGGCGTAGGTTTGCGCCTTCGATTTGGGAAATTGATAGCGCGGCCGCTTGATCGCGGCAATCCAGTTCGAATCCGCTACCGTGTTGACATGCTGGTGATGCGGCATATGGTTGCGCCGGAAACCGTGCACCGTAATGAAGAACGGCAGGGCTGTCAGCGCGTCGCCGAGCATGTCGTTGAGCCATGCATGCCTGCGACTGAACTGATGATGCGCATATTCATGCATCAATATCAGCAATGCATGCTGGCGGGCTGCGATCAGCAGCATGCAGGCCAGGCTGACGGCAACATGTTGGACATGCGTTGCAGTAGCGATCAGGGCGACGATGCACAACCATTCCGCCAAAGTATGCAACAGCAAGCGTCCCGGCGCTCTTTTCGAGAATTGCTGTAGCAGATTTCGATCGAGAAGAATCTGTGACCGTGCTTGCAGAATCGATGAGGCATCCATGCTGGCAACTTCCTTGTATTTGACTTTTTGATGCAGTTTTGACATGAAGGCTGGATGCTAAAGGCCGAATGTGTCAGCAGCATGAAATTCCAAGTCGCGATGACATTGAATTAACCGGCCCCATGGAACCAGATGCCGTGCCGCGCTACCTATAGTCGCCTCCGCGAGTACCCATGCATGGCGGAAGGCCGAAAGGAAAACAAATGTCGGCAATTGGCAGGAAAATGGAAAGCTGGTGGCGTCCGGAGAAAGCGCCGGAGTTTGGCGCATCCGCGCCGGGTCCGGCCCCGGTGCGCACAGGTGCCGCAATCGATGCAACTGGCGAGGCCGTTGCGGCCGGTGGAGAAGGAAGCGCCGCAAGGGTCTCCCAACAAGGGAGGAAGACATTGCATGAAAGCCCGGCGATGCGCAGGCGACTGCATCAGCTGTTCGTGGACAGGAAAGCCGTATTGCATCCGCCGGCGCTGCAGTACCGGAAAGCGAGCTGGAGTGAAAATGCCGCGGATATTTGCAATGACTGGATAAAGTATCAATCGCAGCAGACCCAACGACTTGGCAAACCGGCGGCAAGTCCGCCTGCGTCGAGCGACCCGCGGGCCTGGCCTCGCCATGTTGAAAGCGCCTGCGAAATTTCCCGGATGCTGGCCCTGGCTTACGAGCTCAAGCACAGGAAAAAGCTGCAGCAAGACCATCCTGAACAGCTGCTGCTTCCCGGCGCAAAGCGTACCCGCCAGGAGTACAACGACGAGATCGTCAAGGCGTTTCTGCGCGCAGTCGGGGAAGACGATATCGATGATGTTCTCGACACATTCAAGAATACCGGCACCGGTGCCCTGCATCGCCACGAATCCTACTTCCTCGCAGCGCTCACCAATCTGCTGGGCGCGCTGCAATTGCTCATTCCCGATCCGGCGAGCAAGGCGATCGTATCCGCGTTTCGCTTCGGAGCGCACGTCTCTACGACGGCGGCGGTAGCCGGTTCGGGCGAGCGCCGCCTGCGCAATGCGGGAACGGAAGATGTGCTTTCCCTAGGTCGAGCGGACGCGGCAAGATCGGCAAGGAATGCGCCGAACCTGTTGCAGGCTTCCTGGTCCGTCTTAAGAGAGTTGCCGCGCGTGAAAAAAGATATCGAAGAGCTTGGCGGAGCGCTTGCTGCTCTGAATGCGCTTCAATCCGGCCATGCCGTCGCCAGCCCGGAGGCGGTGAATGATGCCCGCGACGATCTGTCGCTGGTTATGGCGCGGCTGTGTCATAAAGTGATGGTGAAGGCGCGTTACAAGGCAGCGAGGGAAAATGTTGCGGTCGAGTTCCGCGGAAACGAGCGCAATCTCTATGCCGGATCGGCAGGCACCTTGCTCACCGTGGCGGCGAGCGGCGTAGCCATCATGACGCCGGAGATCATCGTCAGTGCCGTCACCGGCGGAGTTCTTGCCGGTGCAGCCACCACATCCTTGCTACTGTATCTCGGCTACCAGCTCAGCAGCGGACCCAGCAAGGATGGCGAAGCCAAGGCGCGGCGCGCAATCATTGCGCTGGCAAAGCTCACGGAAGTGCTTGACCCGGCACAGGATGATTCCATACGGCTGCGGGCGGAAGCCTATGAGGAATACCGGAAGGCTTGCAAGCAACAGTCCGGCACCAAGCCCGCGGGCGGCAATCCGGAAGCGAGAAGCCCCAAGCAGGCGCTGTTCGACAGGCTGAATGAAATCGCAACAGCGGAAGGCAAACTCCGGCAAGCTTCAAAAGCGAAGGACAAAGCCAGGGAAACCAATGGCGGTACTGAAGGATTGACGGCACGCCAAAACTGGGACGCGTATTGCGCTCACCACGCGCAAAAACTGCAGATCGGGAATGGCGAGGATTCCGACAACGACAAACATGCCGCCGTGCAGTCGGCGAAGCTTCAATATTATGAATCCCACGCCGGCAAACTGGCCATCGAGCCCATGGTCCAGGGCTGGAGCGCCCAGATAGAAATCAAGATGGCAACGACACGGCGTCTGCTCGCGGGCAAGGTCGCACGCGCGCACAAGCATGTGCTGAGAGAGCAAGAGCCGGTATCGAACAGCATTCTTGAAGCGACACAGCGCATGTTCGCAGGCAATGTGGCGCGCGCCCGCAGGCATGTGCTGGGAGAGGCGGCACCGGAATCGAATAGCGCCCCACAGGAAAGCGAGCTGCGGCGCCGGCAAAGGCTGGGCCACGCCAGAAGCGAATTGAAGCAAGCTCTGCGCGACCTCGCCTATTTCGAACTGGCATGCAGCAAAATGAAAGTCGATGACAATGGTCATGACATAAGCGCCCCCATGTACGGCGTCGCCAAGGCTGCGTTCGCCAGAATCGATGACAGCGATGTCCACGCGCTGTTCCAGGGAGACGCTGCGGAGCAGGTTCGCGCAACGCTATTGGCCAAGAAACTTACCGAAGGCGAGGACAAGCGCTATACCCTACTGAACCTGGGTGCCAATGCGATCACCATGGGAGTGGGGGCCGCGGTGCAGGCAGCCGATCTGCAAATCGTTGCCGCCAAGGCAAATGGCACCTATCAAGGTCCGCGCGTTCTCGACTTCAAGCTGGTCACCGCGCTCGCCATGAATGCCACGCCCGCCGCGCCGCTGAGCACCGGAGACAGGACAGCCTTTCAAAAGCGCGCGATGCAGCCGCTGCTCAAGACCATCGAGCCGCTCCGGGGTGCGATGGGGGCGATGCCCGGGATGCATCTGCCAAGCGACTCCCTGTTCCCGGAAAATGCCGCGCGCAGAACGGCGGATACGGCGGGGGAAAGCAGTACGGCAGGGGACATTTCGGCAGGCGTTTCGCGGCGAGGCGCAGACTGGTCGATTACCGAAGAACCGCTGGCTGGAGCGTACACGGAACCTTCTAGCGTTCAGCAAGACGCCGCGCAGGACTTGGCCAGCGTGAGAAACAAGCTCGACGAATTCGACAAGATTCTCGACCAACGGGCCGGCGAACTGGTTGAAACGATGTCCGGGATGGAATTCGTGCCGGACGGCTTGCGCCTGATATTCGATGCGCAGGCCGAAGAGCAAGGCAGCGCGCCGGCAAATACCGAAAATACCGAAAGCCTTGCACCAATTGATATCAACCTGAAGGAAACCTCAGCCTTTCATCGTGTTCGCTACAAGAAGGCGACTTCCCTACAGAAGTCCCGCTATATCTTGGGAGAAGCCGCGATTGCGGCAAGACAGGCGGGTCTCATCTTCCTGGGGCCGCCTGCGCAGGGCATTGCGCAAAGGTCACTGAAGAAAACACGTGGCGACCTGGAGTCCGCCAGAGACCAGATTGCACAAGCAAGGCGCGCACTCATCGATTCCGCGCCGTCGGATGAAAGGCGGGAACCGGCCCCACGCGGGATCGACGCTCCTCCCCGGCTGCCTGCGGTGAACCTGGGGCTGGAGCTGGAGACCTTCAATGAAATCATCATGAGATTCGGTGCCGACGCGGATGGCCGGCGGCTGGAGCCGAGCTGACCTTGCGCAACAATGCGACAATGCGGCAAGCCTTGACCGCTTGCATATGGCGCCGTGCTTCCGGCCTCCGCCACCAGGCCCGCAACCCTCCAGCAACGATACGATCGCGCGCCGGCGCGACGCCCCCACAAATTTGACCGACACTTGAATTCCTCCTCACCTACGCTATCGCAGAAGCAGGAACGCCATTTCCTGCTGGTGCTGTCCGCCATCCAGTTCACGCATATCCTGGATTTCATGATCATGATGCCGCTCGGGCCGCAGTTGATCCGCGTGCTGCGGATCGACACCCATCAGTTCGGCCTGCTGCTGTCGTCGTATACCTTCACCGCGGCGGCCTCGGGCCTGCTGGCTGCCGCCTATGTCGACCGCTTCGACCGCCGCACGCTGATGCTCGTCCTGTACGTGCTGTTCATCCTCGCCACCCTTTGCTGCGCGCTGGCGCCGAACTTCGCTTTTCTTTTGGCCGCGCGCGCCTTGGCCGGCGCATTCGGCGGCATTCTCGGGGCGATGGTGCAGACCATGGTGGCGGACGTGGTGCCCTTCGAGCGGCGCGGCCAGGCGATGGGCACGGTGATGGCGGCCTTTTCGCTGTCGACCGTGGCCGGCGTGCCGCTCGGATTGTTCCTGGCTTCGCACCTCGACATGCTGGGCTGGCGGGCGCCCTTTCTTTTCATCGTGCTGCTGTCGGGCGTCGTCCTGGCCGCCGCGCATCGGATGCTGCCCTCATTGACCGCGCATCTGCAGCGCGGCATCCGCGGCAATGTGCTGAGGCAGATCCATGCGGTGGCGAAGGAGCCCAATCACCGGCGCGCCTATCTGTTCATGTCGCTGCTGATGTTCGGCGGCTTTACCGTCGTACCGTATATCGCGCTGTACTACACCGCGAACCTCGGCCTGCAGGACAATTTCATCGCGCTGATCTACCTGTGCGGCGGCGCGGCGACCTTTTTCACATCACGGCTGATCGGCCGGCTCGCCGACCGGCACGGCAAGCAGCGCATGTTCCGCATCATCGCGCTGGCCTCGTTCGTGCCCATTCTGGTGACCACGCACCTAGTGCCGGTGCCATGGTGGCTGGTGCTGATCAACTCCACCGTATTCTTCATCCTGGTGCCGGGCCGCTTCATTCCCGGCATGGCGATGATCACCGCGGCAGCGGCGCCGCAGGTGCGCGGCACCTTCATGAGCCTGAGTTCGTCGGTGCAGATGATGTCGTCGGGCCTGGCCTCGCTGGTGGCCGGCCTGATCATCTCGCGCAATCCCGCCGGACAGATCGAGCATTTCAACCTGGTCGGCTATCTTGCCGTGGCCTGCGGCATTGCCAGCCTGTGGATCGTGCGGCGGCTGACCGTGGCGCAGCCGGCCGCCGCTGCGAGGCAGGAGAACTAGACTATTTGGCAGCCTTGGGCTTGCGCGGCGCGGCTGCCGATGTCGTTGCTTGCGTCGCTGCCTTTGCCGGTTTGGACCCGCTCTCCCCCTTGCTGTCGGCCTTGGGCTTGGTCGATGCCTTGGTATCGCCTTTCGGCGTGCTTTCCGCAGGCTTGGGCATGTCGGTCATGGCGTTGCTGACGGCCTGCTTGAACTGATCCTGCAGCATGGTCCACCATGCCGCGGCGTTCATCAGCGGCGCGGTCAGGGCTGCCGCATCGCTCTGGTCCTTGCTGGTCGGCTCCGGCGCGCCGTGCGCCTTTGCGTCTCCCGAATGAACGCCGGCGCCGTTGCCGCTACCGTTGCCGCCGGAAAAAGCCGACGGCGACGCGTGGCCGTTGCCCTGATCGTTGCCCGACGCAGGCTGCATCGAGGCGGCGAAGCTTTCGCTCATGGTCTGCAGGGTGGAGATGGTGGCCGCCTGCACCTCCAGCGCCTGTATCGTGCCGCGCAGCATGTTCATGTTGAGCGTCAGCCAGTTCTCCACCGCTTTCAGATCGGCGATCTTCTTGTTGATTTCCTCTACCGACAGGGTTGGCATCACCATGCCGGGAAGCCCCATGCCGGGCATCTTCATGCCGGAGGCATTCATGCCCGGCATGTTCATGCCGGGTACTCCCATGCTGCCCCACAGGGTCTTGACGAAGTCCAGGGAGTCGGTCATCGCCGACATGCCCGGGAAATTTGGCGTGTCTGGTTTGCTCATGAAAAACCTCCGCTTGTTAAAACAACCATATCGACAACTACGATTTATTGATCAAAACAACAATCAGCAGAGTATGCACCCGGGCGCAACTGCTGTCATGCGCTCTCGAATGCCGACATGTGCGGCGACGCAAATGCAGCCCGGATTGATGCAGTCGCCTCGATGCATCGGGGCAATGCCGTGCGATGCGTCGGGTGAACGTCCCGGAGGTTGATACACTAGCGCCATGGCGATTTTTCTTTCGACGGATATAAGGGATGCAAAGGACGTGAAGGACAAGCGGCGGCAGCGGCTCAGGCGGCGCGCGATCGTGCTGGTTTGCGCATCGGTCCTGGCGCATCTGTTCGCATTCCGCTGGGCCGAAGGCAGGCTGGACGTGCCGGCGTGGCGCAATCCGCCCGCGCCGGCCGTCACGACCATCTCGCTCCTTGCTTCCGCGCCCGTACCGCCGGCGGTGCCTGCAGCGCAGGAAGAACCTGCCTTGCCGCCTCCGAAGAAACCCAAGCCGAAAAAAAGCCGGCCGAAGAAGTCCATACAGAAAGATGAAATCGTTCCTCCAGTCGCTGCCGCAGCACAGGAAACCGCGGCCGTGCTTCCTCCTGCCGGGATGGAAGCGCCGGGCACCAGCGTCGAAGCGTTGCCGCTTTTGATACCCGACGCGCCGGACGCCGTTGCAGATGCCGATTCGGCTGCAGATGCGGAAGTTATTGCAGGTGCAGCCGCGGAAGCCATCCATGCCGATGCCGGACAGGAGCAAACCGGACCGGCGGCGGAGTCACTGCCGGAGATGCCGAAGACGACACAGCCTTACAAGGTCGACCTGCCGCCCTCGGCCCGGCTCGATTACGACGTCGAGGCCCTGGTCAAGGGCCAGAAATGGTATGGCAGCGGCAATTTCCGCTGGGAAGCCGGCCCCGATAGCTACAGCATGAGCGGCGAAGCCAGCACCTTGCTGCTCCTGGTGAAGATCACGGTACTGAACTTCCGCAGCGAAGGCAGGATCAACGAGTTCGGCATTGCGCCGCTGCTGTACAGCGAAAAACCTCGCAACAAGTCGCTGACGCATACTCACTTCCAGCATGACAACGGCAAAATCAGTTTTTCCGCATCCGAAAAAACCTATCCCTACCAGGGCGGCGAACAGGACCGTGCCAGCGTCATGTGGCAGATCGCCGGCATCGGCCGGGCCGACCCTGCCCGCTTTGCGCCGGGCGCCGAGTTCGAGGTCTTCGTCGCCGGCGCCCGCGATGCGGAGCCCTGGCGCATACGCGTTCTCGGCCTGGAAGAAATAACGACCGCCGCGGGCAAGGCGGCCGCATGGCACCTGGTGCGCGCACCGCGCCAGAAAAGCTTCGATCAAACCATCGAATTCTGGCTCGCGCCGCAGCAGGAGTGGTATCCGCTGCGCATCCGCCATAGCTCGCCCAATGGCGACATGCTCGACATGACGCTTGCGGACATTCAACGCTGACACACTTTCAATCGATGATGAATTCTCTCTTGAGCAAGTCTTCCGCCGCGCTGCTTCTGTGCGCCGCCTTTTCCGTCCATGCGCAAGGCGTGCCGGCCGCCAGGCAAAAGATCAACCCGCCGCCGAACGCGCAGCTCACCTATGCCATCAAGGCCAAGCAGAAAGGCATTCCGGTCGAGGGTGACGCGGTGGTGCGCTGGAAATCGGGCGCGGGACGCTTCGCGACCAGCAACGAAGCGCGCGCGGCGCTGATCGGCAAGATTCTCGATACGCGAAGCGAAGGCGCGATCGATGCGTTCGGCCTGGCGCCGGATGTCTTCACCGAAAAGCGGCTGCGCCGCGAGCCGACCACCACCAGCTTCGACCGCGCCGCCAAGACCATCCGCTTCAGCACGTCGGAGCAGGCCCAGCCTCTCAAGGGCGGCGAACAGGACCGCAGCAGCGTGCTCTGGCAGATGATTTCCATTGCCCGCGCCGCGCCCGGCAAGTTCAAGCCCGGCGCGTCATGGAACGTGTCGGTGGCCGGGCAGCGCGATGTCGATGCCTGGACCTTCAAGGTGGTCAAGCAGGAAAAGATTTCCACGCCGCTCGGCGAGCTCGCCACCGTGCATGTGCAGCGAGCGGCCCAGGCCGGATCGAAGGACCAGCAGCTCGACATCTGGCTGGCGCCTTCGATGGAATGGTTTCCGGCCCGCCTGCGCTACAGCGACGACAACGGCGACTATATCGAGCAGACGCTGCAGCAGGTCAGCCGCCAGCCTTCGTGACCGCTTTATGCGGACATGCGCAGCCGCATATGTCCGCGGCGTCCTAATCGGCTATGCTGCGGGCTCGTATCCGCATGCGTCATCCAACATTTTCCGGTTCAATTCATTTCATGACATCAAACAACGGCGCACTCGTCCTGTTCAGCGGCGGACAGGATTCCACCACCTGCCTTGCCTGGGCGCTTGACCGCTATGCCCGCGTGGAGACCATCGGCTTCGACTACGGCCAGCGCCATGCAGTGGAGCTGCGCGTGCGGCCGACGCTGCTCCAGAAGACGCGCGGCCTGTCGGCCGGCTGGGATGCGCGCCTGGGCGAAGACCACATGATCGACCTGTCGCTGATTTCGGCGATTTCCGACACCGCGCTCACCAGCGACGTGGCCATCGCCATGCAGGAAAACGGCTTGCCCAATACCTTCGTGCCCGGCCGCAATCTGCTGTTCCTGACGGTGGCGGCGACCGTGGCCTACCGGCGCGGTCTCGACGTGCTGGTGGGAGGCATGTGCGAAACCGATTTTTCCGGCTATCCCGACTGCCGCGACGACACCGTCAAGGCGCTTCAGGTCGCGCTCAATCTCGGCATGGCCACCCGGCTCAAGCTGGAGACGCCGCTGATGTGGATCGACAAGGCGGCAACCTGGAAGCTGGCGCATGATCTCGGCGGGCAGCCGCTGGTGGACCTGATCCGGGAGGACACGCATACCTGCTATCTCGGCGAACGCGGCGCCCTGCACGACTGGGGTTACGGCTGCGGCACTTGCCCGGCCTGCGAATTGCGGGCGCGCGGCTACCGGGAATACTCGGCGGCCGCCGTCTGATCGAGCTGATCGAGTCGTTCGAGCAGCGACAAGGCGTTCGGCACGGCCGCGCCGCTGGCCGTATTGTCGAAGACGCACCATACCTTGCGGCCCTTGGCGGCTTCGTTTTGCATGCGCGCGGCCAGCGCGTCGAGATAGCTTTCCGGATACGACGAGTGGTACATCTCGGGCGAGCCGTGCAGGCGCAGGTAGACGACGCCGGCGCCCGCGGCAATATTCTCCAATGGCATGACCTCCGGATCGGCCTGCACATAGGCTACGTTGCGGCCATGCAGCATGTCGGCCGCCGCCGGCGTGAACCAGGTCGCATGGCGCGGCTCGCAGACGACATCGACATCGGTCAGCCGGTTCAGTTGCTGGAAGAACTGGCGCGCCACCGGCGCGTCGAAGCGCAGGCTGGGCGGCAATTGCACCAGCAGGCAGCCAAGCTTGTGTTCCAGGTGCCGGACCTCGCCGATGAAGCGTTCGAGCAGCTCGCCTGCGTCCTGCAGCCGCGCCTCATGCGTGATGGCTTTCGGCACCTTGGCTGAGAAGCGGAAATCCTCGGGCACGCTATCGCGCCAGCGTGCATAGGTGATCGGCCGGTGCGGCCGGTAGAAGGAGGTATTGATTTCCACCGCGGGCAAAACCCGTGCGTAGCGCTCGAGATGGCTGCCCTCCTCGGGGAAATGCCCGGCGACAGCGCTCGACAGGCTCCAGCCGGCACAACCTATCATGAACGATGATTTCGATTGGTTTTGCATGAGGCATTCCGGGTCGCTTTGAATTCACATGAGCTTGGCACGACACTCCTTTCCGGTTTGACCACAACGCAGGGCATTGTGCAGTGCGAATTGATCCGCGTCAGAAGCGCAGGCAGAATGGTGTCGCATGCTCGCGCGCCGGGCCACCATGCTCGGCGAGGCAATGTGATGCCATGCGAAACATCGCAAGGGATGCGGGCCGGAACTTCATGCAGCCCCTCCCATCCAATTCGGGTATGCGCTTACTTCGACGGCCAGCCGCATTGCATGCGGTTGTTCCGGGATTCAAAGGCTTCAGCCAATCCGGGAAGTTCGACAGGGAGTCATGAATGAAAGCACAGCGCGAGGAAATCCGGCAACGCCTGGTCTTCATCGACCGCACCATCTTCCATGCGGTACGCGCCTGTCATTCGGACGATAGCGTGCCGTCGGAGCTGAAGGAGTGCGTCAGGCGCATGCGCCAGCGGTCCGCCCAGGCGCAGCACGCCTTGCGCTCGTTCGACGAACGCGGTGTGCGGGAGACCGTCGACGATCTCGCGCGCATCAGCGACGAAGCGCAGCACAGGCTGCATCCCGCCGACGGCATGAACTACGAATTGAAGAGCGCCGTCATCCTTACCCACATCGAACTGTCGGCGCTGCAGTATCAGCTGGCCTGATTCACCCGCCCCGGCTCAAGCTGCTCCAACTGCTCCGGATCAGGCCGTCCCTGCGCTTCCTGCATGGCGCCCGCCTGCTGCACGCGGTTCCTGCCCGCATGCTTGGCCTCGTAGAGCGCATCGTCGGCGCGCTTGATCATCATGTGCACGCTGTCGCCCGCGCCATAGGCCGCCACGCCGGCGGAAAAGCTGACCTGCAGGCCGTCGGCGACCTGTTGCCAGTCGTAGGCATGCACGGCGGCGCGCAGCCGGTCGATGGTGGTGTAGCCCGAATCGAGCGAGGCATCCGGCAGCAGGATGGCGAATTCCTCGCCGCCGATGCGGCCGACCTGGTCGACCGCCCTAAGATTGTCGCCCGCCAGCAGGCAAAGCCGCTGCAGCACCACGTCACCGACCGGATGCCCGAAGCGGTCATTGATCGCTTTGAACCAGTCCAGGTCCAGCATGACCAGGCAGAACGCCCTGCCGCTGCGCGCGCTTCGCTGCAGCTCCATCTCCAGCAGGCTCATGAAGTGACGGCGGTTATGGACGCCGGTTAGGTAATCCCGGTTGGCCATGTCTTCGATGCGATGCAGCGATTGCTCCAGCTGCCGGTTCTTCTCCAGCAGCTTTTCCCTGAGCCGGCTGAAACTCGCGTTGGCCAATGTCAGGCTGCGCAGGGTCATGAAGAAGAACAGCCAGACCAGGCCGACCTCCATGTCCGCATGGCCGGGATAGTCGAAGCGGTCTCCCAGGAGGATCATCGCCAGCGCCGTGGCCGCGCCATAGACCAGCCAGCCGATGGTGTACTGGCGCGGATTGAATTCGATGGCCGCGTAGCCGGACAGCACCACCAGCACCAGCAGGAAAAGGATGGAGAGCTTGGGTGCCAGGAACATGAAAACGATCTGTATGCCGCCGAATACCAGCAACTGCGGAATGAGCAGGTTTTTCTGCTTGAAGCGCAGGTTCAGGCCGAGCCGGAAGACCAGGTAGAAGCCTGACGACACCGCAAAGCCGACTGCGAGAAACAGCACCGCGATGGACACCGGAATTGTGCCGGCAATGGCGAACAGGGCAAGCTCGGCGCTTTCGATGGCCATGTTGAGAATCAGCAGGCGCGCCATGTATAGGCGATGGCGCTGGCGCTTTCCTTCCCTGACGTCCGAGTGAGCGGCTTGTATGGATTGCATCGTTCTATTTCCAATCGGAAATTACGATTTCAATGTAATGCGCCCTACAAATGCACGCAAGAAATTATTGAGCCCCGCCATGGTGCGATGATGAGGCAGGCTACCTTTTATTGTCGTCCTTGAAATAAACCATCACTGGTATGTAACAAGGCGTAAATGCCGGTGTGAAATACCTGCCCGCTGCTTACATTGAATCCGAGACCTGCAGCAAATATCGGAGAAAACGATGCAATTCATCCTGGCATGCATGGCTGTCGGCACGGTATTCGGGGCCGGACTTGCCATCGCCACCGAAGCAAACAATCCACCCGTACAGGAGACCAAGCCGCTGCGCTACCTGGCCAAATTCGACGAGCGGTTCAAGGCGGCGGACAAGGATGGAGATGGCGCGCTGAGCCGGCCGGAGGCGCAAAGTGCGCAGATGGACCGGGTCCTGACGCATTTCGGCAAGCTGGATCAGAACGGCGACGGCAAGCTGACGCGCGAAGAAGTGCGTGCGCTGCTGCGCAGCCGCCTGGCAAGCTGATTGCATTGAAACAGAACGCCGCAGCCCGCCGTCGGCGGCTGCGTGCGAGCTGCAGCAACGTGCAGCAAAAACGAGTAACTAACCTAACCGCAGCCTACGCGCCCTTGCTGCCGTTGGGCGCAATATTGGTCTCACCCGGCAGCAGGGTATCGGCCGCGAAGTCGGGCAGTTTCCCGAGCCGTTCATAGAGCGGCGAAAAGTCCGGCGCCGTTCCGTCGAAGAGCTGCTGGAAATCACGGATGACAAAGTAGGTTTCCTGGTATGAATCGATCTTGTACAGCGTGCGCATCACGCGCTCGACGTCGAATGCGATTCGGCGCGGCGCAGGATCGGTCAGGCAGTATTCCACTTCGCCGCCGGACGACAGGATGCCGGCGCCATACGCGCGCAACCCCTGCTCGGTCTGGATCAGGCCGAATTCCACCGTGTACCAGTAAAGCCGCGCCAGGTGGGTCAGGCCATCGAGCTTGAGCGCCTTCAGGCCGCCCTTGCCGTATTGCTGCATGTAGTCGGCAAAGGTCGGGTTGAACAGCAGCGGCACATGCCCGAAGAAATCATGGAACACGTCGGGCTCGACGATATAGTCGAACTCATGCGGCTCGCGCAGCCAGACGGTGACCGGGAAGCGCCGGTTGGCGAGATGCTCGAAGAAGGTCAGCTCCGGCACCAGTCCGGGCACCGCCACCAGTTCCCAGCCGGTGGCCTTGCGCAGCGCCTCGCTGGTCTGGTCGAAGCGGGGAATGCCGTCGGCCGCATCCATCCTGGCCAGGCTTTCGATGAACACGTCGCAGGCGCGGCCATGCATCAGCTTGGCCTGGCGCTGATAGAGGCGGCGCCACAATTCATGCTGCTCCGGCGTATAGGCGTTCCAGTCCTGCTGGACAACATAGTTGGCGTCGCAGCGGCTGTAATCGCCGCGCAATGCGCCGTTGTCCGATTTCTCTTCCAGGGTTTTGAAAAAATCGGCTTGATCGACTGTGGTGTTCATGGCGCGTCTCCTTGATCTGATCGAATCAGTATAGTCAAGGAACGCAAGCATAAAATTGCAAACTATGCTCAATGCTCAATGGAATAAGCAATAATATTGCGCATAATTCCACTATCAGAACATACCATGCCAAAAGTAGATCTGGACAAGACCGACCGGAAAATCCTTTCCATATTGCAATCAGACGGCCGCCTAAGCAACCAGGAAGTGGCCGAGCGCGTGAATCTGTCGCCCTCGCCCTGCCTGCGCCGCATCAAGAACCTGGAAGAATCGGGCGTCATCCGCCAGTATGTTGCGCTGCTCGACGCCGACAAGATCGGTCTCGGCCTGCTGGCCTATGTCAACGTGAGGCTGACAAAGCACAGCGATCTGCCGGCGCCGGCCGGGCGTTCGCCGCTGGCCGACTTCTCCGCATCGGTGGCCAACTGGCCGGAGGTGGTGGCCTGCTATGCGATGACCGGCGATCTCGACTATCTTCTGCGGGTGCATGTCGAGGACATGGAGCATTTTTCGCGCTTCATGATGGAAACACTGCTCAGGCATCCGGCGGTGACGGATGTGAAATCAAGCTTCGCGCTGCAGAAGATCAAGGAAACGACGGCCCTGCCGCTGGTGTAGCGCGGGTTACCAGGGGCCGCGTGCCGCTGGCTACTTGTTTTTCCAGCTCGGCAGCTTGCGCAGCCATTTCAGCGCGGCCTTGGTATTGGCCTTGACTCCGTAGTCGAGGAAGGCGAACTGCTCTTCCACCGCTTCCGCCAGCATGGTGCCGGGACTGGCCGGCCCGAGCTTGAGATACGCATCGGCCTCGCCGTATTCGCGGTGGATTTCCATGCCCGCCTTGTAGGCGATATGGATCATGGTCTGGTTGGACGACAGGCAATGCATGTACAGCGTATCGACATCTTCATTGCGGCAGTGGATGGCGGCGCGCTCGAACAGCTTGGAGCCTATCCCCATGCCGCGCGCGCTGGACGCCACCGACACGCCGAATTCGGCGATGCGCGCCTTGAGCGTGGCATTGGTCAGCGTCGGCGAAGCCTCCTTCGGCGTGAACGCAAGGTGGCCGACGCCAAGCAGGCGCAGGTTGTCGTCATAGACGCCGAAAACTGCGTCGCGCGAAAAATCCAGGCGCTGGACATAGCGCGTGATCAGTTCGTCGGGCAATACCGTGCCGAAGCGCAAAAGGCGGTCGCTGTCGTCGAGCGCAAGAAAATGCATCAGCAGGCGGCGGCGGTCGCGCTCGGACAGTTCCTTGACCCGTACGGCGGAACGCGATTTGCCGGATGAGGAAGCGGTAATCGTATCGGGCATCATGCCTTCCAGTTCAGATGAATCCATGTCGACTCCTGCAAGATATTGTGCAACGCACAAATCCATTGTAGGCGATACATCGAATGATTGTCGCCGACACCTTCGAATATGCGGCCGCGTTGACCAGTCTCAATAGAACGGGTATGCGGCGGCGGCATGCGTGGCATAAAGTCCACACGCAGCCGGCGGCAAGGGAAGCGGGGAAGCGGGAGACCGGAAAAGCCTGAACCATGCTGTTTCTCAATTTTCCTGTCAGAAGCCCGGCAGCGTCGGACTCGCGCTCTGCCATCGCGGCGATTCCGTGGCCAGCATCTCGCGCGCGAACTGCTCCGCCGGCACCGGCTTGCTGAGGTAATACCCCTGCATCATGTCGCACGAACGCTCCTGCAGGAATTCCAGCTGGGACGCCGTCTCCACGCCTTCGGCCACGACTTCCAGCCGCAGGCTGTGCGCCAGCGCGATGATGCCGGTGACGATGGCGGCATCGTCGGCGTCGTGCGGCACATCGCGCACGAAGGAGCGGTCGATCTTGATGATGTCGACCGGGAAGCGCTTCAGGTAGGACAGCGAGGAATAGCCTGTGCCGAAATCGTCGATCGACAGCCGCACGCCGAGGTCGCGCAGGCGGTGCAATGCCTCGAGCGTATCCTGGGCATTCTCCATCAGTGTGCTTTCGGTGATTTCAAGTTCCAGCATGCTGGGATGTACGAATGTGTCGTTGAGCGCCTGCTCGACGCTGGCAGCGAAATCCTTCTTCAGCAACTGCTTGACCGACAGGTTGACCGCCACGCGGATCGGCGGCAGCCCCGCCTCTGTCCAGGCCTGCAGCTGGCGGCAGGCGGTGCGCAGCACCCATTCGCCGAGCGGATTGATCAGGCCGGTTTCCTCGGCCAGCGGGATGAATTCGGCGGGTGAGACCATGCCTCGCGTCGGATGGCGCCAGCGCACCAGCGCCTCGGCGCCGACGATCCTGCCGCTGTTGACGCGCGCCTGCGGCTGGTAGTACACCTCGAGCTCGTTGCGTTCGAGCGCCCGGCGCAGATCGTTTTCCATGCGCACATGCTCGGAAATCGAGTGCTCCATCGACGCTTCGAAGAACTGGAAACCGCTGCCGGTCTTCTTGGCGCGGTACATCGCGGTGTCGGCGTGCTTGAGCAGCGTGCCGACATCGGTGGCGTCATGCGGATACATGGAAATGCCGACGCTGGTGGAAACGAAAATGTCATGGCCGTCGATCTGGAACGGCGTCGACAATGCCCGGCAGATGTTCTGCGCCGCGGACACGGCCGCATTCGGCCCGATCACTTCGGCCAGCACCACGGTGAACTCGTCGCCGCCGAGACGGGCGACGCAGTCGGCATTGCGCACGCTGCGGCGCAGGCGCTGCGCCACGGCGATCAGCAGGCGGTCGCCGACATCATGGCCAAGCGAATCATTGACGTTCTTGAAGCGGTCGAGATCGAGGAACAGCACCGCCACCGCTTCGCCGGCCACGCGCGCCTGCTCGATGCGGCGGCCAAGCTGATCCATGAACAGCGCACGGTTGGGCAGGCCTGTCAGCAGGTCGTTGTAGGCGAGATGGCGGATGCGTTTTTCCGCCTGGTTGGCTTCGATGATGCGGCGCACGCGCTGCGACAGCACGGCGAAATGGATCGGCTTGGGAATGTAGTCGCTGGCGCCGGCGGCAAAGGCGCGCTCGACGGAATTGTTGTCTTCCAGCGCGGTGATCATCAACACCGGGATGGCATTTCCGTTCGGCAGTTCGCGCACCCGGGCGCAGGCGGTGAAGCCGTCCATTACCGGCATGACCGCGTCCATCAGGATCACGTCGGGCTGGATGCGCTTGAGCATATGCAGGGCCTGCGCGCCGTCTGCCGCTTCCTCGATCCGGAAGCCGTCGCGCTGCAGGGTGTGGCGCAGCGAGCTGCGCGTGCTGCGATCGTCGTCGACCACCAGCACCAGCGGCAGGTCTTCCGCATCGCGCGCACTGTGCCGCTCCGTGATCATGCCTTCCACGCCGAGCACTGCCGATACGGCGTCGAAGGCCGAGCGCAGGCGTGACACCAGCGGCTTGATGGCATCGAGCCTGCGGTCGATGGCAAGCTCCTCGGCCTCCTTGGCCAGTTGCGCCAGCGCTATCGCGCCGAGATTGCCGCTGCTGCCCTTGATCGAGTGCGCCATGGCGCGCGCGCCGTCGGCGTTGCCGTCCCGGACCGCCTGTTCGAGCTGGTCCAGGTAAGCAGGAGTGTCTTCGAGGAAGGGCGTCACGGTCTGCTGCAGCGCCGGACCGAGGATTTCACGCAGTTTCTCGAAGACTTCGTCATTGATGGGACTGCCGTCGCCGTCGCCGGTCTCGACTTCGGGCAGCATGGCGCGGCCGCTCGGCTCGAGACGGGACAGCCAGCGTTCCAGTTTCTGGCGCACTTCGGCCAGCGTGATCGGCTTGGCCAGGTAATCGTCCATGCCGGCTGCCAGGCACTTGTCGGCATCGCCCGGCTGGGTATTGGCCGTCATGGCAATGATCGGCGTGCGCAGCCCCAGCGTTTCCTCGAAGTTGCGGATATGCGCGGTCGCTTCGTAGCCATCCATTTCCGGCATGCTGCAATCCATCAGGATCAGGTCGAAGCGGCCGGTGCGGGCGGCTTCCACGGCTTCCCGTCCGTTGGCGGCGAACTGGCATTCGCAGCCGTTCATCGACAGCATGCCGCCCGCCACCATCTGATTGGTGCGGTTGTCTTCGGCCACCAGCACGCGGTAATCCTTGGCGGCGACAGCAAGCGCGGGTGCAGTCTGCAACGGGGCGGACGTTACCGCCGGCGCTTGCGGCAGCAGGCGCTGCACCGCATCCATGAGCCGCTCCAGGCGCAGCGGCTTGCCGAGATAAAGATCGGCGCCGAGCGCGCTGTTGCCCATCGGCGTGGCGTAGCGGTCGAGCACCAGCATGCGCGGCACCACCGCGCCGATCTCGATTCGAAGGCGGCGCACCAGGTCGGTGCCGCGGTCGTCGGTGACCTCCGCATCCATCACCACCAGCGCGTAGGGCGCCCTCGCCTGCTCCGCGCGCGCGAGTTCGGACATCGCTTCGGGTCCGTTCAGCACGGTGTTGCAGCGCATGCCGGCCGCTTCCAGGCTCTGTGTAATGAAGCTGCGCACGATCAGGCTGGAGTCGATCACCAGCACGCGCATGCCCTGCAGGCCAGGATATTCGCGGGCCGGAGGCTGGGTTGCGGCGGCCGCGCAGCGGACGGTGAACCAGAAGGTGCTGCCCTTGCCGGGTTCGCTGGAAACGCCGATGTCGCCCTGCATCAGGTCCACCAGCTGCCTGCAGATGGCCAGGCCCAGGCCGGTTCCGCCGTATTTGCGGGTTGTTGAACGGTCCGCCTGGGCGAAGGATTCGAAGATGTGCTTGACCGCATCGGCGTTCATGCCGATGCCGGTATCAATGACTTCGAAGCGCAGGCCGAAATGTTCTTCGCGGTCGGGCGCCGCCAGGATGCGTACGGAGACTTCGCCGTGTTCGGTGAACTTGACCGCGTTGCCGATCAGGTTGAGCAGCACCTGGCGCATGCGCAGCGAATCGCCGCGTATGCGCTCCGGCACGCCGGGCGCCATCAGGTAGCCGATCTCGAGCCCCTTCTGCTGCGCCTGCTTGGCCAGCAGTTCGATGACTTCCTCGATAACCTTGCGCAGGTCGAAGTCAATCGCTTCGAGCTCCAGCTTGCCGGCTTCCATTTTTGAAAAATCGAGGATGTCGTTGATGAGCTCGACCAGCGACCGCGCCGAATTCCAGGCGATGTCCACGCATTCCTGCTGACGCTTGGGCAGGCGCATTTCCTTGAGCATGTCGAGCATGCCGACCACGCCGTTGAGCGGCGTGCGCACTTCATGGCTGACGGTGGCGGCGAACTGGGTCTTGCCGAGGGCGGTGCGCACCGCCTCGTCGCGCGACTGCTTGAGCTCGGCTTCGCGCTCTTCCAGCACGTCCATCATCTTGTTGAACGCATGCGCCATCTCGACGATGTCGCGCGGCCCGCCGGGCACGGCCCGCATGCCCGATTCCCCCGATTCGGCGCGGCCCATGAGCTTGGACAGGGCATTGAGCGGCCGGATCATGTGGCGCGCCAGCAGGCGCATGATGCCGAGCAGGACCGCGGCGAAGGACAGCGTGATGGCGAGATTGCCAACCAGCAGCGAAGCGACCAGCCGGTTGTGGGTGCCCTTGCCGACCACCACGTGCACATGGCCCAGCAGCTGCGGTTCGCGCTCCTGCATTTCGAAGGGCGAGCTGTCGGACTGGCCGCCGTAGACCGGCGCGCTGAAATGCCACTCGCCGCTGGTATCTCCGGCGAGGACTGCGCGCGTGGACGGCGCCCGCAAGCCTTGCGCCTGCTGGGCGGCAACAGTCTCGACGGTGACCCCCGGCTTGCTTTGCGCATGCAGCGAGGCGCCGGCCGTGTCGGTGATCTCGACGCGCAGCACGTCCGGAAAAGCCAGCGTGGTGGCGATGCCCTCGCGCACGTTGTCGGGCGAACGGTACAGCAGCGCGAGTATGCTCTGGCGCGCCAGGTTCTCGGCGATGCGCTGGCCCTGCTCGACCATGTAGTCTTCCATGCGCCGGCTAGCTTCCCAGGAATTCATCAGGGAGGAAAACAGGGCCAGCCCCAGGATGGCGGCGCTGACGACGACGGTCAGCTGGCGGCGGAAGCCGGTGCGACTGAGATAGTTACGAAACATGGACGGCAGGAAAAACAGGATGAGGCGCATCGTCACGCCGGTGTTGCAGCTTGCTGCGCTGCTGGCTGGACATATCGAAACTCCGTTCCATCATGGTTCGGGAAAGATCGCATCGAAGGCGCGCTGCTGCTGGTAGCTGAGCGATAGCCCGAGGTGGCCGGCGGTACGCACGTTGACCGCAATGTGGACATCGCGCAGCGGCAGCATGCCCCGCCGGCGCGGGTCGCCGGACAGATGGGCGAGCGCAGACCAGGCCAGCGAGCGCCCGAGTTCGAGGTTATTCGGATAGAGCGCAAACAGTGCGCCCTTCTTCACGTGCAGGAAACTGCTGGAAAAGACGGCGATATTGCGGTTCCACGACTCCTTGAGCACCAGCGGCAGGATGGTGGTTTCATCCACTGTCGTGGAATCCTGCGGCAGCCAGATGGCGTCGCGCTTGCTGTCGCTGGATGCGAAAGTGCTTTCGTACAGGCGGGCCGCGCTGGCGAGATCGCGCGCCTCGTGCGCCACCAGTTCAAGGCCCTGCGCGCGCGCCGCTTCGCGGGCCAGGCGGATCAGCCATTCATTGTTCTGCGGATGATAGACGACGACGACTCGCCTGATGCCGGGCAGCAGGCTTCTCAGGCGTGCAAACAGCAGTGCCGGATCGGGCGTCAGGCTGATGGCGGTCATCGCGCGGCTGTCGGCTTCCGGCACGGACAGCACGCCACCGGCGACCAGCGGCAATTCGCGGTCCAGCGCGGATGCCGCCTTGAGTCCCTGGCGGCCGAGGGCGATCACGACCTTGGCGCCGTTGCGCCTGAGCTGCGCATTCAGTTCGGCCGGATCGGTATTGGCGGCGACCGGGTAGGTGCGCATTGCCGACTTGGCATTGTCTTCGATGCCGTCAATGATGCTTGCGAAGATGCTGTGATAAGGCTCGCCCAGGATCGGATACACCACCGCAATCGAACCGGGAGCCTGCGGCTCCATTCGTCTTGTCTCGCCGGCCTCGGCCTGCGCGGCGCCCTGCGGCGCGGTCATGCCCTGCCCGGAAACGACGGCCGACAGCAGGCCCAGCGCCGCGCAGCATGCGCGTGCGCGGGACCACGCCCTGCGTCTGAACATCTTCCCGGTCATTTTCATATTCTTGTTAAAACTAAGAGTCACTCTGTTCCGAAGACAGCCGAAGACAGCCGAAGACAGAACAGCATAGCCGATAAAACATGCCCTTCTGCAACAACCCTGCAATTTCTCCGGTTGCTTCGCGCAAGCCGTCTTGCCTGGGTCGATGCCATGGGGCAGCTGCCACCCGTTGTGCCGTTCTGCCGTTCAGACGGCCTGCATCGTCGGCGCGCTTCCCAGGAAATCCTGCAGCCTGTGCAAGATGGCATCGACCGATTGCGCAAGCGACGACTGTTCGGTATCGATGCGCAATGCGGGCTCCAGCGGCGCTTCATACGGTGCGCTGATGCCGGTGAATTCCGTGATCGCTCCCGAACGCACCTTGCGGTACAAGCCCTTCGGATCGCGCTGCTCGCACACGGCCAGCGAGGTGCACAGGTGGGTCTCGATGAAGCGTTCCTCGCCGATGATCTGCCTGGCCATGTCGCGGTCCTGGCGATACGGGGAAATGAAGGAGGTGATCACGATCAGCCCGGCTTCGTTGAACAGCTTGGCCACCTCGGCGATGCGGCGGATGTTTTCATTGCGGTCCTGCGGCGAAAAGCCGAGATCGCGGCTCAGCCCGTGACGCACGTTGTCGCCATCCATCACATAGGCGGCATGGCCGGCGGCCACCAGCCGTCGCTCGAGTTCGAAGGCGATGCTCGACTTGCCGGAACCCGACAGGCCGGTCAGCCAGACGGTGGCGGGCAACTGCCCCAGCAGCCAGGCGCGCTGCGCGGCGTCGACCTTGCCCTCCTGCCAGGCGATGTGGCCGGCGACCGGCTGCTCCCGTGTGCCAGGAGCCTGTTCCGGCTGCACCTTCGCCGGCTGGCGCATGATCGTGACCTTGTTCATTTTCCCTCGTAGGCAATGTCGTAGCGCCGGCGCACGAACATCATGCGGCGGTCGACCTCGGCGGCGCTGGTGCCGAAGTCCTCGAGCGCATAGCGATGGCCGCCATGCAGATTGTCCCTGTCGCTGTCGGCCAGCCACTGCGCCATGGCCTGCTCGACGGCCGGCGTGAATTCGACGCCACCGAATGCGTAGACGCGCCGCATCACCAGGCGCCAGTCGCGGTTCATTTCCTCGTAATGCACGTCGATCTGCTGAGCGGCGGGAATGTGTTCGCGTCCCGCGATGCCGCGCTGCGCCGATTGCTCGCAGAAGTCCATCCAGATGTCGCGCGTCGATGCCCGGCATGGCAGGTCGGTGTGCTGGGACGCGAAATGCCACATCAGCGACATCACCGAGCCGACCGTCTTGATCGGGTCGCGGTGGGTAAACACCAGCCTCGCATCCGGGAAGACCTTGACCAGCGTGCCGAGATCGAGCATGTGCTGCGGATTCTTCAGCACCCAGCGCGCGCTCTGCTCCTGATTCTGCTCCTGTTCCCGGGCGCGCGACCACGCGATCAGCTTGAGCAGCTTGGCGGTATAGCGGTAGACGTCGCTCTTGTCATAGTCGAGGAACCAGCGGTAATAGCCGGGAATGTTGAACATGCCGAGCACCGAAAAGCCGCAGAACGAATGGTTCATCAGCAGCATGTCCTCTTCCGGCCAGTCGGCGTCCATCGGATGGGCGACATAGCCGCCGGCATACACCTGCCGGCCGAGCGCCAGGAAGTTCTTCACTTCCTCGTAGCGCGCCTGCCGGCCCATGTCGGGCTGGCCGGGACGCGGCGCCGGGTTGAAGCCTTCCCAGGTGGAGAGATGCTGCAGCCGCGCGTCGGTGGCCATCATGCGCTGCAGCCGCGTGGTGCCGGAGCGGTGCGGGCCGACGATGACGATCGGCGCCTCGATCTCGCGCTCCAGGATTTCCGGATGCGCCTCGAAACAGGCATTCGCCCACAGCCGGTTCTTGAGCGAACGGATGGTGCGCATGCGCGCATTAAAGCGGCCGAAGGGATTGAGTTGCGCTTCGGTCTCGAGCGAATGCAGCAGGGCCCGCAGCGGCGCCAGGAAGCTTTCGTCGCCGAAGCGTTCGAGGCCGGTCTCGGCGCGCGCGGCGGCGATCAGCGACGCTTCGGACAGGTCGATCTTCTTCATGCCGAAGACGTTCCAGGCGCGTGTGCGGCGGTTGAACTGGCGGACGAATGGCGGCTGATAGGCGGTGCTGGGTTTGGTATCCATGTTTTTTCGTGGAAGGCGGGGCTGGATCGCAGCGGCCATTCCTGGCTATGCGGATGGGCGGGGCATGGGCCCATCCGCGGTTGATGCATTCATACTTCGTTCATGCAGGTTGCGCGGGGCGCGCCCGTCACATGCTGTAGACCGCCTGCAGGTAAATGGCACGCGGGGCGAGCGGCAAGTCGTTCGGAATCAGGCCGGGAGCGGGGCTGGGCTCGCGGACGTCGGCATTGAACAGGTTGCGCACGGTGGCGCCGAATTCCCATTTGTTGTTGCCGCGCAAGCTGCGCAGCGACAGGTCGAAGGTCTTGTAATCGGCAACCGGGGGGCGGCGGTCGCCGGCCGGGCGCTTGCGGTCGGCTACCCAGTTGAGCTGGGTGCTGGCCATCCAGCCGCTGGCGAAGCGCCAGTCGGCGCGCCCGTACAGGTGATGGTGCGGCGCGTAGCCGGCATCGCGCCCGGTCGATTCATCGATCGAGCGCTGATAGGAATAGTTGCCCGACAGGCGCAGCGTGCGGGTGGCATCCCATACCGCCTCGAGTTCCATGCCGTGGCCGTGCTGGCCGCCGGTGTTGCTGAAGGTCGATCCCGGAGCCGGCGCCGGATTGGGCACGGTGCGGATGATATCGTCCATGTTGTAGCGGAACACGCTCAGGTTGAGCTGCAGATCGCGCCGCGCCTGCCAGGCGAATGCCGCCTCCAGCGTGCTGATGGTTTCCGGGCTCAGGTCCGGGTTGCCGCGCTGGACCGGGTTGTTGATGCTGTACTGCTCCGAGAACGACGGCGCCCGGAAGGCGCGGCCGTACAGCAGCTTGGCGGTGACGTCGAGCGCCGCGTCCCAGACCAGCGCCACGCGCGGATTGGTGGTGCCGCCGAAGTCGGAATAGCGGTCGTGGCGCACGCCGGCGGTCAGCGTCAGGTCGCGCGCGAACTGCCATTCGTCTTGCAGATAGACGTAGTCGAGCTTGCGCCGCTGCGGCAGCATGAAGGGCTGGATCAGCGAATAGTCGGCCACCGGGCCGGCCGGGATGGGCATGCCGGCCGCGTCGAATATGTAGTTCTTGTAGGTTGCCGTCTCGTACAGGTTCAGGTCGTCGTGGCCGACGCCGACGCGGATGCTGTGGTCGTCGAAGCCCGAATAGGTGGCGAAGGCGGACAGCCGCATCTGCCTTTCCGAGGTGTCGGGATGCCCGATCATCCCTTCCGGGAACAGTCCGGTCGGGAAGCGCGTACCCGGCGGCCACAGCCGCAGATCGACCGGGATGCGCTGGCGGTATTCAAAATAGCTGACGGTGGCACCCACTCCCCAGCCGGGAGCCAGCTGGGAATCGGCCCAGGACAGGTCGGTATTGAAACGCTCGCTCTTTTCCTTGCCGACCGGGTCGAGCGCCGACGAAATGCCGGCGCCGGTGCCGAGGTCGTCGCGCTGCTTGTAGCCGACGTTGAGGCGCCATTTCCGGTAGCCGAGGCCGAGGTTGGCGTCGATCGCATCGTAGCCGACATTCACCGGTCCCGGCGCCAGGCTGGCCGAGGTGCGCGCCGTGCGGTCGCGCGCCGTCTGGGCATCGGCCTCGATGATGCGGCGCTGGCCGTCGGTCTTGCCGGCGCGCAGGTAGGCGGAAATGTCGAGGTCGCCGGCCTTGCTGCCGTGCTGCACCCAGGCGCTGCGGGTGTCAAACGAACCGGCGCGCACGCCGACATGGGTGCCGCCGATCTCGGCCGCGTTCTTGGTGATGATGTTGATGACGCCGGAATAGGCATCGGCGCCGTAAAGCGCCGAGCCGGGTCCGCGGATGACTTCGATGCGGGCGATGTTCTCGACCGGATAGCCGCCCCATATATTGCCCTTGTTGCCCTGGAACAGGGTTGTCATGGGCACGCCGTTCTGCAGCATCAGGGTCTGCGGATTCTGGCCGCTGTAGATGCCGCGGATCAGGTAGAGCGAGCTGTAGGTGTTGGGCGCGTTGCTGACATGGATGCCGGGCACGGTTTCCAGCACTTCGTCGAGGTCGGTCGCGCCCATGGCGGCGATATCCTCGGCGGTGATGACGGTGGCGACCGCCGGCGCGCGGCGCAGCTGCTGCTTGCTGCCGGTGGCGATGCTGATGGTGGATTTGTCGCCGTAGACCAGCGCCAGGTCTTCCTCTTCGCCGGCATCGGCGGAGTGGGCAACGGGAACATGGGCGAGCAGAAGCGTGGCAAGCGTCAGAGGAAGCGCATACAAGGTTTTCAAGGAATTCCTCCGGCCTGTGATTGTGCAGAGCGGTTGCAGGGCGGTAACAGTCTAGTGCAACGCCCTGTAACAGTCCATTCCCGCAAGCAAATATTCCGCACTGCGTCACGCTCCCGCGACAGCCTGATCATTTTCGCCATGCCCTTTTTCCAACCCCGGTATAGGCAATGCCGTCGCAGGGAGTCGGGAACAGGCTTCCCTCCGGTTTCTGCGCCGCCTCCACCAGGCATGGCGGCATGCCGGCCAGGAACAGCGGCACCCTGAAAATCTGGAACTCGCGCGCCGACAGGCCCATGTCCGCGCCCAGCGAGGCCGTCATTGCCGCATAGTTCATGCGCAGCGCGGGCTTGCCGAGCTCGGTGGTCAGGATGCGCTCGATCTCGTGCGCCATGCGGAAGACCGGACCGTCGGCCAGCCCGAGCGAACGGGCCAGGCCCGACAGGAACGGCAGACGCTCGTCATGCGCCTCGATCGGACGGCCGTAGCCGTAAAGATGGCGCTTCGAGGCCAGTTCGCTCTCGACGAATGCGCGCAGCGGCTGGCCGCCGTCGACCGCCTTGCGCGCACGGTAAAAGAAATTGATCGCGCGCAGCCCCGGTCCGCCGCCGTAGATGCGGGCTTCCGACACCGCCAGCGCGGCGCTCAGGCCGAGCACCGGCGAGCTGCGCACGTTGCCGGCCAGCGCCGCGACGCGGTTGTTCCACAGGCGGGTATCAGGATAGCTGGTGTTGACCCAGATGCCATGCAGCAGACGCAGCTGCTGCGGGGTGAAGCGGCGCCCGGTGATGCCGTACACATACAGATCCATCCAGTCGGCATCGTGGAATTGCTGGTGCAGGTCGTGGCCGCGGAATATCGCGTGGCTACCCGGCCAGCAGGCGCCGACGCGTGTGCGCAGGATGCCGGCTTCGGCGGCAAGCAGCTCGGGTCCTTTCATCGCGGGGCCTTTCATCCGGGTGTTCATGGTTGCTCGCTTTCCTGCGTGCTTTCGGTTTTGCCGTCCTGCAGCTCGAGCGCGTAGAACGGAAATTCGGTGTATTTCTTGCGCTGCTGTTCGAGCGCATGCATGGCCGCGCCGGGCAGGCGCAGCAGCAGGAAAAGCATCTCGCCCTCCTCCGGCGCAAACCCGAGATCGCAGAAGGCTGCGGCAGCCACCCCGCTCTGCTCGAGCGGCATGCCGGCGGCATCCTCGAGCGCCGCCCGATGCTCCGCCAGCCAGTTCAGGCGCGGCGTGTTGCCGATGCGCGCCAGCGCCGCCAGCAGTTGCCGCGTCGAGGTGGCGCAGGCAAGGGCATGCGGCTCGAAGCCGGGAGGATGCTCGCGTGCCGGCCAGACCTCGATCACGGCATCGCCATCGCTATCGGTCATGGCCTGCCGCATGTGCCTGCGCCATGCCTCGATGTCCATGCCGCAGGCAGCCCAGGCCAGCATCGCATCGTGCACGTCGCGCGCGCCGTGATAGCGTCCGGCGCCGACCGCCAGCGCCGCCATCAGCGAAGCTGCCGCATTGGAGCCGGCGATGCCGCCGCACATGGCCGCATGCACCGAAGGATCGCGCGGCCCCGGATTGGCAAGCGCCACCGCCAGCGCCTCGAGCAGGTCGAGGGCGGACGGCTCGGGCAGCTCGGGCCGCAGCAGCAGGAACAGCATTTCGACCCAGCGCGCGTTGCCGACCATTTCACCGAACACGTCGTAGCCGCGGACATAGGCTGCGCGGGTGGCGAAGCGGTTGTCCGGCTCGGGCTCTTCATTCCAGATTTCGGTATGGATCAGCGGTAGGGGCTTGTCGCTCACTTCTTTGTCTTTCATGGTTGTGCGGATGGGCCGATCGGACGGACCGGGCGGATCAGACCGCGGTGCCCAGCACGCGCATGCGCAGGCTCATCGGCGGCACTTCCTCCGCATCGATGCGCACATCGAGCAGCGTCGGTCCGCGGCGCTCGAACATCGCATCGATATCGAGCTCGGCCAGATCCTGCAGCCTGTGAATCGTATGCGCATTGGCGCCCATCGCATGTGCCAGCGCGGTGAAATCGGTCGGCGGAAGCTGGTGCGCTACGCGCTCGGCGCCAGCGAGCCTTTGCCCGTGCTTGACCATGCCTAGCGCCGCATCGTTGAGCACCACGAAGACCACGTTCAGCCCTTCCGCAACGGCAGCCGAGATTTCCTGGCCATTCATCAGCATGCTGCCGTCGCCAGTGATGCAGACCACCGGCGCATCGGGATTGCCGAGCGCGGTGCCGACCGCGCCGCCGATGGCCCATCCCATTGGAGCAAAGTCCATGGTCACGCGCAGCCAGCCGCCCTTGCCGAGGGACGGCGCGCCAGGCTCGACCGCACTGGGCGACAGGTAATGGATCGCCCAGGCGAAGCTGTTGCCGGAATCGGCCAGATAGCGGGTATGCGCGGGAAACAGGCGGCCGAGTTCATGCATCAATTGCTGCGGCTTGACCGGGCCGCCGTGGGTGCCTTCATGCAGTGACGGCGGCGCAACGCGATGCTGCGGCCGGATGCCGTCGGGCGCGGCGAGCCCCAGCACCGGTGCAGATGTAGACGCGGGCACCGACAGGGATGCACGCATCGCCGAGACCGGCACGCGCATGCGTTCGGCCAGCCGTGCGGCGACGGCAGAGAGGCGCCCTCGCACATGCAGCCTGGCCATCGGCGTGCGCACCAGGTGCTCCTCGCATTCGTCGACATGGATCAGCCGGTGGTTGAGCAGCGCGTCGCTCCAGCCGCCGCTGGTCCATTCGTTCATGCTGCAGCCGAAGGCCACGATGAGGTCGACCGACTTGTCGCGCAGCGCCATTTCCGCCGACGCATGTCCGGCAAACCCGAACACGCCGCGATACAGCGGATGGCGCGGGTCGATCAAGCCCTTGGCATCGGGAGAGACAATGAAACCGGCTTCCCTGTGCATGGCGATGCCGAGCAGTGCCTCGATCGCCTCGCCGCAGGAGCCGCCGATCAGCAGCAGCGGATTCTTCGCCTGCTCCAATTGCTCGCTCAGCATGCCGACCGCCTGCTCGTCGATCATGGCGGCCGGCTTGAGCACACTGTTGATGTCGTAAGCAATGCCGGGCCTCGACACGGGGCTTTTCAGGATGTCGAGCGGGATGCTCAGGTGGGCCGGCCCGTTCGGAGTGCGTGTCGCGTGCATCAATGCGGCCACCAGCTTGTGCTCCACCTGCTCGGGGTGCGTGACCAGCGTGTTGTAGCGGGTGCAGTGGCTGAACATGGCGACGGTATCGATGCCGGTGCAGCTCGATTCCTGCAATGCGCGCCGGCCGAAATTCGGCAGCGCCGGCTGCCCGGTCAGCACCAGCATCGGGACGCCATTGTCATAGGCGCATGCAACGCCGGTGATCATGTTGGTCGCGCCGGGACCTGAGGTGCCGCAGCAGACGCCCAGCTTTCCGGTCTCGCGCGCATAGCCGTCGGCCATGAAAGCGGCGCCGGCCTCATGCCGCGCCAGCACGGGCCGCGGGCCGCCGAGCCTGCTGCTGCGCGCCAGAGCGTTGTAGAGCGGTTCGATCGCGCCGCCGGGCACGCCGAACACATACTCGACCCCAAGCTGTGCAAGAGCGGCAACAATCAGATCGGCAGCGTCGTGGATTTGCCCTTCCGTCGAGATCCGCCGGTCGGCTGTTCCGGACACAAGCGGAGTGGTAATGCGCATGTCGAATTTATCCCTGAATGATGTTTGGCCGCCGCATCCCCTTGCCCGAGGCGGCATAGCACGCAATTGCGTTGATACCGGCAGACGTATGCGCAATTTTTAGCGCGGCCATCGTACAGCAAGACGCGCGATGTTCATGCGATCAATACCGATGGTATACGCCGCTATTTCGCTCTCTAACCGTACCCATGCTTTGCCGGCAAGACAATCTTCAGCCGCGGGCGCGACATGGAACACATCAAAGCGTTCTACCGAAAGTCACAAAGGAGGTTGGATGCAGCCTGCACGAAAGCGTTCCATGCAGAAACCTTAATTCAGGGAAATTTTTTACGGGGCGGTATCAGGCTCATGACCTTTTGACACTCACGACACTCACGACACTCACGACACTTACGACACTCACGGCATCCATGACAGCAGGCTCAGCAGTCGCTGCACCCTGCCGACATGTTATTGAGCCTGCGGCCGGACGAGCGCGGCGACGGCCGCCACGCGCGCCGCATGGATGGCTTCGGGAATGCGCTGCGATTCTCCGGCGCAGCGCTTGGCGATTTCTCCGGCATTGACCGCCTGCGCGGCCCGCAATACCGATTCCAGGAAGGCCGCCTGCGGAAAGGGTGCGTCGCCGAAACCGGCGCGCCCGTGGTGATCGCATTCGGAAGCGCGCACCATGTCGAGAAAGCGCTGCGGCTTGCGAAAGGCATCGCAGCGCTCCAGCAAGCTCACCAATGTGTTGGCCCGCATTTCCAGCGCGCGCATGACGTTGCCGTGCTCGCGCGCGGCCATCACCGCGAGGTCGCGGCAGTCGTTCGGAATCTTGAGCCGCTTGCAGACCTGGTCCACCAGCTTGACGCCGAGGCCCTCGTGACCGTAGTGCTTCGGCCATTCCCCGGGCGGCGTCGCGCCCTTGCCGAGGTCGTGCAGCAGCGCCGCGCAGCGGATGGGCAGGTCGAATCCCTGCGCCGCCGCGTGATCGATCACCATCATCACGTGCACGCCGGTGTCGATCTCGGGATGATGCTTTTCCGGCTGCGGCACGCCCCACAGCACATCGAGTTCCGGCAGGATGCGCGCCAGCGCGCCGCAGTCGCGCAGCACCTCGAACATGCGCGAGGGCCGCGCCTCCATCAGGCCGCGCGACAATTCCTGCCAGACCCGTTCCGGCACCAGCGCATCCACCTCGCCGGCCACGACCATGTCGCGCATGAGGCGGTTGGTTTCCGGCGCCACCGTGAAATCGTGAAAGCGGGCGGCGAAGCGGGCCACGCGCAGGATGCGCACCGGGTCTTCGGCGAAGGCCGCCGATACGTGGCGGAACACCCGCGCCTGCAGATCCTTCTGTCCGCCGAAAGGATCGACGATGATGCCGTCCTTCCCATCCTCGCTGCGCGCCATCGCATTGATGGTCAGGTCGCGCCGCACAAGGTCCTGCTCCAGCGTGACGTCGGCGTCGGCATGGAACACGAAGCCCTTGTAGCCGGGCGCGGTCTTGCGCTCGGTGCGGGCCAGAGCGTATTCCTCGTGCGTCTTCGGATGCAGGAAGACCGGGAAATCCTTGCCGACCGGCGTGAAGCCGTTTGCGATCATCTGTTCCGGCGTCGCGCCCACGACCACATGGTCATGGTCCTGCACCGGCAAGCCGAGCAAGGCGTCGCGTACCGCGCCGCCGACCACATACGTCTTCATCGCCGCACCATCAGTCCGGATAGCTGTCGTATTTTTCGAGACGGTCCGTCTCGTCCATGGCTTCGCGCATCCACTGCGCGACCGCGGGATGCGCGACCACGCGGTCCATGTACGCCTGCAGCGCCGGCGGCAGCCAGACGCCGTAGGTGCGGAAGCGCATCACCACCGGCGCATAGAAGGCATCGGCGATCGAGAACTCGCCGAACAGGAACTGGTGCGGGCCGGAGCGCGCCAGGCAGTCTTCCCACAGTTCGCAGACGCGTGCGATGTCGGACTGCGTCTCCGTAGTGCGGCCCTTGCCCGGAAAGCTGGCGCGGATGTTCATCCACATCGACGAGCGCAGCGCGGTAAAGCCGGAATGCATTTCCGCGCAGACCGAACGGGCGATCGCGCGGGCATCGGCGTCGCGCGGCCACAATCCCTTGTCGGGAAACTGCTCGGCCAGGTATTCGCAAATGGCCAGCGAGTCCCAGACCTTGGTTTCGCCGCAGATCAGGATGGGAACGCGCCCGGCGGACGAGTGTTCGGCGATGCGGGTGGAGGTGTCGGGACGGCCGAGGGAGATGCGCACTTCCTCGAAGGGAATGCCGAACGCGGTCATCGCCACCCATGGGCGCATCGACCAGGAAGAGTAATTCTTGTTGCCGATCACCAGTTTCAAGCCTGCCCTGCCTGCGGCGTCGAGGGTTTGCTCAAGGGTTGGATCGAGTTCTGTGCTTTGCATACGTCTTATCCCAAATTTAACGAAGCTGCGATGCGAAAATGCCGCGCTGCGGCGAGGTTCGCTGCAGCGCGGCATCCGAGGATAATGCTTTTGCGCCGGTTTGCAAACCGGCGCGGCTACCGTAGCGACATCACGGCAGTTCGGTGGGGACGAATCCCTTGGGCGCGACGGTGCCGAGGCGGGCTTTGAGCGACTGCGGCTTGCCTTCGAACAATGCGGCATAGTATGTCGCGTTCGACAACACTTTCTTGACGTAATCGCGCGTCTCGTTGAACGGGATGGACTCGGCGAAGATCGCACCCTCGACCTGGCGCTGCAGCGTCGAACGCCATGCGCGTGGACGGCCCGGGCCGGCGTTGTAGGCCGCGGTCGCCATCGCCTGCGACCCTTCCAGGTCGTTGAGCACCATGTTCAGATAGTTGGTGCCGAGCGTGATGTTGGTCTGTATGTCGTTGACCTGGCTCTGGGTGAAGCCGTCCAGGCCGATCTTGCGTGCGACGTACTTTGCGGTCGCCGGCATCAGCTGCATCAGGCCGGAGGCACCGACATGCGAACGCGCATTCAGGATGAAACGCGACTCCTGGCGGATCAGGCCATACACCCAGGCCATGTCGAGGCCGAGGCGCTCGGTGGACGCCTGCATCACGTCGCGGTACGGCGACGGGAAGCGCTGGGTGAAGTCGAATTCCGTCTTGGTGCGGTCGGAAGTGTTGACCATGCGGTCGAGCACATTCTTCTGGCGCGCGAATTCCGCCGCCGCCAGGTGCTGGCGGTCGTTCATCCTGCGCAATTCCCAGTTCCACTCCCGGTAGCCTTCGAAGCGCATGTTCAGGTCGAAGAACTTGAGCGCGCGCTGGAAGCCCGCATTGCTTGCCATTGGCGCAATCTCTTCCGCGGTGACGGCCTGCGCGCGCGGCGGTACGCTGATCTTGCGGCCGAGTTCCTCCAGCGCCAGCTGGCCGTAGAAATGGTTCTGGTCGGCGATGGATTCGAACAGCTTGGTCGCTTCCTCGGTCTTGCCTTCCGCGCGATAAGCGCGGGCCAGCCAGTAGACCCACGGCCCGTCACTGGCCAGCGCCGTCGGCATGGCTTCGATGGCGGTTTTCAGCTGTTTCCATTCACCGGCTCGCAGCAGCGCGCGCGCTTTCCATTGATGGCTTTCCAGCGACAGCGTCGCACCCGCGGTGCGGTGCCAGTACACGGCCGCCTCGGGCAGCAGCTTGAGCGAAGCCGGCAGCGCGATCTGCGCCCAGGCCTGCGCGCGCTCACGTTCGCTCAGGCGGCTGGCGCCGGCAACCAGCGCATCGACCGCGCGATCGGGATTGTTCTTGGCACTGCGCCCCAGCGCGAGGATGAAGACTTCCTGGCTCGCACGGGTGCTGCCGGGGCCGCGCGCAACGACTGCGTCCGGCTTGTCGAGCGCCTGCATCAACGCGGTTTCGCTGGCATCGGTCAGCGGCGCGAGGCGTCGGATCGTGCCGGAGAAGCCGGATTCGGCGATCAACCTGATCTGCGCCCAGACGTCATCCTGCGTGAACTGCCCGACCTGGACCAGCGTTGCCACCAGGGCCGGGCAGGCCTCGCCGTAGTTCTGCGGGCCGACCAGCACGGTGCGCGCGTCATCGGCGACGTTCTGGCCCTTGAGCGCCTTCGACATCAGCGCATAGCATTTGAGCTGCGTATCGTCGTTGAGAGCGAACAGCGGATACTGCTCGTCGAACAGTGCCCAGTTGCGAGTGCGGCCGAGTTCCAGCAGCCAGTCGTTGCGCAGGCGGTCGGCGATGGCCTGGCCGTCGTAGCGCGTCAGGTAACCGCGGATTTCCTGTTCCGAAGCGGTGGCGAGTCGGGGGCGCAGCCGGTAGTAATCGACATAGGAAGGCATGAAATAATTGCCAAGCCTGGCAGCGAGTTCCTCGACGCGGGCCAGATCGCCGCCGCGCGAAGCATCGCGCAAGGCAATGAAGACATCGTCATCGGAAGCAAATGCAGGCGCGGCGCGCTGCGGCGCCGGATTCTTCGCCAGGGCTGCCTGCGGCAGCAGCATGACCGAGGCTGCGGCGATTGCAACGCCCGCCATCCATTTCATATGAGACATCTAAAACCGCTTTCAAAAAATACGTGTCTGATTCGAGCATGACGCGAACCGCAGCCGGGACAGTCCGGGTAACCGGGTTGCGCGCAAAAGGGATGCTCTAGTGGGGTGAGTTGGAAATTTGTTGAAGGCAAACGTGGCGAAATCGTGCCGAGACAAGGAAACAAGCACAGCAAGGCCGAGGCCTTGCGCGCATTGTTGACGCGGTATCGGCACGATTCTCGCTCATCATTTGACCAACAAATTTATAACTCGCACCACTAGAATAGCATGCGCGATCACGACCATCCGACCACGACATGCCGAATGCCATTTCGACCAAATCCGCCTTGCGAAAGACATTGCTTGCCAACAGACAAGCAATGTCCACCGAAGTTCGACAAACATTGGACTATCGCATCGCGGAGCATCTCGAAGCGTGGTGCATTGAACATCCCGTCAAGACGCTGGGCGTGTATTGGCCGATACGCGGCGAGCCCGACCTGCGGCATGTTTATGAAAAACTTTGCCAACTCGGCATGGCACTGGCCCTGCCAGTAGTAACGGACAAGGATGCGCCGCTGCGCTTCATGGCCTGGACGCCGGGCGATGCAATGGAGAAGGACCGGTACGGCATAGCCATTCCGGCACGCGGCAGCGAAGTTCGCCCGGATGCGGTGCTGGTGCCCTGCGTGGGATTCAATGCCCAGCGCTTCCGGCTAGGCTACGGCGGTGGATTCTACGACCGCACGCTGGCGCAGGCGCCGCGTCCGCTGGCGGTGGGAATTGCGTATGCATCGTCGCTGACGGCATTCGAAGCCGATGCATTCGATATCGCGCTGGACCGGGTGATCACCGAGTCCATGCAGTTTTGAACACCCGGCAGCCGGGTGTTCCATCCATCAACGATTCGACAGGTCGAGCCGCTTCCACAATGCCGTCGTCGCCGCGGCCTGGTTGAGCGAATAGAAATGCATGCCGGGCACGCCGCCGTCGAGCAGGCGCTCGCACAGGCCGGTCACGACATCGAGGCCGAAGGCCTTGATCGATTCGGTGTCGTCGCCGAAGCTGGCCAGCTTCAGGCGGATCCAGCGCGGAATCTCGGCGCCGCACATGTCCGAGAAGCGCATCAGCTGCGAGTAGTTCGTGATCGGCATGATGCCGGCGACGATGGGCACGTCGATGCCCGCCTTGCGCGTGTCGTCGACGAAGCGGAAGTAGGCGTCGGCATTGTAGAAATATTGGGTGATCGCTGCATTCGCGCCGGCCTTCACCTTGCGGGCGAAGCTCTGGATGTCGTCCTGCGGCGACTTCGCCTGCGGATGCATTTCCGGATAGGCGGCCACTTCGATATGGAACCAGTCGCCGGTCTCGGCGCGGATGAATTCCACCAGCTCGTTGGCATAGCGGAATTCGCCCGAAGCGCCGTAACCGCTCGGCAGGTCGCCGCGCAGGGCCACCAGGCGGCGGATGCCGTTGGCCTTGTACTCGCCCAGAATGGCGCGCAGACTGTCGCGCGAGCTGCCGATGCAGGACAGGTGGGGCGCGGCGTCATGGCCTTCGCGCTGGATTTCGATCACGGTTTCCAGCGTGCCCTTCTGGGTCGTGCCGCCGGCGCCGAAGGTCACCGAAAAATACTTGGGCCGCAGCTCGGCCAGCTTGGCGCGCGTGGCGCGCAGTTTTTCCGCGCCTTCCGGCGTCTTCGGCGGGAAAAACTCGATGCTGAAATTCTTTTGTGTCATTTTTTGAGCAGTAGAGCAGAGAGTGCCCACGAGATCAGGCTGTACAGCAGCGCGCCCGCGACCGCCGACCAGAAGCTGGCGACATAGAAGCCGCTGACGAAATTCGCTACCACCCAAAACATCAGGCCGTTGACGATGAAGATGAACAGGCCGAGCGTGAGCACCGTGACCGGCAGCGTCAGCAGCACCAGGATGGGCTTGATCAGCACATTGACCAGGCCCAGCACCAGCGCCGCGACGAGCGCGACGATGAAATTCTCGACGTAGACCGTCTTCATCAGAAACGGCACGGCGAACAATGCCGCGGCATTGATCAGCCAGGTAAGCAGCAAACGCATGTCGACCTCCTCTCGCCGGCGATGCAGGGAACGAGGCGGTGCAATGACCTAGGGGCCGTCGCGCCGCCTCCAGAGCGCTTCTTAATAGCGGTAGTGATCCGGCTTGTACGGGCCGGTTGTCTTCACGCCGATATAGCTGGCCTGCTCTTCCGTCAGTTCCGTCAGCTGCGCGTTGAGCTTCTTGAGCTGCAGGCGCGCGACCTTTTCATCGAGGTGCTTGGGCAGCGTGTAGACGCCGACCGGATAGGCCGCGGTATTGGTGAACAGCTCGATCTGGGCGATGGTCTGGTTGGCGAACGAGGAGCTCATCACGTAGGACGGATGACCGGTGCCGCAGCCGAGATTCACCAGGCGGCCTTCAGCCAGCAGGATGATGCGCTTGCCGTCGGGGAAAATCACATGGTCGACCTGCGGCTTGATGTTTTCCCAGGTGTACTGCTTCAGCGCGGCGACTTCGATTTCATTGTCGAAGTGGCCGATGTTGCAGACGATGGCCTGGTCTTTCATCTTCTTCATGTGCTCATGGGTGATCACATGGTAGTTGCCGGTGGCGGTGACGAAGATGTCGCCATGCTCGGCGGCATAGTCCATGGTCACGACTCGGTAGCCTTCCATTGCCGCCTGCAGCGCGCAGATCGGATCGATTTCGGTTACCCATACCTGGGCCGACAGGGCGCGCAACGCCTGCGCGGAACCCTTGCCCACGTCGCCGTAGCCGGCGACCACGGCAACCTTGCCCGCTACCATCACGTCGGTCGCGCGCTTGATGCCGTCTACCAGCGATTCGCGGCAGCCGTACAGATTGTCGAACTTGGACTTGGTGACGGAATCGTTGACGTTGATCGCCGGGAAAGCCAGCTTGCCTTCCTTGTGCATCTGGTACAGGCGATGCACGCCGGTGGTGGTTTCTTCGGTCACGCCCTTGATCTTGGAAAGGCGGGTCGAGTACCAGGTCGGGTCGGCGGCGAGCTTTTTCTTGATCGAATTGAACAGGCAGACCGCTTCTTCGGAATCCGGGTTGGCCAGCACGCCGATGTCCTTTTCAGCGCGGGTGCCGAGATGCAGCAGCAGCGTCGCATCGCCGCCGTCGTCGAGGATCATGTTGGAAAACTCGCCGTTCGGCCATTCGAAGATGCGGTGGGTGAAGTCCCAGTATTCATCGAGGTTCTCGCCCTTGAAGGCGAACACCGGCGTGCCGTTGGCGGCAATGGCCGCGGCCGCATGATCCTGGGTCGAGTAGATGTTGCAGGAGGCCCAGCGCACGCGCGCACCCAGCGCCTCTAGCGTCTGGATCAGCACCGCGGTCTGGATGGTCATGTGCAGCGAGCCGGTGATCAGCGCGCCCTTGAGCGGCTGGGCTCCGGCGAATTCCTCGCGGATTGCCATCAGGCCGGGCATTTCGGTTTCGGCGATCTTGATTTCCTTGCGGCCCCAATCGGCCAGGCTGAGATCGGCGACGAAGAAATCCTGGGAAGTTGTGTTCGAGATAACGGCGCTCATCACGCCCTCCTTTCCTGTTGAAAATAGAAAAAAGTAACGTGAGCGCCGTTGCGTAAAGATATCCAAGCCTGACACGATGTCGGAAACATCGTGCTGCAACGCTCCTTGGAGCCGAGATTATACCGTAGTCGCGTTGCCGTTCAGGGCAGGCTGCGAAAAAACCGGGGACTGCGTGACGCTTTATTCGCCTTCTTCGCTTTGTTAGTGATTAGTGCTCGACAAGCGCCTTCTTCGGACCCTGCTGGCCTGGCGCGCCCGGATTCGCCGAGTTCGACTTTTGCGGCGGCACGCTGCGCCCTATCCAGGCCAGCATGTCGGTCCAGATGCGGCGCGATTCGTCGGTCTTCGGCATGGCCAGCGCATTGGGCAGCTCGATGGTGATGACCGGCACGTTCTTGTGCATGCCGCCGTAATTGCCGAGCGATCCCGGATATATCCCGACGCGATTGAAATACAGGCGTCCGAAGCTGCGCGGCGCCTTGGCAGGGCCGTCGAGATCGAGCACGCCGAACGGCGCATGCACGGAAATGATCACGTCCGGCCGGAAGCGTTCCATCTCTTCATCGAGCCAGCGCGTCTCGGGTTCGGACAGCGGCGACTGGCCGGGAAAGCGGCGCGGATCGCTGCCGGTGGTCTTCATCCAGTAGTGCCGGGCATCCTTTTCCCAGCCCGGCGTCGGAAAGTTGCGGTTGAGATCGACGCCGTTGGCGTTGACGCGCTGCGGCTTCCGCGCAAGCAGGCCGTCGGGGTTCATGACCGGCACCACATGCCAGTGCATTGCCTGCGCCTCGGGCATGGACAGCCACTTCATCCAGTGGAAGACGATGGCGGCGGCAGTCAGCTCGTCGCCATGGATGCCGCCCAGCAGCAGCACGCGCCTGGCTTCGCCCGACCGGGCGGTTTTCGCCGGCACGGTGCGCATGAGGATGGGAATGCCCTTGCGCGACGAAGCCCCGGTGGGCTGCAGCCCGCTTGCCCGGCAATCCGCGACGCTGACGCCTGGCAGGCGCGGCGTCACCCTCTCGCACCAGTCCTGCTTGGCGGGCAAGGGATTTGCGGCGCCCGCGTTCTTGGCATGCGCCGGCAGGCATGCTGCGACCACACCAATCACACCAATGGCCGCAGCCGCGGCCCGCAGAGCTTGCAGGTTCGGCATGGGGTAGCGGCACTGCTGCATGGACAAGCGATGCCCGACAGTATCAGAGTCCGGCCGCCGCGCGCAGGGCGGCCGCCTTGTCGGTGCGCTCCCACGAGAATTCCGGCTCTTCGCGGCCGAAGTGTCCGTAGGCGGCGGTCTTGGCATAGATCGGACGCAGCAGGTCCAGCATCTGCACGATGCCTTTCGGACGCAGGTCGAACAGTTCCTGCACCAGCTGCGCCAGCAGCTCGTCGCTGATCTTGCCGGTGCCAAAGGTGGTCACCATCACCGAGGTCGGCTTGGCGATGCCGATCGCGTAGGACACCTGGATCTGGCAGCGCTTGGCAAGGCCCGCGGCGACGATGTTCTTGGCCACGTAGCGGCCGGCATAGGCAGCCGAGCGGTCGACCTTGGACGGATCCTTGCCGGAAAACGCGCCGCCTCCGTGCGGAGCCGCGCCGCCGTAGGTGTCGACGATGATCTTGCGGCCAGTGAGGCCGCAGTCGCCCTGCGGACCGCCGATGACGAAGCGTCCGGTGGGGTTGATCAGGTAGCGGGTATTCTTCAGCCATTCCTGCGGCACCACCGGCTTGATGATTTCCTCGATGGCCGCTTCCTCGATCGCCTTGTGCTCGATCTCGGGCGCATGCTGGGTCGACAGCACGATGGTGTCGATCGCCACCGGCACGCCGTCCACGTAGCGCAGCGTGACCTGCGACTTGGCGTCCGGGCGCAGCCACGGCAGGCGGCCGTCCTTGCGCAGCTGCGACTGGCGCTCGACGATGCGGTGCGAGTAGTAGATGGCGGCGGGCATCAGCTCGGGCGTCTCGTCGCAGGCATAGCCGAACATCAGGCCCTGATCGCCGGCGCCCTGGTCAAGGTCGATGCCCTTGCCTTCGTCGACGCCCTGGGCGATGTCGGGCGACTGCTTGTCGTAGCAGACCATGACCGCGCAGCTCTTGTAGTCGATGCCGAAGTCGGCGTTGTCGTAGCCGATGCGCTTGATGGTGTCGCGCGCGACGCTGATGTAGTCGACGTTGGCGTGCGTGGTGATTTCACCGGCGAGCACGACCAGGCCGGTATTGGTCAGCGTTTCGGCCGCCACACGGGCTTTCGGATCCTGCGTCAGGATTGCATCGAGAATGGAATCGGAGATCTGGTCGGCGACCTTGTCCGGGTGACCTTCGGAAACCGATTCCGAAGTAAAGAGATATTCGTTTGCCATCGCAGGCTCCCCATGAAAATGATTGATTTGACCATGTCGCGGCCAAACCAATGAGCCTGCGACGCTTTAGCGAAATTTTTAAGCCGCCTCGCAAGTTGTCTATTAACTCGGCGGCACTGCCTGAAAATTCCCTGCCGCAACAATTTGCGCGGAAAGGAAACGGACAGCGTTGTGATATTTTACGCGTCTGGAAAAAAATCACAAATTTTCTCACTCCCCATTTGATGCTCGTCGCCCTCTTCCGCCTGCTTTCCAGGCTGCCGCTGCCCGTTTTGCATGCCGTCGGCGCGGCGCTCGGCTGGCTGGTGTACCTGGTTTCGCCCTCCTACCGCCGCAGATTGAAAAACAACATCGAGGCCGCCGGCTTCGGCGATCACCTGTCTGCCGCCGTGCGCGAAGCGGGCAAGAACGTGCTCGAACTGCCGTTCATCTGGTGTGCGCCGCAGCGGAAAGTGATCGCCAGCACCCGCATCGAGAACTGGGAACTGGTGCAGGCAGCCTTCGACGCCGGCAAGGGCGTCGTATTCCTGACGCCGCATCTTGGGTGTTTCGAAATCACCGCGCAGATCGTTGCAAGCAAGACGCCCCTGACCGTGCTCTACCGTCCGCCGAAGAAGCAGGCGCTCAAGCCGCTGATCGAAGGGGCGCGGGCGCGCGGCGACCTGCGCCTGGCGCCGGCCAACCTGTCGGGCGTGCGCATGCTGCTCAAGGCGCTGCGCCAGTGCCAGCCGGTGGGCGTGCTGCCCGACCAGGTGCCGCAGAACGGCGAAGGCGTCTGGGCATCCTTCTTCGGCCGGCAGGCCTATACCATGACGCTTCCCGGCAAGCTGCATCAAATGTCCGGCGCGCCCATCATCCTTACCTATGCGGAGCGCCTGCCGGGCGGCGCCGGCTACGTGATGCGTTTCGTGCCCTTCGAGCAGGCGCTCGGCGAGTCGCCGGAACAGCATGCGCGCGCGATCAATGCCGCGATGGAGCAACTGATCGCGCGCTGTCCCTCCCAATATTTCTGGAGCTACAACCGGTACAAGGTGCCGGCCGGCGTTCCAGCGCCCGATCTGCAGGAATCCGCCCGATGAAACTGTTGCTTGGATTGATGTGGCTGCTGCACTGGCTGCCGCTGCCCATACTTGGCCGTCTCGGGGAAGCGGTTGGCAGCATGCTGTTCCTCATAATGAAAGCGCGCCGCGACATCACGCTGACCAATCTGCGCCTGTGCATGCCGCAATTGCCCGAGGCCGAGCGGCGCTCGCTCGCTCGCCGGCATTTCCAGAACTACGCGCGCAGCGTGCTCGAGCGCGCCCTGCTGTGGTGGGCCCCGCGCCAGCGCCTGGAGCGCCTGATCGTGGTCGAACCGGCCATGCCGGTGGCCGAAATGACATCGGGTCCGACCATCCTGCTCTGCCCGCATTTCGTCTGCCTGGACGTGGCCGGCCTGTCCGTGATGCTGGAGGGCCCGACCGCCTGCTCCATCTATACCCGGCAGCAGAATGAAGTGTTCGACCAGGCGCTGCGCAAGGGGCGCACCCGCTTCAATGCCGACATCAAGCTGTTTTCGCGCGGCGAAGGGGTCAAGCCCATCATCCGCGCGCTGCGCCAGGGCATGCCGTTCTTCATGCTGCCCGACATGGATTTCGGTGAGAAGGATGCGGAATTCGTTCCCTTCTTCGGCATTCCCGCCGCCACCCTGACGGCGCCCGGGCGCATCGCGGCGATGACCGGCGCCAAGGTGATTCCCGTGATCGCCACCTATCTGCCGAATTACCGCGGCTGGAAGGTGCGCTTCTACCCGGCCTGGGAAAATTATCCCGGCGACGACATGGTCGAGGCGACGCGGCGCATGAATGCCTTCATCGAAGAGCGGATCCTGGAAGCGCCATCAGAGTATTTCTGGGCGCACAAGCGCTTCAAGACGCGCCCGCCGGGCGTGCCGAGCGTGTATGCAAAGGGCGGCCCCGGCCAGATGCCGCTCGAATCCTGAAATCCTGAACGCGTCTGCGCCTGTTTATAATCGATGTCATGAAACTCAAATTCACCAAAATGCACGGCGCCGGCAACGACTTCGTCGTGATCGACGCCATCAGCCAGCACATCGACTTCACGCCTGCGCAATGGAAGGCGCTGGCCGACCGCCGCTTCGGCGTCGGCGCGGACCAGATGCTGGTGGTGGAAAAGTCCCAGTCGCCCGGCGTGGATTTCCGTTATCGGATCTACAACGCCGATGGCGGCGAAGTGGAGCAATGCGGCAACGGCGCGCGCGCCTTTGTCCGCTTCGTCACGGAAAAGGGCCTGACGGAAAAGCAGTCGATCAGGGTGGAAACCATGTCCGGCATCATCGAGCCGACGCTGGAAGCCGACGGCGGCATCACGGTCGACATGGGCGCGCCCATCCTCGAACCGGAGCGCGTTCCGTTCGACGCCGGCGGCCTGCAGGGCAGCCAGGTACATCAGGATATTGTGTGGCCGCTGGACATCAACAGCGAACACCGCTGGATCTCGGTCGCCTCGATGGGCAACCCGCACGCGGTGCAGGTGGTCGACGACGTGGAGACCGCGCCGGTGCACCAGGAAGGCCCGCTGATCGAGCATCATCCCCGCTTTCCGAAACGGGTCAATGCCGGCTTCATGCAGGTGCTCGACCGCCATGCGGTCAAACTGCGGGTCTACGAGCGCGGCGCCGGCGAAACCCTGGCCTGCGGCACCGGCGCCTGCGCGGCCGTGGTCGCCGGCATTCGCCGCGGCCTGCTCGACTCGCCCGTCAAGGTATCGACCCGCGGCGGCGACCTGTCGATCGCCTGGCAGGGCGAAGGCAGGCCCGTCATGATGACCGGACCCGCGGTCACCGTGTTCGAAGGCGAAATCGAAGTCTGAGTAAGACGGAACGCTTCCGGGCCGCCGACTATTGCAAATTGCATCCTGCATATTGCATGCGGGATGTTGCAGCCCGGCAGCCGGCGCGGTCTTTTCGGCCGGGTTGTCGGGTAAAATCACGGCTCTATCTTTGGCCGGCATGCATCTGTTGCAAAAACTTCCGGCTGTTGAATGCTGCGACCATCACCGAACCTTCCCCTATGACTTACGAACTGGATTCCAACGCCGTCGCCAATTTCCTGTCCGACAATCCGCATTTCTTCGAAGAGCACAGCGAACTCCTGTCCCGGGTCAAGCTGACCAGCCCGCTGGCCGGGCGTGCGGTGTCGCTGCAGGAACGCCAGATGGAAGTGCTGCGCGAGAAGATCAAGCTGCATGAGCTGCGTCTGGCGGAATTGCTGCGCATCGCGGAGGAAAACGATGCCATCACGCAAAAATTCCTGCAATGGACCCGTTCGCTGCTGCTGGCGCGCAACGATGTCGACATGCCGCACACGCTGATCAGCGGATTGCAGTCGATTTTCTCGGTGCCGCAGGCGACGCTACGCATCTGGGGCGTGGCCGAGGATTATGCACATACCTGGTTTGCTGCCGAGGTCTCGGAAGATGCGAAGATCTTCTGCAATGGCCTGACCGCTCCCTATTGCGGCGCCAACCAGGATTTCGAAGCCGCTTCCTGGCTGGAGGATGCCGCATCGGTACAGTCGATCGCGATGCTGCCGTTGCGCATCGGCGGTGCGCCGGAAGCCTTCGGCCTGCTGGTGCTCGGCTCGGCCGATCCGCAGCGCTTCACCGCCGACATGGCCACCGATTACCTGTCCAAGATCGGTGAAACCGCCAGCGCCGCAATGGCCTGCCTGCTGGACTGACGGCAATCGAACCAGACATCGTGAATTCCGAGAGCAACCGGGCTCGCCTCGCCGCCTATCTCGATCACCTGGAAAAGCAGCGCAAGCTGGCCCAGCATACCGTGACGAGCTACCGGCATGACTTGCTGGTGCTGGCCGACATGGTCGACAAGCTGCCCGGCGCGCCGCCCATGTCGGAAGTCGGGCATTTCCATATCCGCAAGTTCGCCTCCCAGCTGCACGGCCAGGGACTGAACCCGCGCTCGATCGCACGCAAGCTGTCCGCCTGGCGCGGCTTTTTCGAATGGCTGTCCGACCAGGAGCCGCTACCGGCCAACCCGGTCGACGGCGTCAAGGCGCCCAAGCGCAGCAAGCCGCTGCCGAAAGCCCTGTCGGCCGACGACGCGATCCGCGTGGTCGCCGAAAGCACGCCGGGACGCGATGCGCAGGCGCCCACCCAGTTGTGCAACCGCGCCATGTTCGAACTGCTGTACTCCAGCGGACTGCGTGTCTCGGAACTGACTTCCCTCGATCTGCGCTATGTACGCGAAGGCGAGTATCAATCCGCCGGCTGGATCGACTTCGCGGAAGCCGAAGTCAACGTGACCGGCAAGGGCAGCAAGCAGCGCAAGGTGCCGATCGGCAAGCCGGCGCTGGAAGCGCTGCGCGCCTGGGTGGCGGTGCGCGAGACGCACGTGAAGCTGGATCCGCATCCGCTGTTCCTGACCGAGCGCGGCAAGCGGGTGACGCCGGGCATCGTGCACTCGCGGCTGAAAAAGCATGCGCAGGCGCTCGGCATTCCCGCCAATGTGCATCCCCACGTGCTGCGCCATTCATTCGCATCGCATGTGCTGCAATCGTCCGGCGACCTGCGGGCGGTGCAGGAAATGCTCGGCCATGCGTCGATCGCCGCTACCCAGGTCTATACCTCGCTCGATTTCCAGCGCCTCGCCGCGGTCTATGATTCAGCCCATCCGCGCGCCAGGAAGAAATCCGAGCCACAGGGCTGACCCCGTCCAACCGCCGGCATCGCGCGCATCCATCATCCATCGATACTTGGCGCGAACGGCAACCTTCATGAATCGGACTTCCCCATGCTGACCATCACACTCAAACCCGGCAAGGAAAAAAGCCTGCTGCGCCGCCACCCATGGATTTTCCCGACCGCGATCGAGCGCGTCGAAGGCAAACCCGATGAGAAAAACAAGCCCGGCGCCACCGCCGTCGTGCAATCGGCCTCCGGCCAGTTCCTGGCGCGCGCCGCCTTCAGCCCGAAGTCGCAGATCCGCGCGCGCGTCTGGAGCTTCAATGAGAACGAGGCAATCGACCATGCGATGATCAAGCGCCGCGTGAAGAAGGCGCTCGCCCACCGCATGAACATGGTGAAGGACACGGATGCGATCCGCCTCATCTTCGGCGAGGCCGACGGCTTCCCGGGATTGGTGGTGGACTGGTACGCCGGCAAGGCCGGTCATCTGGTCTGCCAGTTCCAGTCGGCCGGCGTCGAGGCATGGAAGGGGCCGATCGTGCAGGCGCTCGTCGCCGAGACCGGCTGCCCCAATGTCTATGAGCGCTCCGACGCCTCGGTACGCGAGCGCGAAGGCATGCCGCTGGTCACCGGCCCCCTTGTCGGCGACGAACCGGGAGCGGAAACCCTGGTGACCGAAAATGGCGTGCGCTATGCGGTCGATATCAAGACCGGGCACAAGACAGGCTTCTATGTCGACCAGCGCGACAACCGCCGCCTTGTCATGGAGCACGCGGCCGGGCGCGAGGTGCTCAACTGCTTCTGCTACACCGGCGGCTTTTCGCTGGCGGCGCTCAAGGGCGGTGCCACCAGCGTGACGTCGATCGATTCATCCGGAGAAGCGCTGGCGATCGGCCGGCGCAACGTCGAGCTGAACGGTTTCGACGCCGGCCGCGCCGAGTGGCAGGATGCCGATGTCTTCAAGGCCCTGCGCGCCTTCCGCGAACAGGGCCGCAGCTTCGACCTGATCGTGCTCGATCCGCCGAAATTCGCCGCATCGCCGGACCATGTCGAGCGCGCCGCGCGCGCCTACAAGGACATCAACCTGTTGGGCTTCCAGCTGCTGCGCGAGGGCGGACTGCTGTTCACCTATTCCTGCTCCGGAGCCATCAGCGCCGACCTGTTCCAGAAGATCGTCGCCGGCGCGGCCAATGACGCGAAAGTGGATGCGAGAATATTGAGAAGACTGTCGGCCGGCGTCGATCATCCGATGACAACCAGTTTTCCCGAAGGCGAGTACCTGAAGGGCGTTCTATTGCAAAAGGCATAACATCGATGCTCCTTCCATAGCGGGGATTTCAGGCTTTACAGCAATTTGTGCAACTGGATTGCAAATTGCGTCATAATTTCCCCTTCCGGTGCCGACGACAGGTACCGGCGATATACATGCCGGTGCATGCCGATGCATGCCCGACCTCACCCAGTCTTGTTTGCAGCATGGCAAAGACCACAAACGTGAAAAATTCCGTCACCCGCGCGGCAAAGGCCGCAACCGCAGCAACCGCCGCTCGGGCCGAAGCGCAGCTGCGCCAGGCTTCGGTGCGCATCACCGCCGCGCGCGTCAATGTCCTGGCGGCACTGCTGGATGCGCCGCGCGCATTTTCCCACCAGGACATGCAGGATGCGTTCACCGACATGGACCGGGTGACGCTGTACCGCGCGCTCGATTGTCTGATCGATGCCGGCCTGGCGCACAAGATCGCCGGCGACGACCGCGTGTTCCGCTACAGCGCCGGCACCGAGCATGCGGCTTCGCCCGACCCCGAGGTAAGGCACCACCAGCACGGCCACTTCAAGTGCACCCGCTGCGCCAAGGTGTTCTGCCTGGACAGCATCGGCGAAGCCGGCCTGCTGCGCGACGCGCTCGAGGAAAGCCTGGGCAAGGGCTTCCAGAGCCATGACATCGAATTCACCATCAAGGGCTGGTGCGCCGACTGCGCCCAGTGAAGCAAGCAAGGAAACAAGCGATGAAACTGATTCCCGCAACGATACTCACCGGCTTCCTGGGCGCCGGCAAGACCACCCTGCTCAACCGCATCCTGCGCGAGCCGCACGGCCACCGGATCGCCGTCATCGAGAACGAATTCGGCGAGGAGAACATCGACCATGAAATCCTGGTGCAGGACAGCAGGGAGCAGATCGTCGAGATGAGCAACGGCTGCATCTGCTGCACCGTGCGCGGCGACCTCATCGTCGCGCTCGGGACGCTGGCGCAGAAGCGCGAGGCCGGCGAGCTCGACTTCGACCATGTGGTCATCGAAACCACCGGCCTGGCCAATCCGGGACCGGTGGCGCAGACCTTTTTCATGGACGATGAAGTGGCAGGGCATTACCTGCTCGATGCGGTCGTCACCGTGGTCGATGCGCGGCATGCGATGTCCCAGCTCGACGAGCATGAGGAAGCGCAGCGCCAGGTGGGCTTCGCCGACAAGCTGCTGCTGTCGAAGACCGACCTGGTCGACAAGGATGCCGTCGCCGCGCTCGGCGCGCGACTCAAACGCATCAACCCGCGGGCGCCGATATCGAAAACCGATTTCGGCAAGGTGCCGATTTCGGAAGTGCTCGACCTGCGCGGCTTCAACCTCAACGACAAGCTGGAAATCGATCCCGATTTCCTGTCCGACGAAGAGCATGCTCATGCTCATCATGACCATGAGCATGAACATGACCACGCGTGCGGCGAACATTGCGGGCACGATCATGCGCATCACGATCACCATCATGCCCATCACTCCGACGATATCGCCGCCTTCGTCTTCCGCAGCGACCGCCCTTTCAACACCTCCCGCCTGGATGAATTCCTCGGCGGCGTGGTGCAGGTGTTCGGACCGCGCATGCTGCGCTACAAGGGCGTGTTATGGATGGAGGATGCGGACCGCAAGGTGCTTTTCCAGGGCGTACATCAGATGATGGGTACCGATATCGGCGCTAAATGGGCCGAAGGGGAAGTTCGCGGCAGCAAGATGGTGTTCATCGGTAAAAATCTGCCAAAAGAATCCATCCTGCAGGGCCTGGAGCAGTGTTTGGTATAAACTGCTGCCGGTTTTGATTTTTATTTATGTAATCGGGAATGTGCTTTGGCAAGATGAGAAGGACGTCGTATACCGCTTGATGAAGTCCGAAAATGCCGGCAGCGCAGGCAAAACAAGAATTTCGGGCCGGGAGCTGACAGTCGGGCGGTTCACTTAGCGAGGTCACCATGAACGCAACGGTCATCAAATCCGCCTCGAAACGCAGCGTCGTCAAAAGCGCCGGCAGCAGCGCGGCGCTGGTCCGAACGGCCGCCCCCAAGACCGGCAGTCCGGGCTTGGCCAGGAAAAAGATCGCGGCCGCCCCGGCTCCCAAGACTGCCTCCGCCGTTAAATCTGCCGCTGCGGCAACAAAATCGATTGCCAAACCACCCCAAAGCACGGTAAAAAGCAACTTAAAACCCGCCGCGAAGACGGCGGGCGTGGCGAATGCCAAGGGGACGGTTTCGAAAGCGGCGGCACCCGCCCGGGTGCAGAAAAAGTCCGTGACCGACGCGGCCCCGAAAGCGAGCAAGGCGGCAGCGACGGATTTGAAGCGGCCCTCCGGTAATTCCGCTTCAAAAGTCGGTTCCAAAGAGACGTCCAGCCCTTCCATGAGCGGTAACAATGCAGGGGATGGATTAATGGATACAATGGAAAAACCCGTAGTTTCGAAAGTAAGCGAAGTGGCTACCAAAACAACTAAACCCACACCGGCCGTCCAGGATGGCACCCTGTTGACCGAAGAGCAGATCCTTCAGATGAACGAGAAGGATTACATGAACGAGGCGCAGTTGGCCTTCTTCAAGGCGCGCTTGCAGCAGCTCGAGCGCGACTTGCTGAAAAACGCCGGCGAGACCACCGAACATCTGCGCGAGACCGTTCTTGTTCCCGATCCCGCCGACCGGGCGACCATTGAGGAAGAGCACGCCCTCGAACTGCGCACCCGCGACCGCGAGCGCAAGCTGCTCAAGAAGGTGCAGCAGGCGATCGCCAGCATCGACGCCGGCGACTACGGCTGGTGCGAGGAGACCGGCGAGCCGATCGGCATTCCGCGGCTGCTGGCCCGTCCGACCGCAACGCTGTCGCTCGAGGCGCAGCAGCGCCGCGAACTGAAGCAAAAACTCTACGGCGATTAATCGACTGATCGCTGATTTAGCGCCGGGACCCGGCGGCCGGCCTCCCACCCCAATGCAAGCGTACGATGCCCCAGGCACGTACGCTTGTTTGCTTTGCGGGGTTTATACCCATCCCATGTCATGACTTGGGATTGGTATAAGGATTGGCTTCTTCACCCGTTTCGCCTGCATCCGCTCTCGCCCGCCCCTACGTTCATCTTCGCTGCTACGGGACATCGCGTCACAGTCCAAGCGCAAACCGGTTGCAGGCTGCGCAGCCGCTTCCGGGAAAAACAGCGACTGGTATCAGCTGACATCGCTGGCCGGTACAAGTTGGAGCTACGGCAAGCCAACCATCTGGACCAGCATTATTGTGACAAAAAGTCATCACTTGCTGCTTCCCTATGACAACTCTGCATGGGGATGTGATACCTTTACACACTCGTAATTTGCCTCCGGCCGTACAGGCTTTGGACATCGACACTTCCAGCCAGGGATAACGTGGGTATTTTTTCGCTTTTCGGGAAGAAGGACCGACAGCCGGCCAAGCCGGCTGAGAAGGATGCTTCCCGCGCGAAGCGGGCCTCGGGATCTTCCGGCGGCACATCATCATCTTCCGCTTCTTCTGCATCCCCGGCGTCCACATCTTCGCGCAACACCGGCAAGACCGCGGCGACGAAACGCGATGCCAGCACCGCGATCCAGACCGCATTGAAGATCGATGCGATCGAAACGGAAATGTCCATCGAATACGTCAACCTGCCCCTGAGCCATCGCGCACGCAGGAAACCCGGCCCGGCGGACACGCCACCGGACACCCCGCCGGCCAGGTCCCGGGCGGAGTCCGCATCGCACGGCGCACCGAAAAAGCCGTCGAGGCAGGACAGACCGTCCTCGCCCGACGCCACCTCGGCTGCCCCGGATACCCTTCAGCCGCTCGGGCCTGAAGCGGGGAGCACCACGGAGTTCCTGCTCGGCGGCCAGACCGCGGTCAGCAACATCGCCGCGCCGTCATCCGAAGCGGCCGCCGTGGTCGAGGAAGCTGCGATCATGTATGCCAACGGCCAGGCCTCGCTTGCCACGCAGATGCTGCAGGCTGCGATCGCCTCAGATGACTTCGGCGAGCTGCCGCAGACTGCCTGGCTGATGCTGCTGGACCTGCACCAGGTGAGCGGCAAGCAGGCCGATTTCGAAGAACTCGCCGTCGGCTATGCGAGCCGGTTTGAAACCTCGCCACCCGCATGGACGGCAAGACAGCCGCGCAGCCAGGCACAGGCTTCCGCGCATGCAGCGGGCTCGACGCCGGCGGTGCCGTTTTCCGGCAAGCTCAACGGCGGATGCGAGAAACAGATCGAGCGCATCCGCAATCTGGCGGAAAAACACCGCAGCCTGCGCCTGGAATTTGCAAAGGTCACCGAAGTGGACCCGCCCGGCTGCCGCCTGCTTCTCGCCGCGCTGCGCAAGCTGCAGAAGAGCGGTCATGACCTGGTGCTGGTCGGGGCGTCCGAGCTGGCCGACCGGATTCGCTCCATTATCGAAGTCGGCCGCCGCGACGATACCGAGGAGTGTTGGCTGCTGCTGCTCGAGGTTCTGCAGCTGCTGAACCGCGAAAGTGAATTCGAAGAGCTGAGCATCGACTATTGCGTGACCTTCGAGGTATCGCCGCCAGCCTTTGTCGCGCCACCGAAAAGCATCGTCACGGCCCCCACCGGATCATCGGCTTCGCAGTCGGAGCATTTCATGATGCCAGCACTCGTCTCCGGCCAGGTCGACGAACTCATTCTCGCCATCGCCGCCTACTCCGACGAACACGACCCTGCGATCATCGACTGCTCCTGCCTCGAACGCATGGACTTCAGCGCCGCGAGCCGGCTTCTTACCGGCCTCAGCCCTTTCTGCACCAGCGGCAAGGTGGTGGAATTCCATCACGTCAATCATCTCGTCAGCGTCTTGCTGGATGTGATTGGCCTCGGCGAAATCATCCGCATCATTCCACGCAAGAACTAACGAGCAGCCGATTCGCGCATTCCGCGTGCCGGTTCGCCGGCGAGGGGCTGGCGCAGGTGTTTTTCGACCTTGTTTTCTGGCGCCCTGCCCTCATCTGCGGGAAATTATCGGCATCAGAGGCATTCTCCATGGAACAATTTCACGGCACCACCATCCTTTCCGTACGCCGCGGCAGTAGCGTCGCATTAGGCGGGGACGGTCAGGTTACGCTTGGCAATGTTGTGATGAAGGGCACCGCGCGCAAGGTGCGCAAGCTGTATCAGGGCAAGGTGCTGGCCGGTTTCGCTGGCGGCACCGCGGATGCCTTCACGCTGATCGAGCGCTTCGAAGGCAAGCTGGAAAAGCACCAGGGCAACCTGATGCGCGCCTCGGTCGAACTTGCCAAGGACTGGCGCACCGACCGCATCCTGCGCCGCCTGGAAGCCATGCTGCTGGTGGCCGACCGCGAAGCGACCCTGATCATCACCGGCAACGGCGACGTGCTGGAACCGGAGGCCGGGGTCGGCGCCATCGGTTCCGGCGGCGTCTATGCCCAATCCGCCGCCAAGGCGCTGCAGGAAAACACCGACCTGGCGCCCGCCGAGATCGTCAAGAAGGCGCTGACCATCGCCGGCGAACTCTGCATCTACACCAACCTGTCGCACACCATCGAAACCCTGGAATAACGCGGCCGCAGCGTCGTGCAAACCATCATGAACATGACACCTCAAGAGATCGTTTCCGAACTCGACAAACACGTGGTCGGCCAGGCCCGCGCCAAGCGCGCCGTCGCGATTGCGCTGCGCAACCGCTGGCGCCGCCAGCAGGTTGCGGATCCGCTGCGGCATGAAATCACGCCGAAGAACATCCTGATGATCGGCCCCACCGGCGTCGGCAAGACCGAGATCGCACGCCGTCTGGCCAAGCTGGCCGACGCGCCGTTCATCAAGATTGAAGCCACCAAATTTACCGAAGTCGGATATGTCGGCCGCGACGTCGACACCATCATCCGCGACCTGATCGACATCGGCATCAAGCAGACCCGCGAATCGGAAATGCGCAAGGTGCGTTCGCAGGCCCAGGACGCGGCCGAAGACCGGGTGCTCGATATCCTGTTGCCGCCGGCGCGCGACTTCGGCTTCAGCTCGACACCGAGCGCGGCTGCCGAAAGCGACAGCGGCAATGCGACGCGCCAGACCTTCCGCAAGCGGCTGCGCGAAGGCGCGCTCGACGACCGCGAAGTCGAAATCGAAGTGGCCGAGACGGCGCCCCACATGGAAATCATGGCCCCGCCCGGCATGGAAGAAATGACCGAGCAGATCAAGTCGATGTTTTCCGGCCTGGGCGGCGGACGCAAGAAAAAGCGCAAGGTCAAGATCAGGGAAGCGATGAAGCTGCTGCTCGACGAGGAAGCCGCCAAGCTGGTCAATGAAGACGAGCTCAAGCAGAAGGCGATTGCCAATGTCGAGCAGAACGGCATCGTGTTCCTCGACGAGATCGACAAGATCGCGACCCGCTCCGAGGTCGGCGGCGCCGACGTATCGCGCGCCGGCGTGCAGCGCGACCTGCTGCCGCTGGTCGAGGGCACCACGGTCAATACCAAGTACGGCATGATCCGCACCGACCACATCCTGTTCATCGCCTCGGGCGCATTCCACCTGGCCAAGCCGTCGGACCTCATTCCTGAATTGCAGGGCCGCTTTCCGATCCGGGTCGAACTGGAATCACTGGCAATTGCCGACTTCGAGCGCATCCTGACCAGCACCGATGCCTGCCTGACCCGGCAGTATGAAGCCTTGCTCAGCACCGAGGACGTCAAGCTGGACTTCACCGGCGAGGGCATCAAGCGGCTGGCGGAGATCGCCTTTTCGGTCAATGAAAAGACTGAAAACATCGGCGCGCGCCGCCTCTACACCGTAATGGAAAAGCTGCTCGAGGAAATTTCCTATGCGGCCAGCGAATCCACCGGCAAGACGGTGGTTGTGGATGCAGCCTATGTCGACGAGAAGCTCGGTGCGCTCGCGATTGACGAAGACTTGTCGCGCTACGTGCTGTAAACGCGACTCCGCCCCAGTCCATGGCAGGCTTTGCCAAGTCACGGACCAGGGCGGAAGGAATGAAGGACACTCTCATGGCAAACAAGGCGCTCGCAAAACGGCAGAAAATGACGATTCGCGTCGAACCGTCCCAACAGCCCCTGAAGGCGCGCAACGCCACCGCGGCGGGAGCGAAACGCAAGGCCCTAGCATCCACCGCCACCAAACATGCAAGCGGTCTCAGCCTGCATGCACGCCTGTTCGGCAAGCTTGCGGGGCAATCCGAAGAAGAAAAGTAATACCGATCTCCAAGCACAGCGTTTCATAGTGCTTCCCCGCACATCCCCGTACATCCCTCCAATCGGGCCATACCCGGCATCGAGCCACGTGTAACGCGCACACAGGCTCCGCTTATGCTCCTACCCACATTTCCTTCCTGTTCAAGTGTCGCGTATCTGCGTCTAATGTTGCAATTTATACAATAACATGTCCTGAGCCGTGTTACCATTCCGGCAACTATTAAGTTGCATTACATTTAACATCCGCGCAGCTCTCGCTCAAACCCTAGCTGTAGGAATGCAATACCGCCGGAGAAACACATGTCGTTCACGCCGTTTGATGATCCCCAGCAGGATCCGCTCAATAACCTAGCGCCTCCCTTCTCGTCGCCATCGCCGGCTTCACTCGCTGCCCTCACCGCAACCGCCGGCCGGCTCAATTCAAACGCCGCCAAAGCCGCCGAAGTCCTGCACATCGCCGGCCATCCGCTGCACGGCCACGCCATCCGCGACTTCGCCACCCCGGCCACTCCCTTCTTCCCCTCTTTCGCCAACACCGAACAGGCCGACGCCGCCGAGGAAAGCCTGGCCGCCCTAGTCAACATTCCCCAGTTCACCGACAACAACCGCCTGCTGCGCTTCTACTCCCCGCTGTCGCCCGACAAGACGCTCCTCATCGACACGCTCCATGCCCATGCCGCGCTGTCCGAAGCCTTCCACATCCGCCTGCAGCTGCTCTCCACCCCTGCCGGCATCGAACTCAAGGAACTCATCGGCAAGAACGTCACCATCGGCATCGAGCAGGACGACGGCAGCGAGCACTACCTCAACGGCTACATCCATCACTTCGCCTTCGCCCATGCCGACGGCGGCTTCGCCTGCTACCACGCCGAAGTCCTGCCCTGGATGTCGTTTCTCTCGCACCGCGTCAACTGCCGCATCTTCCAGGATCAGACCGTCGAGCAAGTCATCGACCGCATTCTGCGCGAGGACTACCAGGGCATCGCCGACGTCCAGTTCCGCCTCGGCGGAAAGTACGAGCCGGAGAACTACATCGTCC